>NZ_JAEMRD010000035.1 GCF_016463485.1 Brevundimonas sp.
GGCGGGGCGTCGAAATCGGCGTTGGCCGGGCGCAGCGATGCCGCGACCGCCGCGATGGGGGCGGCCGCGATGGGCGCGGCGGCCGGCATGGCTGTCCCGGGCGTGAAGAGGGGCCCGAGATCGTCGGCGGAGTCGGTCTGCACGGCCGTTTCGGGCGAAGAGTCCGCCTCGGCCACCGGCGATTCTGACCCGGCCGGAGCGGTGATCGGGTCTGCGTCGTCGTCGAACAGGTCGTCGGTCGGGTCGTCGCGATAGCGCGGGGTGGGCGCGGTCCAGGACGCGGACACGGGCGGCTCGACCTTCGGCGGCTCAGGCGTCCGCGCGGTTCCGGCCAGTGACGCCGGCGAGGTGAAGCCGATCAGGTCGTCGTGATCGTGGGACGAGGGATCGCCGGGTTCGGCCATCGGTCTTCTCCGGCGTCGCGCGACCTTGCGCTCGACCTAATGCGTTGCAGCGTCGCCGGGCCGCAGCCGCGATCGACGCCAGGATCTTCGCCGGACAATGGCCGTCCGGCCGCGCAGGCGCAACCGCCGCCCGTCGTCAGCGGGCGTAAACGACCTCGCACCCGGCGGCCTCGGCGGCCTCGAGCGCGCCCGGCTTCTCGACCCGGACGGTGACCCGGCGCACCCGGGCGTCGCTCAGGGCATCCAGCGCCAGTCGTTCGGCAAAGCTTTCGACCAGCCCCACATGGCCCTCGGCCACGATGGCGCGGGCCGCCTCGGCGATCGTCTCATAGTTGACGGTGTCGGCCAGCCGCTCGACGTCATGGGGCGACAGCTCCAGGGTCACGTCGATGATCAGGGTCTGGAGCCGGCCGTGCTCGTGGTCATAGACGCCGATGCCCGCCTCGACCCGAAGCCCGCGCACGAAGACCTTCAGCCCCTCCTGTCGGGCGGCGTCGGTGTTGGGGAATGCGGCGAGCGCGGTCATGCTTTACTCGATATCTACGATGTCGGGGGTCTGCCAGGCCAGATGCTGGCCGCCGTCGACGGCGATCATCTGGCCCGTCACGAGGTCGGCGTCCACCAGCCAGGCGACGGCGTCGGCGATGGCCTCGGGCGAACCGGGGCGCTGCAACAGGGTGGCGGCGGCCTCGGCGGCGAACTCTTCCGGGGTCTGGTGAATGGACGGCAGGGTGGGCCCGGGGCCGACGCCGTTGACCCGGATGCGGGGGGCCAACGCCTGGGCCAGGGTCCGCGTCGCCCACCACAGGCCGTTCCTCGACAGGGCATAGGAGATGAAGCGCGGGTCGGGCTTTAGCACCCGCTGGTCCAGCAGGTTGACGATCGAGGCACCGTCGACCGCCAGGGCCGCGAACGCCTCGGCCAGCACGATCGGCGCCCGCAGATTGGTCTCCATATGCCGGTCCCAGCGCTCGCGGCTCAGGGATCCGACGCGGTCGTCCTCGAACACGGAGGCGTTGTTGACCAGCACCGACAGGGGGCCGAGCGCATCGACGGCCGCCGGGACCAGGGCCCGCACCTCGGCTTCGTCGGTCAGGTCGGCGCGGACGATGGCGGCGCGGCGACCGAGCGCACGAACCTCATCCGCCGTGGCCTCCGCCTCTTGCGGATCGGACCGGTAGTGAAGGGCGACGTCGAACCCGGCCCGCGCCAGCCTCAGACAGATCGCCCGCCCGATCCGCTTGCCGCCCCCGGTGACGAGTGCGGCACCGTTGCGGGCGGTCTGGCCCGTGGGCTCAGTCAACCCGGCCGAACTCGAAATAGTTGATGGCGCCGACCACGACGACGAAACCGATGATGATGCCGAGAGCCAGCATGGGATGCTCCTGTTCCTTGATCGCGGGGAATAGAGCGGGCGGGCTGCGGGTTCAAGGGCCGCCGGCGCTTGGGTTGCGGCACAGGCTGTGTCACCGTCTGACCATGGCCCCTTGGCGTACCCTGATCGAGCCCTTCACCCGGCCGTTGTTCTTCGCGGTGTCGAGGGCGACGCGCGGGATGACGCTCGGTGTCCGGGTGGTGGCGACGGACGGCGAGGGCCGGGTTTGCCTGGTTAAACACACCTATCTGGCTGGCTGGTGGTTGCCGGGCGGCGGGGTCGATCGCGGCGAGACGACGCAAGGTGCGGCGGTGCGTGAACTGCGCGAGGAGACCGGGCTGGCGGCGACGGCGGCCCCCCGGCTGATCTCGATGCATTCCAACGAGCGGTTCTTTCGCGGCGATCATGTGCTGGTCTATGGCGTCGATGCCTGGACGTCGGGCGAGCGCACCAGTCATGGCGAGATCGCCGAGGTCGGCTGGTTTCACCCGGACGCCCTGCCCGAGGACGCGCATCGATCGACGCGGGCGCGGCTGGGTGAAATCTTCGGCGGAGTCGATGCGACACACGACTGGTGACGGCCACCGGGTGCGCGACCACGAGTGCCGTGCTAGCTGCGCGCCATGAACCCGATGAGCCTTCTGATCCTGCTGGTTGTCATCCTCGCGGGCGGGGCGACAGCCTTGCAGGCACCGACCAATGCGCGGATGTCGGCCGCCATGGGATCGCCGGTCAACGCCGCCTTCGTATCCTTCGCCATCGGGACGGTGGCGCTGGGCCTGCTGGCGGCGGTGCTGCATGTGCGACCGGACATGAACGCGACGCGGGCCATGCCGGCCTGGGCCTGGATGGGCGGTCTGTACGGCTGCGTTTTCGTGATCACGGCGGCCTGGGGCGTGCCCCGGCTGGGGGCCGCCCTGACCATCACATTGATGGTGGCGGGCCAGTTGCTGGTCAGCCTGGCGCTGGACCATTTCGGAGCCCTGGGCGTGCCGCGCCAGCCGGTGGGCTGGACCAAGCTGGCCGGGGTCGCCCTGGTGTTCGCCGGGGTCCTGCTGGCCCGGCGCGGCTGAAGATCGGCGTCCGGTAACCGAACGGGGTCCGCCGACGAAGGGGCTCCAAACGGAGACGCCCCATGACCCATTCCATCACCCGCCTCGACTTGAACAGGACCGCCACGGCGCGCACCAGCCTGGACGGCCGCGCAGCCCTGAGGTTCGGGATAGCCCTGATCCTGATCTGGTTCGGCTATATGAAGTTCCTGCCCTATGAGGCCGAGGGCGTCGCCGGTCTGGCCCAGACCTACTGGCTGTTCGGATGGATGTACCCGCTGATCGGCGTGGCCGGCGCCTCGATCGTCATCGGGGTGCTGGAGATCACCGGCGGCGTCCTGATCGCGCTCGGCGGTCGCTTCGCCTGGGCCGGTCTGGTCGGAGCCCTGATGGGGACGGCGACCTTCGTCGTCACCCTGAGCTTCTTCTTCACCGCGCCCGGCATAGTCCACGAAGGCTATGCCTTCCCGGCCCTGGGATCGACCGGTCAGTTCCTGGCCAAGGACATCGGCCTCCTGGCCATCTGCGTCTTTCTGGCGCTGGACGCGCGGGCTCGGCTGACCCGCCCCTGACGCCGGAGCCTCTGTCGGCCTATATTGGCCGGGATGACCGACGACGCCGTCACCGCTGATTCGCCGCCGGATGGCGCGCTCAAGGCCGCAGACCTGATCCGCGACGAGGCCCGGCGCGCGCCGGACAAGCCGGGCGTGTATCGGATGTACGGCGAGGACGGGACCTGCCTGTATGTGGGCAAGGCGCGCTCGATCAAGAAGCGCATCCTGCAATACGCACAAGGGCGGTTCCACACCCAGCGCATCGGCCTCATGGTCAGTCTGACCCGCTCGATGGAGCTGGTCGTGACGGCGTCGGAGACCGAGGCGCTGCTGCTCGAATCCAACTTCATCAAGAAGCTGAAGCCCCGCTTCAACGTCGTGCTGCGCGACGACAAGTCCTTCGCCGAACTGATGATCCGCAAGGACCACCGCGCGCCCCAGGTCAGAAAGCATCGCGGCGCCCACACGACGGACGGCGACTATTTCGGGCCGTTCGCCTCGACCTGGGCGGTCAACCGGACACTGAACACCTTGCAGAAGGCCTTCCTGCTGCGGTCGTGTTCGGACAGCGTCTACGAGACCCGGACGCGGCCCTGCATGCTGCACCAGATCAAGCGCTGCTCGGCACCCTGCACCGGCCTGATCTCGCTCGAGGACTATGCCGGCCTGGTCGAAGAGGCCTCGGCCTTTCTGAAGGGCAAGTCGCGGGCCGTGATCGGTCGGCTGTCCGGCGAGATGACCGCTGCCGCCGAAGCCATGGACTACGAACAGGCCGCCCGCGTCCGCGACCGCATCCGCGCCCTGTCGGCCATCACCATGGAGAACTCGGTCAGCGCCGACAGCGTGGCCGAGGCCGACGTCTTCGCCCTGTTCAGCGAGGGGGGTCAGGCCTGTGTGCAGGTCTTTTTCTATCGCGGGGGCCAGAACTGGGGCGGGCGGGCCTATTTCCCGCGCGTGGACAGGTCCGACACCGACCCGGAGATCCTGTCGGCCTTCCTGGGTCAGTTCTACGAGGACAAGCCGGTCCCGCGCCTGATCCTGTCCAACGTCGTCCCGTTCGAGAAGGAGCTTCTGGAAGAGGCCTTTTCCATGAAGGCCAAGGAAGCTGACGGCCGCCGCGTCGTCTCGATCGAACGCCCCCTGCGCGGCGACAAGACCTCGCTCGTCGACCACGCCCTGACCAACGCCCGCGAGGCCCTGGGCCGCAAGATGGCCGAGAGCTCCGCCCAGGGCAAAATCCTGTCCGAGGTCTGCGAGGCCTTCGGGCTTGAGGGGACTCCAGAGCGGATCGAGGTCTACGACAACGCCCATATCCAGGGCACCAACGCCGTCGGGGGAATGATCGTCGCCGGGCCCGAAGGCTTCCAGAAGTCCCAGTACCGCAAGTTCAACATCCGCGGCACGGACCTGACCCCCGGCGACGACTACGGCATGATGCGCGAGGTCATGCGTCGCCGCTTCGGCCGTCTGGTCAAGGACGAGGAAGAAGGCGTCGAGGAGGTGGTTCGCCCCGACCTCCTGCTGATCGACGGCGGCGCCGGTCAGCTGGCCGAGGTCCAGGCGGTGCTGGCCGATCTCGGGCTGGACGACATACTTGCCGTCGGCGTGGCCAAGGGACCGGACCGCGATGCGGGGATGGAGCGGTTCTTCGTGCCCGGCAAGCCGCCCTTCATGCTGCCGCTGAAATCTCCGGCGCTGTACTACATCCAGCGCCTGCGCGACGAGGCCCACCGTTTCGCCAACGGCGCCCACCGCACACGCCGATCCATGGACATCAAGAAGAACCCGCTCGACGAGATCGAGGGCGTTGGGCCCGGTCGCAAGAAGGCCCTGCTCCACGCCTTCGGCTCGGCCAAGGGTGTGGGCAGGGCCGCCGTCGTCGATCTGGAAAAGGTCGAGGGCATCAACCGGGCGATGGCGGAACGGATTTACGGCTTCTTCCATCCGCAGGCCCAGGGTTAGGCTGGCGCCTTCTGGAGGTTTCGGAATGAGTGAGTTCGCACAGGGCACGGTTCATCAGGCGCGGGCTGACCTGCAATCCGCGATACAGTTCGATGACGCGGCTCTCGCGCTCTGGCAGCGCCTGACGCCGCTGGGTCGCAACGAGTTCATCTGCTGGGTGGATGACGCCAAGCAGGCGAAGACGCGCGAGCGGCGCATCGGCAGGACGGTCGAGGAACTGCTGGAAGGCAAGAAGCGACCCTGCTGCTGGGCCGGCTGCATCCATCGCACCGACAAGGCTCCGAGCCGGTGGCAGCAGGCCGTGTTGATCGACAAGACGCCACGCGGGGCCTGACAAGGGCACCCTGAATTGCCTATAGGAGCGCCATGACCGAGACCCCCGACGAACTGACCGCCGGCTATCGCCGGTTCCGCGCCGAGCACTGGCCGGCCGCCCGTGCCGAATACGAGGCCCTGGCCGCCAGAGGGCAGAAGCCGCACACCCTGATCGTCGCCTGTTCTGACAGCCGCGCCGACCCGGCCCTGATCTTTGATTCGGCACCGGGTGAGCTGTTCGTGGTGCGCAACGTGGCCAACCTGGTGCCGCCCTATGAGCCGGACGGGCAGTTGCACGGGGTCTCGGCGGCGCTGGAGTTCGGGGTCAAGGTGCTGGGTGTGTCGCGCATCGTGGTCATGGGACACGCCCACTGCGGCGGCGTCGCGGCCATGCGGGCCGGGGCGCCGGACACCTGTCAGGACTTCGTCGCCCCCTGGATCGCCCAAGGTACCCCCGCCGTCCGCGCCGTCGCCCAGGTGGTCGAGCCCGACGACGTCGAACAGGCGACCGAAGAGGCCGTGGTGCGCCTGTCGCTCCAGAACCTGCGCAGCTTCCCCTGGATCGCCGAGCGCGAGACGGCGGGCGAGCTGACCCTGACCGGCCTGCATTTCGGCATCGCCGACGGCGTCCTGCGCGCCCTGACCGACAAGCCGAGGTTCGAGCCACTGGGCTAGGTTTGCCGAAAGTAGTGAGATGCACTACATTCGCGGCATGGAACGCTCCATCTCCGCCACCGACGCCAACCGCGAGTTCTCGCGCGTCCTGGGCGAAGTCTCAGCGGGACAGACCTTCGTGGTCACCGCCCATGGCAAACCGGTCGCTAGAATGGTTCCCATGACCACGCCTCCGGTGCCAAACGACGATCAGGCTCGACGCGTCCATGCGCTCGTCGATGAACTTCTGGCGCTTCCGGCGCGGTCGCCGGGCCGGATTACGCGCGATGACGGTTACGAGTGAAGCTCGCGGTCGATACCAACATCTTCGGTTATGCTGCGGGGATCGGCGATGATGATGCCAAACGCATCCGCGCCGGGTGGCTTCTGAAATCCATCCCTCCCTATCGATTGGTGATGCCGTCGCAGGTTGCCGGAGAACTCTACAACCTGCTTTGCCGGAAGGGCGGACAGAAGCCCAAGATCGCGACCAAGATCGTTCTCGACTGGGTGGACGCCTTGACGTTCGCCCCACAGGGTCCGGGGACCATGCGTGAAGCCTTGCAAACAGCTTCATTCCAGAACCTGCAAATCTGGGATGCCCTCATCATCAATACGGCCTCGGAGGCGGGATGCAGCGTTCTCCTGTCTGAGGATTTACAGAACGGGTTCATCTGTCGAGGTGTGACGGTCGTGAATCCCTTTGCCGAGACACTCCATCCCTTGTTGGCCTCCGTCATCAACGGAATGCCCGGACCGAACAAATGAACCCCAATCCCCACGCCAATCCCATTCCCAACATCCTGACCGGCTTGCGCCTCGTCGCCGGGGTGGTGATGTTCCTGATCCTGGCGGGGGCGACGGGGGGCTTGCCCTATCTGTCGGCCTATCTGAGCCCGGAGGATCAGTTCGGCCTGTACCGGGCGGCGTTCTGGATCTTCGTGGTGGCGGCCTCGACCGACTGGATCGACGGCTATCTGGCGCGGCGCTGGAATGCCACGACCCGGTGGGGCGCGATCCTGGATCCGATCGCCGACAAGATCCTGGTCACCGGCGCCATCCTGGGTGTGCTGACGAGCGGGAGCGTGCCCCAGATCGCCATTCCGTGCGGCCTGATCCTGTTTCGCGAATTCGCCGTTTCCGCCCTGCGCGAGACCACGGCGGGCAAGGTCAAGCTGGAGGTCACCCTGCTGGCCAAGTGGAAGACGACCCTGCAACTGGTGGCCCTGGGCGCGCAGTTGCTGGCCCGCAACTGGGACGGCTTCGGATGGGATTTCGACTATCTGGTATGGTTCCAGCAGTTCGCCGACTATCTGATCTGGGCGGCCGCAATCGTGACCCTGTGGACCGGCTGGCAGTATTTCGCCAAGGCCAAGACCCAGCTGAACCCGCCGGAAGAAAAGTCGTTCGAGCCCCTATAGGGCCCGGTCCATAACGACGAACTCCAGCGTTTGGGGCGGAAGGTCCCCGAAATCCTGGACGTCGGCGGGAAATGGCGCGGTCCGGCCGGTAAGCCGATAGCCGCGTCGTTCATACCAGGCGATCAGCTCGGACCGGGTCGATATGACGGTCATCTCCATCCGGCCGACGCCGAACCGGGACCGCGCCTCGGCCTCGGCAGCCTCCAGCAGGGTGCGGCCCATGCCCCCCGCCTGACGCACCGGATCAACCGTCAGCATCCCCAGATAGGCCGATCCGTCTCCCTGCCGCATCACCCGCACGCAGCCGATCAGGACGCCGCCGGACTGGGCCAGCAGGATGACCTGATCCGGGTCGGTGATGATGCCCGACAGCTCGTCCGTGCTGGTCCTCTGGCCGCCCAGCAGGTCCGCCTCATGGGTCCAGCCGCGCTTGGCCGACTCGCCGCGATAGCCGCGCTCGATCAGGGCGTGGAGCGCCGGGATGTCCTCGGCCGTCGCGGGACGCAGGCTCAGTGTCACCGGACGCCCAGCTCCGCCACCAACCCGTCCATGCCGTAGACATCGCGCAGGGCCGTGGTCACGGCACCGGTGGTGACGATCACGCTGCGGTTGACGTTGCGGTCATAGCCGTAGGCGTTTCTCTGGGTCAGGACGGTGGAGTCGAAATTCGCGCCGACGATCTCCCCCGCCGCCGTCACGACCGGCGAGCCCGACGAGCCGCCGATGGTGTCGGACGACACGGTCATGTTGATCACGGTGTCGCCCGCGATCCGATCCTTCGCAGCCAGCAGCTTGGGTGCCACGTCGAAGGGCGGTGCGCCGGTGGCCCGGTCCCACAGGCCGGCGAAGGTGGTGAAGGGCCCCCACCGCTGGCCGGGCACGTCCGAGCCCTCGATCAACCCGTAGGTCAGACGCAGGGTGCCCGTCGCATCAGGATAGACGGCGTCGCCATAGGCCGCGAAGCGTGCGGCGGCGAGCTGTTCCGAGGCGCGGTCGGTCGGGGCCTGGACCTTTTCCTCCCATTCGGTGCGGACGGCGCGGGTCGGCGCCTGGATCGACAGCAAATACTGGATCAGGGGGTCGTCCGAGGCTTCGACGGCGGCCAGCCCGCCCTCCCACAGGGCGCGACGCACGGCGGGGTCAGCCAGTTTCGTGCCTTCGATCAGGCGCGCTGACCGCTGCTCGGGCGATTCCTTGCCCAGCAGGGCGGGGATGTAGGGGTGATCGACGGTCAGCCATTCGCGGGTCTTGGACAGCCACCATTCCATCCGGACCTGCTCGAGGCCCGGATAGACCGGCCGGTTGGCGAACAGCGCGGTCTGTGCCGCCGACAGGCGCGCATCGCCGAACTCGGGCAGCCGCTCCGCCGAGGGCTTGGCCCGTTCCTGGGCCCCGCGCACGATGGTCCGTGCCCAGGCGAACAGTTGAGATCCACCGGCGACCGGGGTGGTGCCGACACCGGTACCACCCTCCAGCAAAGCCATGGCCGGATAGAGTTCGCGCAAGGCGGGCTGGATGGCGGACAGGTCGGCGAAGACCTGATCGCCCGCCTTGGAGCGGAAGTCGGTCTCGGCGGCGGTCCGGGCCGCCATGAAGCCGGGGTCGGTCAGCGCCCGCATCCGGCCCAGGCCCCGCTTGTAGGTATTCTCCAGCCCGACGATCGGATCCATGGCCTCGAAGGCCTGACGCTCGCCCTCCTCGGAATAGCGGATCAGACGCCCGCGCAGCTCGGACGCGATCAACTGGTCCATCGGCAGGACGACGTCCCGCACCGTCATCAGCTGGTCCTGGGTCAGCAGCCGCTGGGTCGCGCCGGGACTGCCGGAGACGAAAACGGGTGTGCCCTCGACCGGCTTGTCGGCCTTCCAGACGAAGTGGGTCGGGGTCTGCGCGGGGGCGTCGTTCTCGTACAGGCGGATGAAGGCCGCATCGATGGCGAAGCGTGGGAAGGAGAAGTTGTCCAGATCGCCACCGAACGTCGCGGCCCGGTCCTCGGGCGCGAAGGCCAGGCGGACGTCGCTGTATTTGCGATAGGTGTAGAGCTTGAACTGGCCACCCCGGTACAGGCTGACGACCTGGCACCGCTTGTCGGTCGCAGGCCCACAGGCCTCGCTCTCGATCCGCCCGGCCTCGGCGTCGCGGGCACGGGTGAAGGCGGAACCGGTCAGGCCCTCGCCCGCCTTGTGCATCCGCTCCGTCACGTCGGTGATGTCGGTCAGGACCTCGGCGGTCGCGCCGGGGCATTTGACCTCTTCGTCGCGCGCCTTGGGGGTGAAGCCGGTCTCGGCATAGTTGACCGCCTGCGTCGACAGATTGGCCACGCAGGTCGCGACGCAGTGGTTGTTGGTCATGACCAGACCGGCGTCCGACACTATCCCCGCCGAACACCCCCCGAACCGCACCGACGACAGCCGGACCCGGTCGAGAAAGGCCTGATCGATGCTCGTGCCGAGCGTGGCGTTGGCCCGCGCGATGGGGAAGTTGTCGAAGGTCCACATGCCCTCTTCGGCGCTGGCCGAGGAGGCGGCGGCGAAGGCGAGGACGGCGAGGGAAGCGGAGAGGGCGATACGCATGAGGATTCCTGGCTCCTCCCTGGCGCGTAGCGACGGGGAGGTGGATCGGAGGCCGCTTGGCCGACGAGACGGAGGGGCTCTAAACGCGCACGCGGTCGAACCCTTTGAGACACGTGGGGTGGAAAGAGCCCCTCCACCCCTTCGGGGTCCCCCTCCCCATTCGCCAAGCGGCGATCGGGGAGGAGACTCAGATCACCGAACGCCCAGCTCAGCCAGCAGGCGCGGCTGGTCGTAGATGTTGCGCAGGGCCTCGGTGATGGCGGCGGTGGAGACCGTCACCGTCCGGTTCAGCGTCCCATCATAGCCGTAGGAGCCACCCAGCGAGTGGATGTTGCCGTCGAAGGCCGCGCCGATGACTTCGCCGGCGGCGTTGATCACGGGGGAGCCCGAGTTGCCGCCGATGATGTCGTTGGTCGAGACGAAGTCGTAGACGGTGTCCTTGTTGACCTTGTCCTCGGCAGCGACGAAGGCGGCGGCCGCGTTGAACGGCTCCGACCCCGTGGCCCGCTCGTACAGCCCGCCCATATAGGTGAAGGGCGGCACGGTGACGCCGCGATAGGTCCAGCCCTCGACGGCCCCGTAGGACAGACGCAGGGAGAAGGTCGCGTCCGGATACAGGTTCGATCCATAGACGGCGAACCGGGCGGCCGCGATCTTCTCGGCGGCCTTGGCGGTCGGGCCGTTGACGGCCGAGTCCCACTGGGCCCGCACGGCCTGAGCCGCGTCGTCATTGGCCATCACGAAGGCGATCAGCGGGTCGCCCGAGGCGGCCAGTTGTTCGGGCGTCATGGCGAACAGGCGGGCGCGTTCGGCCGGATCGTTCAGCTTCGTGCCGGTGACGACGCGGTCGGCGATGGCGGCCGGGGCGTCCTTGCCCAGCATGGCCTTCACTTGGGCGTTGTCGACGGTCAGGTATTCCCGCGTCTTCAGCAGCCAGTGGGTCAGATAGATCTCCTCCAGACCGCCGTCGATCGGGGTGACCTCGGCCAGGCGACGCGCGGTCTGGGCGATGGCGGCGTCGGTGTATCCGGCACGGCGCTCGGCGACGGGCTTGGCCCGTTCCTTGGCGGTGCGGACGATGGCGCGGGCATAGTTGTACAGGGTCGAGCCGCCACCGGCCGAGGCCTCGAGCTGGCGGTAGGGCAGGTACAGGTCACGCGCGGCCGACTGGACCTTTTCCAGGTCGCCCCAGGGATCGCCGATCTGGGCGGCGATGGCGGGATCGGCGGCGACGCGCTGGCGCAGTTCGGCCTCTTCCTCGCGCTTCTTGCCCAGGAAGGCGGGGTCGGTCAGGGCCCCTTGCTGGCCGTACCAGACCTTGAACGAGTTCTCGAGACCGAACAGGGGATCGACCGAGACGCGCTTGGCCTCTTCCGAAGTGGTCGCATACTCCTGAATCCGCCCACGAAGTTCCGAACCCTGGATCAGGGTGACCGGCAGCTGCTGGTCGCGCAGCCGCTCAAGCTGGGAAATGGTCAGCAGGCGCGAGGTCGAGCCGGGGTTACCGGCGACGAAGACCGGATCGCCTGCCTTGGGCGGGGCCGGGTTCCAGGTCAGGTGGTTTGGGGTCACCACCGGCTTACCGTCCTCGTAGATGCGCAGGAAACCGGCATCCAGGGCGTAACGCGGGAAGTTGAAATTGTCGGGGTCGCCGCCGAAGAAGGCCGCCTGGAACTCGGGCGCGAAGGCCAGCCGGACGTCCTCGTATTTGCGGAACTTGTACAGGGCATAGCGACCACCCCGATAGAAGCTGATGACCTGGCAGGTCTCGGTTTCCTTGGAGGTGCATGCCGCGTCCTCGATCGCGGTGGTGGCGGCGCCGCGCGCCTGGACGAAGGCGGCACCCTCAAGGCCCGCGCCGGCCGCCAGAACCTGATCGGTCACGTCGGTGATGTCAGTCAGGATCTCGGCGGTCTGGCCCACGCACTCACGCTCTTCGGCGCGGGTGGCGACCATGAAGCCGTCCTTGACGTAGTCCTTCTCGGCCGTGGACAGGTCCTGCACGCATTGGACGATGCAGTGATGGTTGGTCAGGACCAGACCTTCGCCCGAGACCAGCGAGGCCGAGCAGCCGTTCAGGCGCACGGCAGCGTTGCGGACGCGGTCCAGCCACGCCTGATCGATGCGGGTGCCGTACTTGTCGTTGACGGTCTGGATCGGGAAATTGTCGAAGGTCCACATGCCTTCATCAGCCTTAGCGGGGCTGGCGGCGACGGACAGGACGGCGGCGGACGCAGCCGATGCGAGAAGCGAGACGGTAAGACGAAGCGACATTTTGGAACGAACTCCGAAAGGGGACGCGGATTGCTATCCCCATCACCGAGCCCCGTCCATGCCCGCCTTCGAACCCTTACCCCGATTTAACTCGACCCCGGCGAACGCCGTCGTCAGATAGGGCCAACACTCGGGGTTGAACATCTTGTCGCTCGCACTGTCCACGCTGCTCTATGAGTGGCGCCGCTATATGGCCGCCGTCATGGCCCTGGCCCTGTCCGGCCTGCTGGTCCTGGCCATGACCGGTGTCTTCATCGGCATCGGCAAGGGCTTTACCGCCACGATCGAGCGGTCGAGCGCCGACATCATCATCATGCAGCCCGGTGCCAAGTCGCTGATGGGCGGACCGTCGGGCGTGCCGCGCCGGTTCATTCCCCTGGCCTACAATCACCCTGACGTCGTCGAGGTTCAGCCGCTGGACGGAGCCGGCGGCTCGTTCCAGTCGATCAAGGACATCGATCCGACGATGAGCCAGGCCGACCGCGCCAAACAGGGTGCCCCGCGCCAGCAGTTCGTCCAGGCCTCGATCATCGACACCACGCCGGGCGCGGTGACCATTCCGACCGACTATTCCCAGGACCTGATCGACGCCCTGCGCCAGCCCTATACCGTCGCGATCGACGAGACGGCGCTGAAGCCGCTGGGTGTCAAATTGGGCGACAAGGCCATGTACAACGGCCAGACGGTGACGGTCGTCGCCGTCCTGCGCGGCTATCCCAACATGATGCAGTCCAACATCGTGATGTCTCGCGATACCCTGCGGATGCTGGGACAGGCCGATACCGGACCCCGCGTCGGCCCCCTGATGATCAAGCTGCGCGATCCGGCCCGCGCCCAGATCGTCGCCGGTCAGCTGAACCAGATGGGCGACGGCAAGTGGAAGGCCTGGACGCGCCAGGAACTGGCCGACGCCAACGCCGGCGCCATGTTCGAGGAAGGCATCCTGGTCATCATCATCGGCGGCTGCGTGGTGCTGGGCACCATCATCGGCATCGCCATCACCTGGCAGACCCTGCAAGGCGCCATCATGGCCAACATCAAGGAGTTCGCCTCCCTGCGGGCGCTCGGCGTCGGCATGGGTTCGCTGAACCGGATCGTGATGGAGCTCAGCTTCTGGGTCGGGATCGTCGGGGTGATGGCGGCCATCGGCCTGACATACCTGGTATCGCTGCTGGCCATGGCCAATGCGGTGATCATCGCCCTGCCGCCGGTTCTGTTGATCGTCGTCGGCGGGGGCCTTGTCATCATCGCCATGGTGTCGGGCCTGTTGTCCATGGGCGTCCTGAAGAACAGCCAACCGGCGGACCTGCTGCGATGACCGATTTTTCCCAGCACACAAAGGTCCACGGCAAGCACGGCGATTTCGCCATCGAGGCCAAGGCCCTGGTCAAGCGGTTCAAGTCCGGCAAAGGCTTCGTCGAGGTGCTGAAAGGCGTCGATTTCGACGCTCGGCACGGCGACCTGACCATGGTCATGGGCCCGTCCGGCTCGGGCAAGTCGACCCTGATCGCGGCCCTGTCCGGCCTGCTCAAGCCTGAGGAAGGCCGGGTCGACTGCCTCGACGTCGACGATCTGTGGAAGCTGTCGAACGGCAAGATCGACAAGTTCCGCCTGGATCACTGCGGCTTCATCTTCCAGGGCTTCAACCTGTTCCCTGCCCTGACCGCCCTGCAACAGGTCACGACCGTGCTGAAGTTCCAGGGCATGTCGGCAGGGGCTGCGAAGAAGCGCGCGACCGAGGCCCTGGTCGAGGTGGGACTGGGGCATCGCCTGAACCAGCGGCCATCCCTGCTGTCGGGCGGCGAGAAACAACGCGTCGCCATCGCCCGCGCCCTGGCCAAGGACCCCAAGATCCTGTTCGCCGACGAACCGACCTCAGCCCTGGACGGCGAGAACGGCCAGATCGTCATCAAGCTGCTTCGCCGCGCCGCCACCGAACACGGGGCCGCCGTCATCTGCGTGACCCACGACCCGCGCCTTGAGGCCTGGGCCGACCGGGTAATCAAGATCGAGGACGGGATCATCGCCTCGGACGAACGCCGCATTCCCGATCCCAACGCCGTACTCGCCTCTCACTGAACCGCCCAAAAAGATCCATCAGGACCGACATCATGCCCGCCTTCCTCAAGAACAAATGGACCTGGATCGGCGTCCTGCTGATCCTCGTCATCGTCGTCGGCTTCATCATGTTCTCCAAGGCGGGAGCGGCGAAGAAGGCCGAGGCCGAGAAGGCCGAGGCCACCAAGGTCGAGAGCCCCTATGCGGCCATCGCCAACGGCAAGGTCGATGTCGAGGGCGGCATCATCCAGGTCGCGGCCCGTCGCGGCGGCATCATCCGCGAAGTCCTAGTCCAGGAAGGCGACCGCGTCACGGCCGGCCAGGTCCTGGCCCGCCAGGAGGACGACGAAGCCCGTCTGGCCGTGCAGTCGAGCCGCGCCGCCGTCGCCCAGGCCGAGAGCCAGCTGGCCGCGATCCGCGTCGACATCACCACCGCCCAGCGCGAATACGACCGGCTCGAGAAGCTGGTCGCCACCAACTTCGTCGCCGGTGCCCGGATGGATCAGGCCCGCGACGCCATCGCCACCGCCCAGGCCCGGCTCGGCTCTCAATCCGCCGCCGTCCAGACCGCCCGCGCCCAGCTGGCCCAGGCGCAATACAATCAGGAACTGACCGTCATCCGCTCACCGGCCAACGGTCGGATCGCCCGCCGATACGCCAACCCCGGCGCCGGCGCCTCGACCCTGAACGTCTCGGCGATGTTCGATCTGGAGCCCGACGCCCCGCGCATCGCTCGCGCCGAGATCGTCGAGAGCGACATCCCCAACATCACCACCGGCCAGGCCGTCGAGATCACCCCTGAGGGCGATCCGTCCAAGGTCTATATCGGGGCCGTCCTGCGTCGCGCCGCCGTCTTCGGGGCCCGCAAGCTGGCCTCCGACGATCCCTCGCAACGCTCCGACGAGCGGGTGGTCGAGGTCGTGGTCTCGGCCGGCGACGCGCCCCTGCTGATCGGCCAGCGGGTGCTGGTCAAGTTCATGAAGCCGGGCCAGACGGCCGGCGCCCCTCGCGCCGTCAGCACCGGTGTTCCGGCCGACCAGGCGATGCGTACGCCGGGAAGCTGAGGTCAGATTTCTTTCCTGACCCGCCCATCTCGACGACCCGAAGGGCGCAGAGCAGTCAAGGCCGGGTTGAGCCGAGGGCTGGGACAAACCAAGAAAAAGCCCCCGCCGCTTCTGCGACGGGGGCCTGGTCTTATCGGTAGAGAAGCGGCTTAGTGCTTCGGTGCCGTGTCGCCCGGAGCCATCGCGCCGGTCGAGGGCGAGGTGTTCGGGGTGTTGGCGGTGGTCATGCCGCCGTCGGCGTTGCCGGCTTGCTGCTCGATCACGTCGGCCTGGGCGTTCAGGGCCTTTTCCTCGGCTTCGTTCGGGGTCGCGGCAGCCTGAGCTTCCAGCGAATCGGCCTGGACTTCAGCGGCCTTGTCGGCGGTGCTTTCGCCGCAGGCGGCGACGCCGGCCAGCATGGCGACGGCAGCGGAGGCGATGATCAGTTTACGCATGGGGTAGTTCCCTTCCTGTTGGAAAGACCCAAACGGCGCCGCTTTGGATTGGTTCACGCGGCCGTGATAATTATTTGATGGTGCAATGCACTGTTATGGCTAAGCTTTTGAGCGGTCGCAGCATAACGCTGGTCTTCAGTCCGCCACCGCGAAAGCCACGCGAGCAGCCCCCAGCAGGGCCGCGTGCTTGTGCAGGATGACCTTGGTGGGGATGGCCGCCATATAGTCCTGGAACCGGCCCTTGCGCTCGAACCGCTCGCGGAACGGACTGGCCTGGAGGAAGGGCAGGATGCGTGGCGCGATGCCGCCGGCGATATAGACCCCGCCGCGCGCGCCCGTCGTCAGGGCGATGTCGCCCGCCACCGCGCCCAGGACGGCGCAGAACCGGGCCAGGGTGGCACCGCAGTGGCTGCGCGGATCGTCCAGCGCCTCCAGGGTGATCTGGGCCGGGTCGTCGATATGGGTCTCGCGTCCGTCGATCTCGGCCAGGGCCCGGTGCATGTTCAGCAGGCCAGGCCCGCAGATCAGCCGCTCGATCGAGACGCGGGTATAGCGTTTGCGCAGGATCCTCAGGATCTCGTCCTCGATCGGATCGCCGGGCGGGAAGCAGGCATGCCCCCCTTCGGACGGCATGGCCATCTCGCCGCCGCGCCCGTCGCGAACCAGGGCCGAGACGCCGAAGCCGGTGCCGGGGCCGAGCACCGCGACCGTGGCGTGTTCCTCGCCCTCGTCGGGGCCGCCCAGCGAGGCCAACTGATCGGCCGGGACGACGGGCGCACCCCAGGCCAGGGCCTCGAAATCATTGATGAGACGGGCAGGTTTCAGGCCCAGGGTCTCCAGCTCGGCCTCCGACACTCGCCAGGGCGAGTTGGTCAGGTCGATCTCGCCGTCGGTGACCGGCCCGGCGACCGCCAGGACGCAGGCCGTGGGCTTGACCTCACAGCCGTCCAGATAGGCCCTGATCCCGCCCAGGAAGGTCGGGTGTTCTGCGGCGGGGAAGCTCTGATGGTTCTCGAGCACGGGCTTGCCGTCCACCATATGGGCCAGGGCAAAGCGGGCGTTGGTGCCGCCGACATCGCCGACCAGCAGCGTCTTGTCCCATTGAACGGTCATGGCATTCCTCCGAAGGGCCCAATGCGGGTGGGCCTCTTGTGTTTTTCAGGCGTCCACGGCCCGGTCGACGAGATTGGGCTCGGGCGGGGTGTCGGTGTGGCGGGCCGCGCCGGGTACGGGCAGGAAGCAGACCGAGGCCCCTTCCTCCGCCGTCCCGACGACGTGGCGGAAGGCGGCGAACAGTTCACGACCATAGCCCCAGGACGCGCCCTCCGAGTGGGCGGCAGCGCGCTCCACCCCCGGGCGTGACGCCAGATCGGCCCCGCCGACGGTAGACAGGATACCGGCGTCGGCATCCAGGCGGATAACGTCCCCGGTGCGCACATGGGCCAGCGGACCCCCGGCCAGGGCTTCGGGCGATACGTGGATCGCCGCGGGCGTCTTGCCCGACGCGCCCGACATCCGCCCGTCGGTGACCAGGGCGACCTTGAACCCCTTGTCCTGAAGTACGCCGAGCGCAGGCGACAGGGAGTGCAGTTCCGGCATCCCGTTGGCGCGCGGGCCCTGGAACCGCAGCACGACGATGACGTCTCGATCCAGCTTGCCCGCCTTGAAGTCGGCCAGGACGTCTTCCTGGGTCTCATAGACCTCGGCCGGGGCCTCGACGATGCGGTTCTCGGGCTTGACGGCCGAAACCTTGATGACCGCCCGGCCCAGGTCGCCCTTGACCAGCCGCAGTCCACCCTCGACGTCGAACGGGTCCGAGGCGGGACGCAGGATGTCGCGGTCCAGGCTTTCGGCCACGCCGTCACGCCAGACCAGTTCGCCGTCAACCATGGACGGTTCCTGGAAATAGGCCTCGATGCCCTCCCCCATGATGGTGGTGACGTCGGAATGCAGAATCCCTGCCCCGGCCAGCTCGCGGGCCACGAAGGCCACGCCGCCGGCCGCCTGAAAGGCGTTCACATCGGCCGAACCGTTGGGATAGACCCGCGCCAGCAGGGGCGTCGCCGACGACAGCTGGTCCATGTCGGTCCAGTCGATCAGCACCCCCGCCATCCGCGCCATGGCGACCAGATGGATCGCGTGGTTGGTCGAGCCGCCGGTGGCCAGAAGCGCCACGATCATGTTGACGACGGACTTCTCCGATACGACGTCGGCCATCCGGCACGCGCCGCTGCGGGCCAATTCGACTGCGCGCTTCGCCGTCGCCGCCGTCAGGGCGTCGCGCAATCCCGTCTCAGGATGAACGAAGGCGGTGGAGGGCATGTGCAGCCCGCCCAGCTCCATCATCATCTGGTTGGAGTTGGCGGTGCCGTAGAAGGTGCAGGTGCCGGGCGAATGATAGGAGCCGATCTCGCTCTCCAGCAGAGTCTGGCGATCCACCTGGTTCTGGGCATAGAGGGCGCGAACGCGAGCCTTTTCGGCATTGGGAATGCCCGAGGGCATGGGCCCGGCGGGCGCGAAGACGACCGGCAGATGGCCGAACGCCAGGGCCCCCATGAACAGGCCCGGCACGATCTTGTCGCAGACCCCCAGCATCATCGCCGCGTCGAAGGCGTCGTGGGTCAGGGCGATCCCGACCGACATGGCGATGGCGTCGCGGCTGAACAGGCTCAGCTCCATCCCGGGGCGGCCTTGGGTGACCCCGTCGCACATGGCGGGGGTACCCCCCGCAACCTGGGCCGTCGCCCCGACCGTGCGCACCGCCTCGCGGATCACGGCGGGGAAGCGCTCGAACGGCTGATGGGCCGACAGCATGTCGTTATAGGCGGTGACGATGCCCACGTTGGGCTTCGACCCGTCCATGGCGGTCAGCTTGTCGGCGATGGTCTGGCCGGCGAAGGCATGGGCCCAGTTGGCGCAGGACAGTTTGGCGCGTCCGGTACCGGAATCGCGCGCGGCGTCCATGCGTCGCAGATAGTCGGCGCGCAGCTCGGCCGAGCGGGCCGTGATCCGGGCGGTGACCTCGGCCACCACGGGGTGCATCGGCGGGCGGATGAAATGGGGCATCAGTTCGCCTCCGTCCAGACGACTTCGAGGGGGACCTTGGCGGCGATCAGGGCGGCGATGGGCTGGATGGCGGGATCGCCCTCAGACTCCATCTCGAACATCTCGCGCTTGACCGGCCCCTTCAGGCCCAGGATGACCCGGCCCGCGCTCATCAGATAGGGCAGGTTGATCGAGATCCGCTCCAGGCTGGGGGCCATGCCGTCGCGGCCGTGGGGCACGCCAAGCACCGCGGGCTTAAGCGTCGGCGACAGAAGGGTCTTCAGGGTCGGTGAGTTGGGGAACATCGAACAGATATGGCCGTCCTCGCCCATTCCCAGCAGGACGGCGTCGAACCGGCCCCCGGCCTCGGCCAGGGCCTGGGTGGCGAGCGCGGCGGCCCGGTCCACGGTCACGGCGGGATGATACAGGGGAATGAACCGTGCCGCTGCGGCAGGGCCCTGCAGCAGGACATCGCGGATCAGCCGGGCGTTCGAGTCCGACGAGGTCTCGGGCACATAGCGCTCGTCCACCAGGGTGACGGAAATCCGGTCCCAGCCGATGTCGGCCTGGGCCAGGCGGGCATAGACGGGCGCGGGCGTCGATCCGCCTGGCCCGGCAAACAGGGCCCGGCCGGTTTCGAGGACGGCGGCGCCCAGGGTCTCCTCGATCCGTCCCGCGATGGAGGCGGCCCAGGTGTCGAGGGTGGGGAAGGTTTCGATCTCGGTCATCAGTCGCGCACGTCGATCGTGTTCCAGTCGCGCCCTGTGCGGGCCATCAGCATGTCGGCGGTGTCGGGCCCCCAGGTGCCGGCGACATAGTCCTGGGGCTTCACGTTTCCGTCGGACCAGGCCTGGGACACCTCGTCGACCCATTTCCAGGCCTGTTCGGCCTCGTCGCGGCGCACGAACAGGGTCGAATCGCCGTTCAGGGCGTCGAGCAGCAGCCGCTCATAGGCGATGCGGCGGCGCGGCGGGGTCTCCTGCCTGTCGCGGAAGCCCCAGCTCAGGCTCATCTTGATCGGCTGGAGCTGCATCTGGGCGTCCAGTCCGGCCTTCTTGTTCATCACCGTCAGCGAGATGTCTTCCTCGGGCTGAAGCTCGATGATCATCCGGTTGGCCTGGGGCTCGCCCTCCCGGCCGTCGAAGATCGAATGCGGCAGGGGCTTGAAGGCGATCACGATCTCGGTGCGTTTCTCAGGCAGCCGCTTGCCGGTGCGCATGAAGAAGGGCACGCCGGCCCAGCGCCAGTTGTCGATGTCGGCCCGGATGGCGACGAAGGTCTCGGTGTCCGACGGCTGGCCGCGTTCCTCGTCATAGCCCTTGACGGTCTCGCCGTCGACGACGCCGCCCACATACTGGCCGCGCACCGTGACCCGCTCGGCCTCCTCATGGGTGATGGGCCGCAAGGACCGCAGCACCTTGACCTTCTCATTGCGCACCGATTCCGGGTCGAGATCGCTGGGCGGCTCCATCGCCACCAGACACAGCAGCTGGAGCATATGGTTCTGCAGCATGTCCCGCAGCGCGCCATATTCGTCATAGTAGGGCCAGCGGTCGCCGACCCCGACCGTCTCGCCGATGGTGATCTCGACGTGGTCGATGTTCTGGGCGTTCCACAGCGGCTCGAACACCGTGTTGCCGAAGCGCAGGGCGATCAGGTTCTGGACCGTTTCCTTGCCCAGATAGTGGTCGATGCGGAACACCTGGCTCTCGGAGAAGGCGTCCGACACCGCATCGTCGATCTCGCGGAAACTGTCGAGGTCGCGCCCGACCGGCTTTTCCAGAACGACCCGGTCACCCGACTCGGCCAGACCCGCCGCGCGCATGGCGGTAACGATCCGGGCATAGAGCGACGGAGAGACGGCCAGGAAGGACGTCACGTCACCGTCCCCGACCTTGTCCTTGAGCGGCTTCAGGCTTTCGGCGCTGGTGGCGTCCACGGCCAGATAATCGAGGCGAGCCTTCATCCGCGCCCAGGTCGCCTCGTCCCAGGCATCGTCGGCCCTGGCCTTGCCCTCGCAGGCCACGCGGACCTTCTCGATGTATTCGTCGGCCGTCTCTTCGGAACGGGCCGCGCCGATGATCTTCAGGTCTGCGGGCAGGCGACCTTCATGGTCGAGGAAATAGAGCGAGGGCAGCAGCATCCGCATCGCCAGATCGCCACCGCCGCCGAACAGCACGAGTGCCGCCATGCTTGTCGTCCTTCCTGCCTCGCCTGATCTCGTTCGCGGTCCCGAATGACGGAAGCGCGGCCGGACGGCTCAGGTTGCGTCTTTGGCCGGTTGTGCCCGCCGGGCCAACACGTCAAGGACGTCCTGAAACGACATGTGACGCGCCCGTAACAGAACCAGCAAGTGGTAGATCAGGTCCGCACCCTCGCTGGCCAGCTCTTCGTCGGGCCCGGCGACCCCGGCCAGAGCCGTCTCGACGCCCTCCTCGCCGACCTTCTGGGCCAGCCGCTTGGGGCCTTCGGCGATCAGCCGGGCGGTATAGCTGACCGACGGGTCCTGAGCCGCGCGTTCGATGATCGTGCGTTCAAGAGCGGCGATCCGGCCGACGCCGGGGGCCTCGTCGGTCCCGAAGCAACTGGTTGTCCCCAGGTGACAGGCCGGCCCCATCGGCCGCACGGCCAGGACCAGGGCATCGCCGTCGCAGTCGGGCGTGATCGACACGACCGTCTGGCGATTGCCCGAGGTCTCGCCCTTCCGCCACCGCCCGCCACGCGAGCGCGAGAAAAAGGTGGCCTCGCCGGATGCGATCGTCTCCTCCAGCGCGGCCCTGTCCATATAGGCCAGGGTCAAGACCTGGAGCGTATCGGCGTCCTGGACGATGGCCGGGATCAGGCCGTCGCCCTTGGCGAAGTCGAGGGACGAGAGATCGACGTTCATTTTCCTTCTCCCCTTGCGGGAGAAGGTGGCTCGCGGAGCGAGACGGATGAGGGGTGGGATTGGGTGCTAAGAATGAGCGAGTGACGGACACATCGGTTTCGCATCTTCGTACCCCCTATCCGACCGGCTCCGCCGGCCACCTTTCCCCGCAAGGGGGAAAGGACTGTCGATGCTATCACAGCCTCACCTCCACGCCCGACCCCGCCAGCGACGCCTTCAGGTCGGGAATCGCGATCGCGCCGGTATGGAAAACGCTGGCGGCCAGCGCGCCCGACACATTGGCGCGGTCGAAGACGTCGAGGAAATGCGACACCGCCCCCGCTCCGCCCGAGGCGATCAGCGGGATGGTCAGGCGGGAGCGAGCGTCGGCCAGCTGGGCCGTGTCATAACCCTGGCGCACCCCGTCCTGGTCGATGCAGTTCAGCACGATCTCGCCGGCTCCGAGCTCTTGCGCCTCCACGATCCAGTCCAGGGTGCGGCGGCCGGCCAGACGGCGCGCGTCGGGGTCGCCGGTGTATTTGTGGACGACATACTCGCCGTTCTCGCGCCGGGAATCGACACCCACGACGACGCACTGGCTGCCCAGCCGCGCCGCCATCTCGCCGATCAGATCGGGGCGCTCCAGTGCGGGAGAGTTGATCGAGACCTTGTCGGCGCCGTGATCCAGACAGGCCGCCGCCTGGTCCACCGAACGGATGCCGCCCGCGACGCAGAAGGGGATATCCAGCAATCGCGCGATGGATTTCACCCAGGCGTAGTCGAGCGTGCGGCCCTCGGGCGAGGCAGTGATGTCGTAGAAGACCAGTTCGTCGGCGCCCTCGTCGCGATACCGGGCAGCCAGCTCGGCGGCGTCGCCCATGTCGACGTGGCCCTCGAACTTCACGCCCTTCACGACCCGGCCGTCCTTGACGTCTAGGCAGGGTATGATCCTCCGCGCCGTCATTTCGTGGCCTCGATGGCCTGTCCAGCCGTGAACCTGCCCTCGTAGATGGCGCGGCCGACGATGGCCCCGTCGCAGCCGACGGCGGCGGCGGCGGTCAGGTCGTCCAGCGACGATACCCCACCCGAGGCCTGGATCCTGAGGTCCGGCCTGCGCCGACGCGCCTCGGCCAGCAGATCGAGATTGGGGCCCGTCAGGGCACCGTCGCGACCGACGTCGGTGATCAGGACGTGGCTCAGCGTCCCTGCCGGATACCGGTCGAGCGCGCTCCACAGATCGAACCCGGCCGCCTCGGTCCAGCCCTTGAGCGACGGGGTCGGCACCCCGTCCTCCCCGACCCGCACGTCGAAGGCCAGGGTCAGACGCTCGGGTCCGAAGCGGGCCAGCCAGGCCGCGACATCATCGGGTTTGGTGACGGCCAGCGATCCCACGACGACGCGCGTGACGCCGGCGTTCAGCAGCCGCTCGACATCCTCGGCCGTTCGGACCCCGCCCCCCGACTGGATCGAGGCCGTGGTCCCGGAGGCCAGCTTGCCGATCAGTTCGTGCTGCAGGGCCTGACCGGCCTTGGCCCCGTCCAGATCGACGATATGGACCCAGGTCGCGCCCTCGGCCACGAACGCGGCCAGCCGGTCGGCGGGATTGTCGTCGTAGCGGGTCACCTGATCGAACCGGCCGTGCATCAGCCGGACGCAGACGCCCTCCCTCAGGTCGATCGCGGGATAGATGATCATGTCAGGCTCAGGAAATTCTTCAGGATACGGGCGCCGGTCGCCGCCGAACGCTCGGGGTGGAACTGGCAGCCCCAGCGGTTGCCCGAGCGGACCACGGCCGGGACCTCCGTCCCATAGTCGGCGCAGGCCAGGGTCGCCTCGGTATCGGGACAGACGAAGCTGTGCACGAAATAGGCATAGTCGCCGTCGTTGACCCCCTCCAGCAGCGGGTCGGGCCGGCCCCGATCCAGCTGGGTCCAGCCCATGTGCGGGACGGGCAGTTCCGGCCGGACGTCCAGCCGTGTGACCGTCCCAGGAATGAAGCCCAGCATTTCGACGCCGCCGCCTTCCTCGCTGCGCTCGAAGAGAAGCTGCTGGCCCAGGCAGACACCCAGCAGTGGCCGCTCGAAAGCCCGGATCGGGTCGATCAAGCCCAACTCGTTGAGCCGCTGCATCGCATAGCCCGCCGCGCCGACGCCCGGCAGGATCACCTTGTCGGCCGCGGCGACCACGGCCGGGTCCGAGGTGATGACAGCCTCGCAACCCAACCGCTCCAGCGCGAACTGCACCGAGGCGGTGTTGCCGGCCCCGTATCCGATGATGGCGACGCTCAAAGGACACCTTTGGTCGATGGCACGGCGTCGCCTTCGATGCGAATGGCCTGTCTCAGGGCGCGGCCGAAAGCCTTGTAGACGGCCTCGGTCTTGTGGTGGTCGTCGTCGCCGGTGACCTTGACGTGGATCGCGGCACCCATGGCCTCGGCCAGGGAACGGAACACGTGGGCGGTCAGGTCGGTCCGGTATTCGCCGATCATGGGCGTCGAGAAGCTTCCCTCGAACAGCGGATAGGGACGGCCCGACAGGTCGATGGCGATGTGGGCCTCGGCCTCGTCCATGGCCAGGACGAAGCCGTAGCGGGCGATGCCGCGTCGTTCGCCCAGTGCCTGTTTCAACGCCTGACCCAGGGCGATGGCTGAGTCCTCGATAGTGTGGTGGGCGTCGGTGTGCAGGTCGCCTTCGCAGGCCAGCCGGATCGAGAAGCCGCCGTGGGCCGCGACCTGTTCCAGCATGTGATCGAAGAAGCCGACGCCGGTATGGATGGCGACAGGGCCGGGACTGTCCAGATCGACGGCGCAGACGATCCGGGTTTCCTTGGTATCGCGGACGGCCTGCCCGAGACGGGCCGGGCGGCTGCGCGGCGGGGTCAGGCCCAGCGCCAGCAGCAGCCGGTCGTTGACCTCGGGCTTCAGCGAGATCGGCAGGCGCAGCCGGTCGCCGGACCGGTCTGCAGCGACACCGTATTTCGCAAACTCAGCCAGCAGGGCTTCCGGATCGGCGGGACGGGCCATCAGGATGGGGCCGACGCCGGTCTCGACGGTCATCAGCCGGGACACTTCGCGGGCGATGCGGGCGCGCTCGCGCTTGACGCCGGCGATCCGTTCGGCGGTCTCGATCATCCGCGAGGGGTCGAGCGCCTGTTGCGCCAGCCTGACCAGCGGTTCCGGCAGCGCATAGGGCTCGAGCATGGCCGACAGCCGGGCTAGGGTCCGGGCCTGGGCCAGGGCCGCGCCGACGCGGGCGCCGGCCAGACCATAGGCCAGAGACAGGCTGCGCAGGACTACGAGGTTGGCGTGGGCGTCGAGGATCGTGGCTGCCGACGCCGTGTCGGCGAACTCGATCAGGCCCTCGTCGACGACCAGCAGGGCGGGGGCGACCCGGACCGCCATCTCTGCAACGGCCTCGGGCGAGCCGAGGGCGCGGATGACGACGGCGGCGGTGTCGCCTTTACGGCCATAGATGGCGTCGAGGCGCGAATAGGGCTCTGCGTCGGGCGCCTGAACGCTCTGGTTCGCTTGCGCGGCCAGACGCCAGACCAGTTCCAGCCCGTGGGTCAGGCCCCGGATCGGCAGCACCTGCCCGGCCGGCACCCCATAGATCTGAGCCATGCGTGCGGCCAGCGCCGACGGATCGGCCGGATAGCGGTCGAGGCCGTCGCCACCGGCGACCAGCGGGGGATAGGGGGCGGGCAGGGTCATGCG
>NZ_JAEMRD010000036.1 GCF_016463485.1 Brevundimonas sp.
GCGGAAGACTGAGGGCAGCCGGGCGGATAGTGGGGCGCGCCATAACTGGTGCAGCCACCCAGAAGCGCCGCCGCCGCCAGCATCGTCACAACGATCGATCTCGACATCGGGGCTCCCTCCAACCGTCACCGATCAAAGATCACCGATATTCCCTTGGGTCAACCAGACGCTGAACGGACGCGAGAATCCGTATACGGTCCGTCCATGCCTGCGCGTTTTTCGATTCTGTATATCGCCGAGGCCGACCCGGAAGCCGCCGTCCTGTCCTCGGGCGTGCCGGCCTATCTGGCCCGGTCGATGCCGAACGCGCGCTTCACCATCGTCGGCTCGCCTCAGACCGCGCCTTTGTTCGCCGACATGCCCCGCCTCGACCGGCTGCTGGTTCTCGAAACCGAGGGTCGGCTGGACTGGATCGGCCTGTGGAACCAGGTCCGCGACACCAAATGGAACCTGATCGTCGACATGCGCGGCACCGCCATCTCGACCCGGCTGCGGCGCGACAAGCGGGCCGTGCGCGGCAAGGCCAAGCCCTGCCGCCATGCCGTGGAACAGGCCGCCGACGTCCTGACCCTGGACGATGTCCCGGCGCCGCACCTGTTCCTGTCCGACGCGACCCGTGCTGCCGCTGACGCCCTGATCAAGCCCGATGAAAGGCCGATAGTGGCGGTCGGCCCCGGCACCGACTGGATCGGCAAATGCTGGCCGGCCGAACGCTATTCCAAGATTGCCGCCGCCCTGCTGGGCCCCGATGGTCCGCTGGCCGGGGGGCGTCTGCTGATCGTCGGCGACGAGGTCGATCGCGAACTGGTCCATACCATCCGCCTGTCTGTCGCACGGACCCGCGTGATCGAGGCCCAGGGCCGGCTGACCCCCCTCCAGACGGCCGCCGCCCTGTCGCACGCCGCGCTCTATATCGGGGCCGATTCGATCTGGACCCAGCTGGCGGTCGCGGCGGGCGTTCCTTGCATCGGCGTCTATGGTCCGTCTGACGAGACAGTCGTCGGGCCGTGGGGCGGGGTCTCGGTCCGGGGCCCCCGGACCCTCGCCGAGTTCCGCGAACTGGACCCTCGCCTGAACCAGGCCATCCAGCACATGATGGACCTGCCGGCCGAGCGGGTGCTCAAGGCCGCGCGGAAGATACTGGCGCAAGGCCCCGCGACGCCTTAACCGATCCCGGCATAACGAGGAGCGGTGCCATGGCGAATACCTTTGACCTGATCGTGCGGGGCGGCGAGGTGGTCAACCATGCCGGTCGCGGCATGGCCGACGTCGGGATCATCGACGGGCGCATCGTCAAGGTCGGCGACCTGTCCCAGGCCTCGGCCGGCGAAACCGTGGACGCCACCGGCCTGACGGTCCTGCCCGGCGTCATCGACACCCAGGTCCATTTCCGCGAGCCCGGCCTGGAGTGGAAGGAAGATCTCGAGACAGGCTCGCGTGCGGCGGCGCTCGGCGGCGTCACCGCCGTGTTCGAGATGCCCAACACGGAACCGGCGACCACCGATCCCGACGCCTTGGCCGACAAGCTGAACCGCGCCCGCGATCGGATGTGGACCGACCACGCCTTCTACATCGGCGGCACCCATGACAATGCGCGGCATCTGGGGGAGCTCGAGCGGCTGCCCGGCTGCTGCGGCATCAAGGTCTTCATGGGGGCCTCGACCGGAACGCTTCTGGTCGCCGACGACGACGGGGTCCGCGAGGTGCTCAAGCACGTCAAGCGCCGCGCCACCTTCCATTCCGAGGATGAATACCGCCTGGTCGACCGTCGCCCCCTGGCCCGCACCGGCGACTGGACCAGCCACCCCGAGGTGCGCGACGCCGAAAGCGCGATCATGTCCACCCGACGGCTGGTCAAGCTGGCGCGCGAGACCGGGGCCCGGATCCACGTCCTGCACGTCACCACGGCGGAAGAGATCGACTTCCTCAGCCACAACAAGGACGTCGCCACCGTCGAGGTGACGCCCCAGCACCTGACCCTGGACGGCGACGAGGCCTATGAGCGCCTCAAGGGCCTGGCCCAGATGAACCCGCCGATCCGCAACGCCCCGCATATCGCAGGGCTCTGGCGCGGCATCACCCACGGCGTCGCCGACGTCCTGGGCTCGGACCACGCGCCGCATACGCTGGAGGAGAAGGCCCGACCCTATCCGGCCTCGCCGTCCGGGATGCCGGGGGTCCAGACCCTGGTGCCGGTCATGCTGACCCATGTCGCCGAAGGTCGCCTGTCGATCGAGCGGTTCGTCGACCTGACCTCCGCCGGCGCGAATCGCGTGTTCGGCATCGCCGGCAAGGGCCGGATGGCTGAGGGTTATGACGCCGACCTGACCCTGGTGGACCTGAAGGCGCGGCGCACCATCGTCCACGCCGACATGGCCACCCGTTCGGGCTGGACCCCGTTCGACGGCTTCGAGGCCAAGGGCTGGCCGGTCGGAACCATGGTGCGGGGCAAGATGGTCATGCGTGATGGGGAACTGGCGGCCCGCGCCGCCGGTCGCCCGGTCCGCTTCCAGGAGACCCTGGCGGCGTGAAACCCCGGCTCGGCCTGATCGGATACGGGGCCTTCGGGCGGCTGACCGCGCGCCATCTGTCGCCGTGGTTCGACATCATCGCCCATGATCCAGCGGCCGAGGCGGGGGAGGGCACGGTCGTCCTGACCGACCTGGCCACAGCCGCGGCCTGTCGCGTCGTGATCCTCGCCGTGCCGGTCGAAGCCCTGGCCGAGACCTGCGACGCGATCTCGACGCACCTGACGCCCGGCGCCCTGGTTCTCGACGTCGGCTCGGTGAAGGTCCTTCCCGGCCGGGTCATGACCGAGCGCCTGCCCGCGCGCGTCCGCCTCGTCGGCCTTCACCCCCTGTTTGGCCCCCAGAGCGCTCGGGACGGCGTCGCCGGTCACCGTATCGCCGTCTGCCCGGTCCGGGACGACCGCGCCGCCCGCCGCGTCGCCGCCTTCTGCCGCTCGGCGCTGAAGCTCAGGGTCTTCCGCGTCTCGGCCGAGGATCACGACCGCGAGGCCGCCGTCGTCCAGGGTTTGACCCACTTGATCGCGCGGGTCCTTCTGGCCATGGAGCCCCTGCCGACCCGCATGACTACGACCAGCTTCGAGCGGATCATGCAGGCAGTGGAGATGGTCCGTCACGACTCACCCGCCGTCTTCCGCGCCATCGAACGCGACAACCCCTTCTCCGCCGAGGTCCGCGACCGCTTCTTCGCCCTGGCCGATCAGGCGAGGGCCGAACTGGATCACCGCTCCGGCGAGTGAGCGATGATGAAGCTCGCCACCGTATCCACGACGCCGGGGGCGAGGGGCAGGGACGGATCGCGATAGGTCGCCAGATTGGCGGCCCGATCCATCGGCGCGACCTTCAGCATGTGATTGACGCCCTCGAACGGTGCCAGGGTCGCGCGAGGCTGGGCCGCTGACAGGGCGCGGGCGTCCGCCATCGTCACCTGCAGGTCCGTCGTGCCCTGAAGGATCAGCACAGGAGCACCATAGTTCGCGATCAGGGCGGCCGGGTCCTGCGCAAGCATCGAGATCAGATAGGGCTGGACCGATGGGCGGAACAGCGCGGCCAGTTGCGGCGGGGTTTCGGCGACGGTGCGTCCCTGTTCCAGCTCGGACAGGGCGGCGAAGGCCTGGGTCTTCAGCGGTTCGGGCAGACCCGCCAGCTGTTCGCGCAGGATCGCGCCGAGCGGGCGGCCCGGGCCGGCGATGAGCACCAGCCCGCAGATCCTGTCATCCGGGGTCCGCGTCGCGGCCAGTGACACCAGCGAGCCTTCGCTGTGGCCGATCAGCCAGGCGCAGGGCGCACCTGTCCGCGCCGCCGCCTCCGCCGCCCAGGCGCGGGCGTCGTCCGCATAGGCGGTGAAGGTCAGCCTGCTCTCATCGGCGCCGGCGGCCGCGCTCTCGCCGATCCCGCGCTTGTCGATCCGCAGGGTGGCGACGCCTTCATCCGCAAGGCCTTCGGCCAGCAGCCGCAGATTGCCGCCCGTCGCGCCCAGCGGGTTGTCGCCGTTTCGATCCGTCGGACCTGAGCCGGGAATGATCACCGCAACGGCGTGTGGCTCGGTCCCTGGTATCAGCAGGGTCCCGTGCAGCGGTGCGGGTTGTGAGGGCAGGGTCACGGGCGTCGAAGTGGAGGCGGCGGTCTGTATGAGCGCCATCGCGCCCGCGATCAGCAGGGTCAGCATCGAAGGTCTCCAGGGCTAAACAGGAAAATCAGAAAGGCTGTCGGTCGGGGTCACTTTTCCACACGCGCCAGCTCTCGACGACGGACCAGGCTGCGGCGATCAGGACGCCGATGATCAGCGCCGTCATCCCGAACGGCTGGGGCGAGAACGGCGCCGCGACCAGGCCGACCAGTCCGCCGAAGAAGAACAGCCGCCCCGCCAGCCGGTTCGACCGCTCCCAGGCCAGGCGGCTCTTGTAACTCCAGGGGGTGCGCACCCCGACGAAGGGATTGGGCGCGACCCGGCCCACGAACGCCCCGATGGCGACGAACAGCAGGCTGAGGCCGGCCATATGGGCACCCGCCGGTGGCGCGGCCCCCGGCGACGTCAGACTGGTCCACAGGATGAGTGCGGCGACTCCCGCAAAGCCGATCAGCACGATCGCCTGTGCGACCCTGAGCCCCCGCGCCCGCGACGAGTCGGCTGGATGTCGCCGGATGGCCAGTCCCGTTCCCATGGCCACCAGGAAACCGACGCCCGCGAGGATCGCCAGCAGCCGACCCACATCCTCTCGCGTGCCCCATCGGTCCACCGCGCCGCCCGTGCTGAAATGCAGGGGCAGGGGCACGGTCGGCCCCTGAATCGCGATCAGAAGCGCCGCCGCTCCGATGGCGACGAACACCATGACCGTCAGCAGGTTCAACACGGAAAACGACCGGGTCATTCGGATTTCTCCTCGGTTTCAGGATGGGCGGCCGTGCGGCCGGTCCCGGCGATGTCCATCAGGAAGGCCAGCGCCTCCTCGACGGCGGATATCTCCAGCCGATAGCGGATCGTCTGGGCCTCCCGCTCGGGGCTGACCAGACCGGCCTCCTTGAGCGCGTTCAGATGCCCGGTGATCGTCGGCCAACTCATGTCGAAGGCCGCCGCGATATCCCCGGACGCCATCGGACCCGCCCGCAGCATCTCGATGATGCGCCGACGAACCGGATGCGACAGGGCCTTGAACAGGGTGTTCATAGGGAAGACGCTAATTAACGTTTAGGCTAAGGTCAAGACCTATTTAGCTAGATCCCTAATCGCATCGCGTTTCAGATGGAGAAGCTGACCCCGCAGCCGCAGCTGGTCGCCGCGTTCGGGTTGCGGACAACGAACTGGGCACCGGCCAGTTCATCGACAAAGGCGATCTCCGAGCCTTTCAGGAACGGAACCGACACCGGGTCGATCAGCGCCGTCTGGCCGTCGGTCTGGATCAGCAGGTCGTCGGCCTCGGCCGCCTCGACCAGATCGAGCCGGTACTGGAAGCCCGAACAGCCGCCGCCCTCGACCGCGACCCTCAGCATGACCGGGTGTCCTTCGGCCTCGGCCAGTCGGGCCAGTCGTCGTGCCGCCGTGTCGGACAGCACGATGCCCTCGGGCGCACGCCGGGCGACCTGAAGCTTGAACGGGGCGGTGGGTTGGACGGTGCTCACGGCTGTCTATATGAGGCGCGCCGGTCCATAGCGAAAGACCGCCCTGTCATCGAAGCGATCGATTGAGCCCGTTCACCGCCGTCACGCCCGCGTTCCGCGCTCCCTATGCCGAGGATCCTGCGACCTCGCGCGGCCGGTTGACGCCCGAAGAACCGAGCCGGACCCGCAACGCCTTCTCGCGTGATCGCGACCGGATCATCCATTCCACGGCCTTTCGCCGCCTGAAGGGCAAGACCCAGGTGTTCGTGGCCCACGAAGGCGATCATTACCGCACCCGCCTCAGCCACAGCCTGGAGGTGGCCCAGATTGCGCGGTCGCTGGCCCACGCCCTGGGCCTCAATCAGGACCTGGCCGAGACCATCGCCCTGGCCCACGACCTTGGCCATTCGCCGTTCGGCCACGCCGGCGAGGATGAACTGAAGGTCCGGATGGCCCCATGGGGCGGCTTCGATCACAACGTCCAGACCTTCCGCATCGTGACCCGGCTGGAGACCCGGTACCCGACCTTCGACGGGCTGAACCTGACGTGGGAGACGGTCGAGGGGGTCGTCAAGCACAACGGCCCGGTCAGTCACCGACTGGACGATCCCGCCTGGCGCGCCATCGCCGACTATGCCGAAGGTCGTCCCGACTGGAACCTCAGACTCGACGGCTTCGCGTCGCTGGAGGCCCAGGCCGCCGCGATCGCCGATGATATCGCGTACAATAACCACGACGTGGACGATGGTCTGTCTGCCGGTCTGTTCACCCTCGACGATCTGGCGACCATCCCCTTGATCGGCCCGGTGGTTGCCGGGGTTCGGGCTGACTGGCCGGCCCTGACGCCACGAATGACCCGTTTCGAGGCCGTGCGACGGATGATCGGGGTCATGGTCGATGACGTCCTGAGCGAAACCGCCCGGCGATTGAACGAGGACCGGATCGACAGCGCCGAAGCCGTGCGGAGCGCGGGGCGCACCCAGGTGCAGTTCTCCGACACCATGATGGCCGACCTGGGCGTCCTGCGGGCGTTCCTGTTCGAGCGGATGTATCGCCACGCGCGCGTCAACCGGACGCGCACTCGTGCCCGGCGCACGGTGGCGGCTCTGTTCGAGCGGTTCATGACGGATCCGGACCAGCTGCCGCCCGAATGGTCGAGCCGGGCGCGACTGGACGAGGGTCCGAGACGAGCGCGCGCCGTCTGCGACTATATCGCCGGCATGACCGACCGCTTCGCCACCGATGAGCAACGCAGACTGGCCCCGGCGCGGTCACGCCGCCAACTGTGATTCGTCTGTGCGCTCGCAGCGGTTAGGATGCCCAATCGCGCGTGATTCGCGCGACGCCTGAGAGACCACGCCATGTCCCACGACGATCAACGACCCGACGGCCGCGACCGGGGTGCCTATACGCCGCCGACCGACGACGACCTGCCGTTCGATCGCGGCTTCGACGCGCGTCGCACGCCGCCGACCAAGGCACCGCCGGTCACCCTGATCATCTCGGGCGTGGTGCTGGTCGTGCTGATCGTCGCCGTGGTGCTGTTCTATCGCTCGGGTCTGCGCGCCTCCAACGATGTGCCGCCAGCCGTCGGCACACCTGTCGGCAATCTCAAGATCGAGGCCCCGGTGGATGCCCAGCCGGTCGACGCCGAAGCCGGGATCGACGTCTATCGCGACGGTGCCGAGGCCCCGGGTACCGCCCCCACCTTCACCCCGCCGCCTGAAGAGGTCCAGCCGCGCCCGGCGCCCCAGCCCCTGCCTGCGCCGACGGCGACCCTGCCGGCCGCGCCGGCACCTAGGACCACCACGCCCGCGCCGCGCCCGGTGACGCCGACAGCCCCGGCTGCAACTCCGGCCCCCGCCGCCTCGACTGCGACGGGAACTTCTGCGGTCCAGATCGGGGCCTTCTCCTCGACCGCCGTCGCCGACCGTGAGTTCGCCGCCGTCGCCGCCCGTTTCCCCCAGTTCTCGCGCGGTTCGGCCAAACGGGTGCAGGAGGTGACGGCCTCGAACGGATCGACCGTCTATCGCACCACATTCACCGGCCTCAGCCGCGAGCGGGCCCAGGCCTTCTGCGCGGCTATCCGTGCCGCCGGCGACGACTGCCTGGTCCGCTAGGTGCGCACGGCGGCGATATACGGGTGCGCCGGTCACGTCCTGACCGAGGCCGAGCGCGCCTTCTTCGCCGAACAGCGGCCCTGGGGTTTCATCCTGTTCCGCCGGAACATCGACACCCCAGATCAGGTCCGCGCCCTGACCGCCGCCCTGCGCGCCGCCGTCGATGACCCGAAGACGCCCATCCTGGTCGATCAGGAGGGCGGCCGGGTGCAGCGTCTGGGCCCGCCGCACTGGGCCAAGTATCCGCCCGCCGACGCCTATCTGAAGGCGACCAACGACCCCCTGGCCGCCCGCGAACTGGTCCGGCTGGGTGCCCGGCTGATGGCCCATGACCTCAAGGCCGTCGGCATCGACATCGACTGCGCCCCCGTTCTGGACGTGCCGACCCCCGGTGCCCACGACATCATCGGCGACCGCGCCTATGCCCGCGATCCGGCTCTGGTCGCTCAACTGGGCCGGGCCGCCGCCGAGGGGCTGCTGGCCGGGGGCGTCCTGCCCGTCATCAAGCACATGCCCGGCCATGGACGGGCCTTCGGCGACACCCACAAGGAACTGCCGACCGTCCACGCGGATCTGGCGACGCTCGACGCCTGGGACTTCGCCCCGTTCAAGGCCCTGTCGGACATGCCCATCGGCATGACCGCCCACATCGTCTTCACCGCCATCGATGCCAAACGCCCCGCGACCCAGTCGAAGAAGGCCATCCGCCTGATCCGCGAGACTCTCGGCTTCAAGGGCCTTCTGCTGTCCGACGACCTCGTCATGAACGCCCTGTCCGGCACCCTGACTGAACGCGCCGCCAAATCGCTCAAGGCCGGCTGCGACCTCGTCATCCACTGGAACGGCGACATGGACCAGATGCGTCAGGTCGCCGCCGGTGTCGGCAAGCTGAAAGGCGGGGCAGCCCGTAGAGCCGCCGCCGCCCTGGCCCGCATCGTCCACACGCCCGAGCCCCTGGACCCCGTCGAGGCCCGCGACCGCCTCGACGCCATGCTCGCCGGCCGCCTCGACGCCGCGAGGGGCCCGGACGTGGCGGAGGCGCAGGCGTGACGACGGCATCGGTTCCCTTCCCCCCTTGCGGGGGAAGGTGGCGCGCGGAGCGCGACGGATGGGGGGTACGAAAACCCAAGACCGCTGCCCGATGTGATCCCGTCTCGGTAAGGCCCGATCTCACCCCCCATCCGTCAGCCTTCGGCTGCCACCTTCCCCCGCAAGGGGGGAAGGACATCGTCCCATGACCGAGGCTTTCCAGCCCAACCTGGACTTCACCGCCGTCGAACAGATCGACGCGGGCGAGGCCTTCGTGGTCGATCTGGACGGCTACGAAGGCCCACTGCACGTCCTTCTGGCCCTGGCCCGCACCCAGAAGGTCGACCTGCTGAAACTGTCGATCACCCGCCTCGCCGAACAGTATCTGGCCTTCGTCCACGAGGCACGGCGCCGCAATTTCTCGCTGGCCGCCGACTATCTGGTGATGGCGTCCTGGCTGGCCTATCTGAAGTCGCGCCTGCTGCTGCCCCGCACCGAAAAGGCCAAGGGGGACGAACCGCCCGCCGAACAGATGGCCGCCGCGCTCGCGTTTCGCCTGCAGAAGCTGGAGGCCATGCGCACCGCCGTCGAGGCCATCACCAGCCGTCCCCAGCTCAAGCGTGACGTCTTCACCCGCGGTGACCCCCAGGCCACTCTGATCGTGCCCTCCGACCGCATCGACGCCAGCCTGTACGACCTGATGAGCGCCTATGTGACCCAGCGCCGCCGCGAACAGGCCCGCCACTACAATCCCGGCCAGCGGATCGAGGCCTTTGGGCTGGAAGCGGCACGGGACTGGCTGCGCGAGGTCCTGCCCAGGCTGTCTGACTGGACGCCGCTGGATCGGGTGGCCCCCGAACGCGACGCCACAGGCGACGGCCCGACCCAGGCCAGCTACCTCGCCTCCACTCTGTCTGCGAGCCTGGAACTGGTGAAGGAGGGGGCCATGGACGTGCGTCAGGACCAGCCCTTCGAGGACGTCTGGCTCAAGCGTCGCGGTCTGGGTCAGGCGCTGGAGCTGACGCCATGACCCTCGATTTCAAACCGGACGAGATCGAGATGGCCCGCCGGGTCGAGGCCCTGCTGTTCGCGGCGACCGGGCCCCTGTCCCTCGTCGAGATCGCCCGCCGCCTGCCCGAGGGGGCAGACGTCGCCGCCGCCATCACCGATCTGCAGACCCAATATGCGGGCAGGGGGGTCGAGCTGGAATGCGTCGCCGACCGCTGGCGTTTCCGCACCGCTCCCGACCTCGGCTTCCTGATGACCGAGGAGCGCGAGGAACCCCGCCGCCTGTCGAAAGCCGCGCTCGAGACCCTGGCCATCATCGCCTACCACCAGCCGGTCACCCGCGCCGAGATCGAAAGCGTGCGCGGCGTCTCCATCTCGCGCGGCACCCTGGACCTGTTGCTGGAGATGGGATTCGTGCGCCTGCGCGGTCGCCGCCGCACGCCCGGCCGCCCCGTGACCTACGCGACCGCCGACCGGTTCCTCGAACATTTCGGCCTCGCCAGTATCCACGATCTGCCGGGTGCCGCCGAGATGAAGGCCGCCGGCCTGCTGGACCTGTCCCTGCCCACCGGCTTCGAGGTGCCCGACCCCTCGCGCGGCATGGACGCCGACGACGAAGATCCCATCGAGGACGGCGACACCCCCGAGTTCGCCCAGGATTTCGTCGGGGATTGAAATATTTGGTGACCAGTCCTCAGACTAGCTGCCCACAGACGAACGCCGCCTCGCCGGCTTCCAACAGGCCCTCCAGCACCGCCTCGACGTTTTCAGGGGACACGATCAGGATGAAGCCCACGCCGCAGTTGAAGGTGCGCCGCAGTTCGTGATCGGAGATCCCGCCCACCTCGCCCAGCCACTGGAACACCGCCGGCATCGGCCAGGCGTCCCAGTCGAACGACGGGGTCAGACCGTCGGCTATACAGCGCGGCGGGTTCTCGATCAGGCCGCCGCCGGTAATGTGCGCCGCGCCCTTGATCAGGCCGGCCTTCATCAGTGGAAGCACGGGCTTCACATAGATGCGGGTCGGCTCCATCAGGGCCTGGGCCAGCGACCGGTCCTTGGCGAACGGCGCGTCATCGCCCCAGCCCAGGCCCGATTTCTCAACCACCTTGCGGATCAGCGAATAGCCGTTGGAGTGCGGTCCAGAGGACGCCAGGCCGATGATGACGTCACCGGCGAACTGACGATCCAGATACGGCAGGGCGTGCCCCCGCTCGACAGCGCCCAGCGAGAAGCCCGCCAGGTCGTAGTCGCCGCCCGAATACATGCCCGGCATCTCGGCCGTCTCGCCACCGACCAGCGCACAGCCCGCCTGACGGCAACCCTCGGCGATCCCGGCGACGACCCGACGCGCGGCGTCGATCTCCAGCCTGCCGGTCGCATAGTAGTCGAGGAACAGCAGGGGCTCGGCACCCTGCGCCAGCAGGTCGTTGACGCACATGGCCACCAGGTCGACACCGACGCCGTCGTGACGGCCGGTCTCGATCGCGATCTTCAGCTTGGTGCCCACGCCGTCGGTCGTCGCCACGATCAGCGGATCGACGAAACCGGCGGCCTTGAGGTCGAACAGGGCCCCGAATCCACCCAGCGACGCTTCGGCGCCCGGCCGTCGCGTGGACTTGGCCAGGGGCTTGATCGCCTCGACCAGCATCTCGCCCGCGTCGATGTCGACGCCCGCGTCGGCATAGGTCAGGCCGTTGTCCAGCGGCTTTGTTGTATCGCTCATGGGTTCGCGAGGCCTGAATCAGTGCGGAAATATGTCGTGGCTCTTGCCACAACGCCTGTGCGCGGGGCTATAGCATCCGAATGACGCCGATCACCACCAATGACGCTCTGGTTGCCTTCTGCGAGGCCGTATCGACCGCACCGTTCATCGCGGTCGATACCGAGTTCATGCGCGAGACCACCTACTGGCCCAAGCTGTGCCTGATCCAGGCGGCGACGCCGACGCATGAGGCGATCATCGATCCGTTGGCCGACGGGCTGGATCTGGGGCCTTTCCTCGACATCCTGCGCGACCCGGCCGTGATCAAGGTGTTCCATGCGGCGCGCCAGGACACCGAGATCTTCGTCAAGCTGGGGGCCATGCCCAAGCCGATGTTCGACAGCCAGGTCGCCGCTATGGCCGCCGGGTTCGGGGATCAGGTCAGCTATGATTCGCTGGTGCGCCAGATGCTGCGCATCGACCTGGACAAGGGCAGCCGCTTCACCGACTGGTCGCGCCGCCCCCTGTCCGACGCCCAGCTCACCTATGCGATCGGCGATGTGACCCACCTTGCGGCCCTCTATCCCAAGCTGCGCGATCGGCTCGTCAAGGAGAACCGGCTGGACTGGGTCATGTCCGAGATGGAGGATCTGGTCGATCCCGAGCTTTACGACACGACCCCGGACAAGGCCTGGAAGCGGCTGAAGCCCAAGAAGTTCAACGCGAAATACCTGGCCGCCTTCAAGGCTACCGCTGTCTGGCGCGAACAGGCGGCCCAGGATCGCGATCAGCCGCGCGGACGTATCCTCAAGGACGAGGCCATCGACGAGATCGCGACCCAGGCCCCACTCGACGTCGAGGCCTTCAACCGCCTGCGCTCGGTGCCCAAGGGTTTCGGTGGCTCCCGGCTGGGGCTCGAACTGATCGAGGAACTGAAGCGGGTCATGGCCGATCCGGACGCCCACGCGCCCAAGATGGACCGGCCCAGCCACAACCAGCCGGCCCCGCCTTCGGTCGTCGAACTGCTCAAGGTCCTGCTCAAGGCCAAGAGCGACAACGCCGGCGTCGCCTCCAAGCTGATCGCCAATGTCGCCGACCTGGAAAAGATCGCCCTGTCCGACGAGGCCGACGTCGACGCCATGAAAGGTTGGCGCCGCCAGCTGTTCGGCGAGGACGCCTTGAAGCTGAAGCGCGGCGAGATCGCCCTGGTCCTCAACGGTGCCCGCGTCGAGGTCGTCGAGATCGAATAGCCTTCAGGGTGCAGGCGGCTGCCATAGCTCGATCGCGTTGCCCTCGGGATCGTGGATACGGGCGAAGCGCCCGATCTCGGGCGAGGCGTCCCACTCGGGCTTGGTGATGATCTCAATCCCGGCGGCGCGCAGCGTGGCCAGCATCCCCTCCAGGTCATCGACCCGCAGGTTCAGCATCCACGACTTGTCCGCCGCGAAATAGTCGGTGTCGGCCTTGAACGGCGAAAAGACCGTCGGCCCCGCCTGCTGGTCCCACAGGAACATGCCTTCCGGCGCGCCAACCCCGAGGTGCGTCAGATACCAGGCCGCCAGCGCCTTGGGGTCCTGAGACCGGAAAAAGAACCCGCCGATGCCGGTGACCGCCATGTTCGCCCCTCCATTGATGAGCGACAGTGGACCCTGGTCCGTCAGATTTCCAGCTTCAGCTTCATCGCCTCGGCCAGGGCCTTGGCTCGCCTGCGAGTCTGTTCGCCCAGCAGGACATCGGCATAGCCGTCCGACGCCGTCAGCTTCAGTGTCGATCCGGAGACCGTCAGTGCCGCATTGGCCAGCAACTGCGGCGACCGTCCCGACAGGTCGCAGCCCAGTCGGATGGCAAGTCCCAGGGCCCTCGCTCTCAGCCGCGCGTCCTCACCCAGCAGCCGGTCGGTGACGGCGGGGCTCGGCGTCGCGGCTCCCCCGCCGTACCGGGCGTTCAGCACGCAGGCCAGAAAGACCCGTTCGGCATGGATCTGGCCCGGTATCGGTGCCCTCAGCACCTGGTCGAAGGCCAGTTCCAGCCGGTGATCGGGATGCAGCCTCGCACCCAGATCGGCCAGGCGACAGGCGGCGGCGGCAAGAACCCCGTCGCGCTGCGCGCCGAACGCCGGCGGCAGGGCCGCGATCAGGTTGGTCAGCCAGCCGTTGAGCGCGGCGGGCAGGTGGGGCGAAATCCCCTGGCGGGCGCCGAGTGCCTCACATCCCGCGATCAACGGATCCTCCGCCGCCTCGTCCCGGTCCAGCGCCTCGAACAGCAGGCCCTCACGCAGGCCCCAGGCGGAGAAATGGATCGTCTTCAGTCCCAGCCGATCGATCAACCCCTCCAGCACCAGGGCGGCATAGGGCAGGGTCTCGGCCCGTTTGCGCGATACGCCCGGCAACCGGTCGAGCGAGGCGCGAGACTGTTGTGCGACCAACCGGGCCACGTCGCGGGCGTCGTCTGCGGTCATCGCATACTGGTGAACGATCTTGAGCGGATAGTCGCTGATCGCCATGTGCAGCTGGGCCAGCGACCGCCAGCCTCCGCCGACGGCGTGCAAATGGTCGGCCGCGAACGGTCTGGCGACGGGCTTCAGGATTGTCCCGACCCGAGCCCGCAGACGATCGACGTCGAACCCTTCGGCGTCCGCCAGGCTGAAGGGGCCGAGCGGAAGGGTGACGCCGGCCTTCAGCGCCCCTTCGCCGATCCGGATCAACTCCAGGCTGGACCCGCCCATGTCGGCGACGACGCCCGCCGCCGACGGGTCCCCGGCGATCACGCCCAGCGCCGAGTAATGGGCTTCCTCCTCGCCCGACAGGACGCGGACCTGAAGCCCGGTCTGGGCCGCAACCTGGCCGCAGAAATCGGGGCCGTCGATGGCCTCGCGCACCGCCGCCGTGGCCGCCACGAAGGTATAGGCCGGCTTGACCCCCTCCAGCACCGCCGCGAACCGGCGCAGGGTGGTCAGGGCCATGGTCACACCTGCCGGTGACAGCCGCCCCGTCGCAGGCAGGTCGCGGCCCAGACCCGCCAGAACCTTCTCGTTGAACACCGTCCAGATGGCCCGGCCTTCCAGCCGGTACAGCACCATCCGCACCGAGTTCGATCCGATGTCGATCACGGCCGCCTCGCGGGGCGGCGCATAGATCACGTTCATCGGCCCTGCCGAACGTAGCGAAGCGCCTGTGGTTTGTTTTTGACCTTGCGGCCTCGCCCCGACAGGCTGGGATTGGTCATGAAATACTGGTGCGCCGAGAAGGGCCGGTCGGGGTCGGCGGTGACGCGGACATAGTCGCCGGCGGCGTTCAGCGACCAGCTCTGCACGTCGTCCTTCAGATTGGCGACCATGATCTGGTCCAGGATCTGGTCATGGACCGTGGCGTTCCGGATCGGGGTCATCAGCTCGACCCGCCGGTTCAGGTTGCGCTCCATCCAGTCGGCCGAGGAGATGAACACCTTGGCCTTGTCGTGCGGCAGGTCGCGGCCGTTGGCGAAACAGATGATCCGGCTGTGCTCCAGGAACCGTCCGACGATCGACTTGACCCGGATGTTCTCCGACAGGCCAGGCACGCCGGGCCGCAGGCAGCAGATGCCGCGCACGACCAGCTCGATCCGCACCCCCCACTGGCTGGCGCGGTACAGGGCGTCGATGATCTCGGGATCTACCAGGGCATTCAGCTTGACCCAGATCGCCGCCGGCTTGCCCTTGGCCGCAGCCGCCATCTCATGACCGATCAGCTCGATCAGCGTCGACTTCATGTTCAGCGGCGAGACGACCAGGGCCTCCAGATCGTCCGGCTCGGCATAGCCGGTGATGTAGTTGAACACCCGCCCCGCATCGCGCGCCAACACAGGGTCAGAGCTGAACAGGCTGAGGTCGGTGTAAACCTTGGCCGTCACCGGGTGGTAGTTGCCCGTCCCGAAGTGGCAGTAGGTCTTCAACGCCTCGCCCTCGCGCCGAACCACGATGCTGAGCTTGGCGTGGGTCTTGTACTCGACGAAGCCGAAGACAACGTGGACCCCGGCCCGCTCCATGGCGCGGGCCCAGCGCAGATTGGCCTCCTCGTCGAACCGGGCCTTGATCTCGACAAGGGCGACGACGTTCTTGCCGTTCTCGGCCGCCTCGATCAGGGCCGCGACGATCGGGCTGTCCTTCGAGGTCCGGTAAAGGGTCTGTTTGATGGCGATGACATTGGGGTCGCGCGCCGCCTGTCGCAGGAACTGCACCACCACGTCGAAGCTCTCGAACGGGTGGTGGATCAGGATGTCCTTTTCGCGCACCGAGGCGAAGACGTCTCCCCCCTGGTCGCGGACGCGCTCCGGATAGCGGGGCTCATAGCCCGGGAATTTCAGTTCCGGATGGCCGGACGGGATCAGTTCTGACAGCTGTGCCAAGCCCAGCATCCCGTTGACCATGACCACGTCCTGGGGCGCGGCCTCCAGTTCGCTGACGATGAAATCGCGCAGGTCGTCGGGCGTCGAGGCCTCGATCTTGATACGCACCACCTCGCCGAGGCGACGCTGTTTCAGCGCCTCCTCGAACTCGAGGACCAGATCCTCGGCCTCTTCCTCGATCTCGATGTCGCTGTCCCGGATCAGGCGGATCAGGCCCTTCTCCAGCACGTCGCAGCCGGGGAACAGGTGGTCGATGAACAGAAGCAGCAGGGTTTCCAGCGCCACGAACCGGCGCCGACCGGGCTTGGACCGTCCGTCGGTCGGCAGCTCCCAGAACCGCCGGACCTGGGTCGGTACGGGCACCAGGGCATAGAGGGTCCGATTGTCTGCACGCCGTTTGAGCTTCAGCACCAGCGAGAAGCCCAGGTTGGGCAGGAACGGAAAGGGATGCGCCGGATCGATGGCCAGCGGAGTCAGCACGGCGAACAGCTGGTTGAGGAACTCGGGCTCCAGCCGATCCTTCTCGGTCCGGGTGATCTTGGCCGAGTGAATGACCTCGATCCCGGCCTCGGTCAGCTCCTTGCGCAACTGCCCCCAGCGCAGCTGTTGTTCGGCCATCAGCTCGCCCGCCTGGACGTTGATCTGCTCAAGCTGTTCGGCGGGGGTCAGTCCGTCGGCCGACAGGACGCGCACCCGCTCGCGAACCTGGCCCTTGAGACCGGCGACCCGTGTCATGAAGAACTCGTCCAGATTGTTGGCCGAGATGGACAGGAACCTGAGCCGTTCCAGCAACGGGTGGACGGGGTTGGCGGCCTCCTCCAGCACCCGGGTGTTGAACTTCAGCCAGCTGATCTCGCGGTTGAAGAACCGCTCGGGCGAGGACATCATCGCCTCGTCCAGCGCCAACTGGGGCGCGCGGGAATCGGGGACCTCGGTCCCGGTCGTCGTGTCTGCGATGGCGGCGTCGGACATCCGTGCGTTCTGGGGTCAGTTTGTTACGGCTGCAACCGCCAAAGTCACTCGAACAGGTCGCCGCTGTCGGGATTGGCCTCGATCACCTGGCGCGCCAGCACCCGCGTCACGGGCCGATGCTCCGCATCCAGACGAGCTACGATGTCGGCCGCCGCCTGAGACGAGCGATCGATGCGTCGGACCAGATAGTCGAGGACGTCGTCCGCCGGGGTGATGCTTCGCTCCGCGAACCTTGCCCGCAGGATGGCGGACAGCACCGCGTCGTCGGGCGCCTCCATCGCCACGACCCTCAGGGCATCGAGCCGCGACCTGAGATCGGGCACGCTGACGTCCCAGCGCCGGGGGGAGGGGCGCGAGACCAGCAACAGCGCCCCGCCATCCGCCTGGGCCAGGTTGATCAGGTGGAACAGTGTCTCGTCGTCGGCATCCTGGGCGATGTCCAGCAGCACGGGGCGGCCTTCCAGCTCGATCGGATCGGCCTGCGCCGCCTCGCCGCCGACCAGGGCCAGGGCACCAACACGTTCAGCCCACAGCCGCGCCAGATGACTCTTGCCGCACCCGGCCGGACCACACAGAGCCATAACCCGCCCGGCATCGTCGGGCCAGCGGTCCAGGATGGCGGCGGCCTCGGCGTTGCACGTCGAGCGCACGAACGCCGGATCGACCCCGTCACTTTGCAGCGGGAGACGAAGCTGATCGGTCATGGTACGACGCGCGAGCATGACGCCACCCTAGCCGCGATCGGCCGGATGTCGGTTAACGGCGATGACGGTGAGGTGGACAAGCGCCTGGCCCTGTGGATCGCCTTCAGACGAGGTCCACCAGCGCCGGATTGATCTTGGTCGCCTCGAACTCGACGATCGCATAGTCCGCCACGCCATGGATCTTGAACGGGTCGTCCTCCAGCACGGCCGTCAGGGCCTCGCGGTCCAGCTTGCTGCTGACGATGAAGACGCCGCCGGTGCGCGGAACCTGAGGCCCGGCAACCAGCAACAGGCCGCTGGCGACATGCTGATCCAGCCAGTCGCGATGTTCGCCACGCACAGCGTCGACGCGTTCGGCCGGGGCGGTATAGGTCAGGGTTACGACGAACATGCGTTTCCTCGTGAGCTTTGATCCCGCTGATATGTGGATTCGCCGGAAGGTTCACAATGCGATCTGGGACAGGGGGGCAGCGCAGGCCCGTCCGACCTTGACTTTCGGGGGCGATGATGCGCCCTTCCGCGCCTTCCAATTCCCGCCGTTTCGCGGCCCGACACAGACGAATTCCCTCATGCACGCCTATCGCTCCCACACCTGCGGTGCCCTCCGAATCGCGGATGCTGGCACCAATGTCCGCCTGTCCGGCTGGGTTCACAGGAAGCGTGACCACGGCGGCCTGTTGTTCATCGACCTGCGCGACCACTACGGCCTGACCCAGCTGGTGCTCCACCCCGAGACACCGGGCTTCGAGGCCGTCGAGCGGCTGCGGGCCGAGAGCGTGATCCGGGTGGACGGCGAGGTCGTGGCCCGCGACGCCTCGGTCATCAACGCCACCCTGCCGACCGGCGAGATCGAGCTGAAGGTCACCGGCGTCGAGGTCCTGTCCGAGGCCGCCGAACTGCCGCTGCCGGTGTTTGGAGAGCCGGAGTATCCCGAGGAACTGCGCCTCAAGCACCGCTATCTCGATCTGCGCCGCGAGACCCTGCACAAGAACATCGTGCTGCGCAGCCGCGTGATCTCGTCGATCCGCCAGCGGATGGTCAACCAGGGCTTCCTCGAATATCAGACCCCGATCCTGACGGCGTCCAGCCCTGAGGGCGCGCGCGACTTCCTGGTGCCCAGCCGCCTGCATCCCGGCAAATTCTATGCGCTGCCCCAGGCTCCGCAGCAGTTCAAGCAGTTGCTGATGGTCTCGGGGTTCGACCGCTACTTCCAGATCGCGCCCTGCTTCCGCGACGAAGACCTGCGCGCCGACCGTTCGCTGGAGTTCTATCAGCTCGACGTCGAGATGAGCTTCGTCACGCAAGAGGATGTTTTTGCTGCGATCGAACCCGTCATGCACGGCGTGTTCGAGGAGTTCGCCGACGGCAAGTCGGTGACGCCCTATCCTTTCCCGCGCATCCCCTACCGCGACTCCATCGCCTGGTACGGCACCGACAAGCCGGACACCCGCAACCCGATCAAGATGGCGGACGTCTCCGAACAATTCCGCGACGGCGGATTCGGCCTGTTCGCCAAGATCCTGGGTGCCGACGCCAAGAACGCCGTCTGGGCCATACCCGCGCCGGGCGGCGGCTCGCGCGCCTTCTGCGACCGGATGAACTCCTGGGCCCAGGGCGAGGGCCAGCCGGGGCTCGGCTATATCTTCTGGTCCGACGACAACAACGCCTGGGGTGGCCCAATCGCCAAGAACCTGGGCGCCGAAGCCACCGACGCCCTGATGTCTGGCCTCGGCCTCGGCAAGGGCGACGCCGCCTTCTTCGTCGCCGGCGACCCCAGCGTCTTCTACAAGTTCGCCGGTTCGGCCCGCATCCGCCTGGGCACGGAGTTGAAACTGATCGACGAGGGCCGGTTCGAGTTCTGCTGGATCGTCGATTTCCCAATGTTCGAGTGGTCTGACGAGGAGAAGAAGGTCGACTTCAGCCACAACCCCTTCTCGATGCCGCAGGGCGAGCTTGAGGCGCTGAACACCAGGGATCCACTGGATATCCTAGCCTATCAGTATGACATCGTCTGCAACGGCTATGAGCTGTGCTCGGGCGCGATCCGGAACCACAAGGCCGAGATCATGCTGAAGGCCTTCGAGATCGCCGGATACGACGCCAGCGTGGTCGAGGAGCAGTTCGGCGGCATGCTGAACGCCTTCCGCTATGGCGCGCCGCCGCACGGCGGTCTGGCCCCCGGCATCGACCGTATCGTGATGCTGCTGGCTAACCAGGTCGCGATCCGCGAGGTCATCGCCTTCCCGCTTAACCAGCAGGGCGAGGACCTGCTGATGAACGCCCCGACCGAGGCCGGCGAGCGTCAGCTCAAGGACGTCCACATCCGCACGGCGCTGCCGCTGAAATAGGGCTGCGAGGTCGGCGCTGGCAAGAATGTAGGAAAAAAGACCTATTCATCCCTTGCGCATCGCTGTATCCGTTCCCATCTCGTCGCCGGGTCTTTGACAAGGCGATGAGACGAACGGCTGACGAGTCCGTCGCGCCCGGCGGTTGGGCGCAGGGGTTTATGCGCGTGGACAGGCCAATGTCACCCGATGTCACCCAAAGATTTGGCACGGTGACAAAAGCAACGCCGCACGGTCCGTGCCGCGCATGAAGCCCGGCTCGGCCGCCGATTGATTCAGTCAGCCGCCGCGTAGTGCCGCACGATCGAGGGCGGGGCCGGCGCTGCGGGCGGTCTCGGCACGGCAGGCCTGACGACCATCATCCGGCTCCGGCACGGGGTGGCGCGCAGCGAGCCGGGCAGGCGGGTATTGTCGTCGCCGCAGGCCTCGGCCACCTGGCTCTGGGTCAGGCCGCGCGACCGCGACAGGTCCACGCCCCGGATATCGACGCGGCGCAGCGACGCTCCGGCGAAATTGGCGCGACCGAAGACGGCACCGGTGAACCGGGCATTGTCCATCTCGGCGTCCTGGAAGTTCGCATTCGAGAAATCGCCGCCGCCCATGTTGGACGCCTGCATCTCGGCCCCGATGAAGGAGGCGTTGCGGGCGCTGACGTTGGCCAGGGTCGCGCCCATGAGCTCGGCTCCCGTCAGGTTGGCGTCGACCAGCACCGCGCCGTTCATGTTGACGTACATCAACTCCGCGCCCGACAGGTTTGCCCGGCTGAAGTTGGCGCGGGAGAAGATAGCACCCGCTGAGGAGGCCCCGCTCAGCGACGTGTCCACGAAGACCGAGGCCGTGAAGTTAGCACCGTTGATCTCCGCGCCGCGCATGTCGGCGTGGGTGAAGTCGCTGGACGAGAAGTTGGAGCCTACCATCTCGGCCCCGCGCAGGTTCGAGCCAACCAGGGTCGCCGAAATGAAGGTCGCGCCGTTAAAGGTGGCCCCCGACAGGTTCCGTCCCGACAGCTCGCAACGGTTGCAAGAACCGCCCAAGGAGATGGTCCGGGCCACGTCGCGGTCCTGAACGCTCAGCCGAACCTCGGCGAGTGCCGACGTTCCGGCCAGGACGGCGGACGCGCCGAGGGCCGTGGCGAGGAGGCGATGGAGAGGGCGAGCGATCTGTTTCACGACCCCTCAATGCCTCCGCATTCCCGGAAACCCTACTTAAATCGCGGTAAGATTGGAGGTCTTCAGCAGGCGGGAATGTGAAGGTTGCCGGGCAAGACAGTCGCCTCATCACCGCAGGCCCGGTTGAGCTGTCCTTGCGTCAAGCCCGTCACCCGGGCCATTTCGGCACCGGAGAAGTTGGTCCCGACCAAGGTCGCGCCTGTGAAATTGGCCCCCTCCAGAAAGGTCCCGACGAAGCTGGCGTTGGTCAGATTTGCCCGCGAAAAGTTCGACGAGGAGAACACTGCGCCGTAAGCCTCCACATCGCGCATGTCCGCGCCGGAAAACCGTGTGCGGTTCATGACGCTGAGGCTCAGGTCCGACTGGCGCAGGCGCGATCCGGACAGGTTCAGGCTGTTCGCCTCCAGCCCGGAGAAGTCGCCCTGGAACAGGTTGCAGCCGGAACAACTGGCTCCGCCCCGCACCCGTGCGATCTGGCCGGCGTTCTGGGCCGATGAGGGCAGGGCAACTGCAAACATGGCAACGGCGAGTGTGGAAATCAGGATCGGCTTCATCGACAGGCTCCGGCTGTGGCGCACCACGGATCGACCCTGAACTGAAAAGGTTTCAATCCTCCTTTCAGACGGTTGTTCGGCCGGGCGACTTGACTCGGACGCGACCGGGGGCGAACCCGGCGTCTGGAAACGATCTCGAAAAGGAGACTCCGTGAGCGAGGATGCCCCTCGGAGATACCTGACCGGGTTCGGCAATCACTTCGCGACCGAGGCGGTCGAGGGCGCCCTGCCGGTCGGCCAGAACTCGCCCCAGCGCACCCCGTTCGGTCTGTATGCGGAACAGCTGTCGGGCACCGCCTTCACCGCGCCGCGCGTCGAGAACCGCCGCAGCTGGCTCTACCGCCTGCGACCCGCCGCCAACCATGCCGCGTTCAAGCCGTGGTCGGGCGCGTCGCTGCTGAAGTCCGCGCCTTTCGACCGCCCGGCCGATCCCAACCGCCTTCGCTGGGACCCGCTGCCCATGCCGGAGGCATCACAGGACTTTGTCGAGGGTCTGGTGACCTACGGCGGCAATGGGGACGTAGCGACGGGGGATGGGATCGGCATCCACCTGTACGTCTGCAACCGGTCTATGCAGGGCCGGGCCTTCTTCAACGCTGACGGCGAGATGCTGATCGTGCCTCAGGAGGGCCGCCTGACCATCACGACCGAGTTCGGGATCATGGCGGTCGAACCCCAGGAGACGGCCTTGATCCCGCGCGGCGTCCGGTTCCGGATCGCCGTCGAAGGGCCCTCGCGCGGCTATGTCTGCGAGAACTACGGTGCCCTGTTCCGGCTGCCCGACCTCGGTCCCATCGGCTCGAACGGTCTGGCGAACCCACGCGATTTCGAGACGCCCGTCGCGGCCTTCGAGGACATCGACGACCCCTGCGAACTGATTCAGAAATTCCAGGGCGGCCTGTGGTCCACGACCCTGGACCATTCGCCGTTCGACGTCGTCGCCTGGCACGGCAACCTCGCGCCTTGCCGCTATGACCTGCGGCGGTTCAACACGATCAACACGGTCAGCTTCGACCACCCCGACCCGTCGATCTTCACCGTCCTGACCAGTCCGTCGGAGATACCGGGCACGGCCAACTGCGACTTCGTGATCTTTCCGCCGCGCTGGATGGTCGCCGCACACACCTTCCGTCCGCCCTGGTTCCATCGCAACGTCATGAGCGAGTTCATGGGGCTGGTGACGGGGGTCTATGACGCCAAGGCTGGCGGTTTCGCGCCCGGCGGGGCCTCCCTTCACAACCAGATGAGCGGTCACGGCCCGGATCAGGCCAGCTACGGCGGGGCCATCCAGGCGGAACTGAAGCCACACAAGATCACGGATACCCTGGCCTTCATGTTCGAGAGCCGCTGGGTGATCCGCCCGACCGACTTCGCGATGCAGACCCCGACGATGCAGCTCGACTACGACGACGTCTGGGCCGGGTTCGACAAGGGGCGGGTTCCTACGAACCGGTAGCGACCGCAAAGATGGTGTCGTGAAACTGACAAGGCTCTGACATCAACCGGACCTAAGGCGGCGTCGCGGAGGCCGGTCGGCTTTTCGCGGCGAACGGATAAATTCAGGACGGGCCATGAATCGCTTGAAAACCTTGACGCTGGCCGCTGTCGGCGCGAGCGCCCTCATGCTCGCCTCCTGCGCCACCACGGCCCCGACCGGCGAAGAAACTGGAGCCTCGGATTCCGCCGGGATGACGGTCGGCGTCGGCACGCCCGTTCTCGCCGTCGCCGAGACCGTCGCGGTCGGCACGGCCAACGCCGACGCCGCTGACGATCCGGCCATCTGGGTCGACCGGGCGGACCCGAGCCGGGCCGTGATCTTCGGCACCGACAAGAAGGCCGGCCTCTACGCCTATCGGCTCGATGGATCGGTCTTGCAGAATCTGGCCGGCGGACAGCCGAACAACGTCGACCTGCGCGAAGGCTTCGTGATCGACGGCCGGGCGCAGGTTCTGGTCGCGACCAGTGACCGCAGTCTCGACCGGTTCGGCATCGTCCTGTTCATCATGGATCCCGCGACGCTCCAGACCCGCCAGTGGGGATTGATCCCCGTCGATCTGGCCGAGCCCTACGGCCTGTGTGTCGGCAAGCGCGGCGACCGTTTCATCGTGATCATCAACGGGACGGACGGTCAGGTCCGCCAGGTCGCCGTCTCGGTCGGCCCCGACGGCAAACCGGTCGGCACGGTCGAGAAACGCTATGACGTCGGCAGCCAGACCGAGGGCTGCATCATCGATGAGGAAGCCGACGTCGTCTACATCGGCGAAGAGGCACGGGGCGTCTGGCGCTATTCGCTCGACCCGGCGCGCGGCTCGCGGCGCGAGTCTATTGCCCGGGCACCGAGCGACGTCCTGGCCCCCGATGTCGAGGGCCTCGCCTTGCTGAAGGAAGACGGCGCGACCTGGCTCATGGCGTCCAGCCAGGGTGATTCCGCCTTCTCGATCTGGCGCGTCGATGGACCCACGACCTATCGCGGCCGGTTCTCGGTCGTGGCCGGCGGCGGCATCGATCCAGTGACCGGGACGGACGGCATCGCAGCGATCGCCGGCCCGATCGGCGGCTACGCCCAGGGCCTGATCGTGGTTCAGGACGACGTCGACGAAATCCCCGGATCGACCGGTGAGCGCCAGAACTTCAAACTGGTGGACTGGGCCGCGATCAAGGCGGCGCTCGGCCTCTGACCGGAGGCGCTTCTGGACAAACCGGTCGGCCTGCCTGATTGGGAGCCCATGCTGGTTTTCCGCGCTGTGGGACAGGCACCTGAGGCGCGGACGTGATGGAACGGGTGAGGCTTAGTCGTCGGTTTCTGGCCAGAGTCGCTTCGTATGTCCTGCCCCTCTGCATCGGCGCGGCGCTTCTCCTCGGGTCCGCAGGCGGGGCACGCGCGGCGGCCGGCCCGGATGCCCGATCCTTCTATCTGATCAGCCTGAGCCAGACGCCGCTGACGGAGGCCGCTGACGCCGTCTTGGTGAAATCGCTAGGCTCGACCGTCCAGATCGATGAGGGTGTCGATGCCGACATCACCCTGTCGATCGCCGAGCCGATGACGGTCGAGGACCTCGAGATCGCCTTCGCGGCCGAACTGTCCAATCACGGCATCGCCCTGGTTCGAGAGGCAGAGGGGTATCGTCTGGCGGACGTCTCCGTGGCGATGGTCGAGACGCCAAGGCCGCTGATTGTTGGCGCACCGCTTCCGACCCCGAAGGCGCCGATCGCCCAGCAACCTGCCTCAGATGACGGCCCGGCAGTTGTCTCCGACCCCCGGGGGAAAGCGTGGGGGGTGTATGCGGCCTTGATACTGGTTGCAGCGGTCGTCGCCGGTCTGGCTGTTCGCTTTGGCCAACCCCTGTTCGTGGGTCTGCGCCGCCGCTTCGCTCACACCTCCAGGCGTCCTGCTGCCGTGGCCAACTCCACCCAGCGCGACGCCGTTGTGGACTGGTTGCTGAGCCGGCACAGCGTACCGCTGCCCCTGCTGGCGTCGGCCTGCGACCGGGCCGCGCGTCTCACCCGACCCGTCGAGCAGGCGCTTTGCGATGTCGGCGCGGTGACGGATGCGAATCTGGCGGATGCCTATTGTGCGATCACGGGCCTTTCGCGCTGGGATCCCGCGACGACACCGGCTCATACTTCAGGAGACATGGTTCTGGATGCCTTCATCCAGAAGCATCCGCTGCGTGTCGTGGAGTTGGATGACTGGTCCCTGGTCGTGGCCTGCGCCGACCCGCTCGATGATCGAACCTATGCTGCCCTGTCGCGGACCGCGCGGCGAATGGTGACCTTGCGCGTTGGGCGTCTGTCCGAGATCGTGACGGATGGCGGGGCCGCCTCCGATCCGGAGCATCATGCCCCGCTCGTGATCGTGCCCTGGTCGCGGCCGAGGCCTTACGGAGCGCACCTGCTCCAGGCCATTCTGGCCCGCCGGTCCGCCGCAGAGGCAGGTCAGGCCTCCGGCGACGTCAACGTTCAGTAGACCCCATCGATCTCGGCCGGCAGTCGGGGGCCCGGGGGATAGGCCAGCAGGCTCCAGCCGCGTGTGGGGACGGTCTCTTCGGTCC
>NZ_JAEMRD010000176.1 GCF_016463485.1 Brevundimonas sp.
TCCTCGGTCCCCGTCAAGAGGTCGGCGCCGGAGGTTCCGGTGAAGGTCGGCATGGCTCACTCCCGTCGAGGTCCTGACCAGAGTTATGCGCCGATGAAAGGCGGGTGCAACCTTCAGGCGCGACCAAACTGCGGCACAGCTTGGCGGCGGCCTCGCCTCAGTCCTTCAACCGCCAGGTCGCGCCGGTCGGGCCGTCCATGACCACGACGTTCAGCGCCGTCAGCCGGTCCCGGATCCGATCCGCCTCGGCCCAGTTCTTGGCCGCTCGCGCCTCGATCCGTTCGGCCAGAAGGGCCTCGACCTCGGTCTTGAGCCCGTCGTCGGCCCCGCCCTCGAACCACTGGTCCGGTGTCGATTGCAGCACGCCCAGAATGGCCCCCGACGCGATCAGTTCGGCCTTGGCGATCCCCACGGCCCGCGTGTCACCCGCCGTCATGGCCCGCTCGATCTCGCTGGACAGGGCGAAAAGCTTGGACATGGCACCCGGCGTGTTCAGGTCGTCCTCGATGGCCTCCAGGAACTCGGGCGACGGCATGTCGCCCAAGGCCTCGACCCCCTCGGCCCGGCGCAGGGCACCGTACAGCCGGTCCAGATTCTTGCGCGACTGGTCCAGCAGAGACTGGTTCCAGTCCAGCGGCTGGCGGTAGTGCGCGCTCAGCAGAGCCCAGCGCACCACCTCCCCCGGCATGGCCTGGACCAGGTCGTGCAGCAGAAGGACGTTGCCGATCGACTTGGACATCTTCTCCGCATCCACGGTCAGAAAGCCGTTGTGCATCCAGTAGCGGCTGTATTCGGCCGGCGCCGTCGCCGCATGGGCATGGCCGTGAGCACAGACACCTTGCGCGATCTCGTTCTCGTGGTGCGGAAACACCAGGTCGATGCCGCCGCCGTGGATGTCGATCGGCAGACCCAGCTCCGCCTCGATCATGGCGGAGCATTCGATATGCCAGCCCGGGCGCCCTTGCCCCCACGGCGACGGCCACGACGGCTCGCCTTCCTTGGACGGCTTCCACAGCACGAAGTCGTGGGGGTTGCGCTTGTACGGTGCCACCTCGACCCGGGCCCCGGCGATCATGTCGTCCAGGTTCCGCCCCGACAGCGCGCCATAGGCCGGATAGCTGGACACGTCGAACAGCACATGACCCTCGGCGGCATAGCCGCAGCCCTGATCCACGATGGCCGCGATCTGGGCCACTATGGCCTCGATATGGTCGGTGACGTGGGGGGCCAGGTCGGGTGCCGTGACGTTCAGCAACCCCATGTCGGCCAGATAGGCGGCCTCATACCGGGCCGTCACCTCGCCGATCGGCACGCCCTCCTTCGCCGCCTTGGCGTTGATCTTGTCGTCCACGTCGGTGACGTTGCGCGCATAGATCACGCTGTCGGCCCCGTACTCGCGCCTCAACAGCCGCACCAGCACGTCGAACACCACCGGCGGCCGCGCATTGCCGATGTGCGCATAGTCATAGACCGTCGGCCCGCAGACATAGAGCGTCACCCGGTTTGGATCGCGCGGCGAAAAGACACGCTTCTCGCGGTGCAGGGTGTCGTAGAGTGAGAGCGTCATCGTGGGAGCGCGGCTTTCGAGAGTTTTCTTGCGGGACGGAGGGGATGCCCCATATAGCCGCCAAGCTGTTAAACAGTGTCCAAGGACGAAAGAAGGCCCACGGGGCGTCGTTTCGTCGGTTTCGAGATCGATTTCATGAGTGCTTCACCCGTTCCGGTCGTCAGCAAGCCCGTCCTCGTGACGACGCGCCCCAGCCGTGAGCAGGCTTTGGAGGCCGTGCGCACCCTGATCGCCTGGGCCGGCGACGATCCTTCGCGGCCCGGCCTGATCGATACGCCCAAGCGGGTGGTCGACGCCTATGGCGAATGGTTCGACGGCTATGACGCCGACGCGGGCAAGGAATTGTCCCGTACCTTCGAGGACGTCCAGGGCTATGACGACATGGTGTTGCTGCGCGACATCGAGGTCGAAAGCCACTGCGAGCATCACATGGCCCCTTTCCTGGGCAAGGCCTATGTCGCCTACATCCCGGCCGAAAAGGTCGTCGGCATCTCCAAACTGGCCCGCGTCGTCGAGATCTTCGCGCGCCGTCTCCAGAACCAGGAGACCCTGACCCAGGACATCGCCGACGCCATCGAGGCGCACCTGAGCCCTGCCGGGGTGGCGGTCCTGATCAATGCCGAACATCAGTGCATGACCACGCGCGGCGTTCACCACCGCCACGTCTCGACCATCACCACCCGCTTCACCGGCGCCTTCAAGTCCGATCCGGCATTGACCGATCGATTCCTGAAACTGGCGAAGGGCTGATCGCACGCCTGTTGCGCGAAAAGCGACGCGACGGAACGAAACGGCGCGTCAGACCGCTTTACAACCGCCTTCGAGGCCGCCAAGAAACACCCACGAACCAATCGCTCGGTCCCCGCTCGGCGGCGGACCTCCAGGGAGAAATCTAGAGCATGGCCGGTAGACTTTCAGGCCCCGGCGCGTCCGGCGGCAAGACCATCGAACAGAACTCGGACATCAACGTCACGCCGTTCGTCGATATCATGCTGGTTCTGCTGATCATCTTCATGGTCTCGGCCCCGCTGGCCACCGTGTCGATCAAGCTGGACCTCCCGCCCGCAACGCCGCCGCCCATCACCCCTGAGAAGCCCAAGGATCCGGTCTATGTGACCATCCAGGACACCGGCTCGATCTTCCTGGCCGACCGCCAGACCACGATCGAAACCTTGGCCGTCGACGCCTGTGCCGCTCTCGGCGATCCCACCGGCCAGGGCTGCAAGGAAGAACGCCTGTTCGTCCGCGCCCAGCCGGAAGTGAAGTACAGCCAGTTCATGGAAGTCATGAACACGCTCCAGACCAACGGCTTCTACAAGGTCGGCCTGCTGAACGAAGACATCACCTGAGCCATACGGCGCAGGACTGAAGACAGAGGCCGCCTCCTTCGGGATGCGGCCTTTTTCTCGATCGCGACCTGACGGGAGAAAGTCCATGACCCGCGACGACGTCGAGGCCCTGATCCTGGCCCTGCCCGGGACCGAGCGCGGCTCGGCCTACGGCATGCCGGCCTTTCGGACGGCCGGAAAGTTCCTGACCCGTATCCGCGACGAGGACGACAGCGTGGTCGTGCATCTGGGCAGCCTGGACGAGCGCGACCTGCTCGTCGAGATGGATCCCGAAACCTTCTTCTTCACCGACCACTATCGCAACCACGCCATGGTGCTGGCCCGCTTCGAGAGCGTCGAGCCGGCCTGGTTGGGGGTCATGATGGCGCGGCGCTGGCGAAAGGTCGCGCCGAAGGCCCTGCAAAAGCAGCATCCGGCCCTTCCGGGCGAGGCCCCCGGCGCCTAACTCCCGGGTCCGCCTTGAGGAGCCCACCATGTCCGCCCAGCCAAGCCTCGTCGTCGACGGCCTGTCGATCCCGCTCCTGGGTTTCGGCACCTGGATGCTCGAGCCTGAAGACGCCCGCCGGATGGTCGCGGAGGCCCTGCGCATCGGCTATCGCCACATCGACACGGCCTGGATCTATCACAACGAGGCGGCGGTCGGCGACGGCATCCGCGACGCCATCGAGGCGGGCCATGTCGCCCGCGCCGACATTTGGCTGACGACCAAGATCTGGGTGAAGCATTTCCACCACGACGCCCTTCTGGCCCAGGCGCGCCAGTCAGTCGCCAACCTGGGGTTTACGCCCGACCTGCTGTTGCTGCACTGGCCCAAGGCCGAACCGACCTTCGCCGAGACGCTGGGCGCGCTCAATGAGGCGAAGGATCAGGGCCTGACCCGTTCGATCGGCCTGTCCAACTTCCCGTCCGCCGAGTTCAAGCAGGCCCAAGGCCTGTCGAAGGCGAAACTGGTCACCAATCAGGTCGAATACCACCCCTACCTCGCCAACGGCCCGCTGCTGGCGACCGCCGGCGACCTCGGCTCCTCGATCACCGCCTGGTCGCCGCTCGCCCAGGGCAAGATCGCCGATGATCCCGTCATCAACGCCATCGGCCAGGTCCACGGCAAGTCGGCCGGCCAGGTCACCCTGCGCTGGCTGATCCAGCAGGATGTCATCGCCATCCCCCGGACCACCAAGGTCAGCCGCGCCGAGGAAAGCTTCGACATCTTCGACTTCACCCTGTCGGACGAAGAGATGGCCCGCATCCACGCCCTGGCCCGTCCCGACGGCCGCCTCGGCGACTGGCTGGACCCGGCGTTCAAATGGGACGAAGCTGCCTGATCCGCGATAGCAGAAGCGCGGAGGTCAGGAGACGCCATGGGTCAGGTACTCGGCTTTCCATCGGTTGATCCCGACGACGTCCGGATCGGTGCCCGCCTGCGACGCTGGCGAACCCAGCGCCACGTCGAACTGGACGCCCTGGCCGAGGCTATCCACCTGACGCCGGAAGATGTCCGGCTCATCGAGGCCGGACGCCGTCACCTGACCACCACCCAGCTGGGGGCCGCGACCCAGGTGCTGCACCTCCCGCTCTGGGCGCTGGTGTCCGACACCCCGGCCTATTGATGAGCCGATCGCGGGCCGCCCTGATCTGGCGCGGAGCTTTCGCCGTCGTCGGCTGGGCGGCCCTGGGGCTTCAGTACGGGCTGATGATTTCGGCACCTCCGGCCGCCGCCCTGATCACGCGGACGGTGAACTTCTTCAGCTTTTTCACCATCCTGACCAACCTGCTGGTCGCCCTCGCCATGACCCTGCCGGTGATCGCCGCCGGCAGTCGTCCCGGGCGCTGGGCCGAATCCGAGGGTATTCGCGCCGGGGTCACCATGTATGCCGTGGTCGTGGGACTGGTGTACCATTTCCTGCTTCACGCCACCTGGAGCCCGCAGGGCTGGTCCTGGATCGCCAACATCGCCCTGCATTACGTCATGCCCGCCGCCATCCTGATCGACTGGCTGGTCTTCACCCCGAACGGCCGCCTGAGATGGATGGATGCCGGCCGGTGGCTGGCCTTTCCCCTCGCCTATGGAGCCTGGACACTGCTGCACGGCGCGATCAGCGGCTGGTATCCCTACTGGTTCATCGATGTGGGCCGGCTCGGCCTGGCCCCCGCCCTGCTGAACTTCGGCGGCCTGCTGGTCTTCTTCGCGATCGTGGGCCTGATCGTCGTGGCGATCGACCGCACCCTTGGACGGCGTGACAGGACGGCCGCAGCCGCCTAATCCGACCTGATCCACCGGAGCGGTTCATTGGCCTACAAATCCCTGCGCGACTTCATGGCCATGCTGGAGGCCGAGGGCGAGTTGGTGCGGGTGACGGAACCCGTCTCCACCCACCTCGAAATGACCGAGATCCAGACGCGCCTGCTGAGGAACGGCGGCCCGGCCGTGCTGTTCGAGAAGCCGGTCATGCCCGACGGCTCGATCAGCCCCATCCCCTGCCTCGCCAATCTGTTCGGCACGGTCAAGCGCGTGGCCATGGGGGTGACCATGGAGAAGAAGACGCGCACCACCGCCGCCGAACTGCGTGAGGTCGGCGAGCTTCTGGCCTTCCTGCGCAACCCGACCCCGCCGCGCGGTCTCGGCGACGCCATGGAGATGCTGCCGCTGATGCAGACGGTCATGTCGATGCGGCCCAAGGTGGTGAAGACCGCCCCGGTCCAGCAGGTTGTGTTCAAGGGCGACGAGATCGACCTGACCTCCCTCCCCGTCCAGGGCTGCTGGCCCGGCGAGCCGGCACCGCTGATCACCTGGGGCCTCGTCGTCACCAAGGGCCCGTCCGACGACCGCGAGGATGACTTCAACCTCGGCATCTACCGGATGCAGGTCCTGGGCAAGGACAAGGCCATCATGCGCTGGCTGGCCCATCGTGGCGGTGCCCAGCACTATGCGCGCCACAAGAAGCGTAAGACCGGCCCCCTGCCCTGCGCTGTCGTGCTCGGCGCCGATCCGGGCACCATCCTGGCCGCCGTCACACCCGTGCCGGACACCCTGTCCGAATACCAGTTCGCCGGCCTGCTGCGCGGAGCCAAGGCCGAGCTGGTCCCTTGTAAAACTGTCCCCCTTATGGTCCCGGCCAACGCCGAGATCGTGCTGGAGGGCCACGTCCTGCTGGACGAGCACGCGCCCGAGGGGCCCTACGGTGACCATACCGGCTATTACAACTCGGTCGAGACCTTCCCGGTGTTCCAGGTCACGGCCATCACCATGCGCCGCGACCCCATCTATCTGACCACCTTCACCGGCCGCCCGCCCGACGAGCCCTCGGTGCTGGGTGAGGCGCTGAACGAAGTCTTCATCCCCCTGCTGAGGGCCCAGTTCCCCGAGATCACCGACTTCTGGCTGCCGCCCGAAGGCTGCAGCTACCGCATCGCCGTGGTGTCGATGAAGAAGGCTTACCCCGGCCATGCCAAGCGGGTGATGCTGGGCGTCTGGAGCTATCTGCGCCAGTTCATGT
>NZ_JAEMRD010000260.1 GCF_016463485.1 Brevundimonas sp.
TCTGGTCCATGCCGGCCATCATCGGGGTCCACATGATGCCGGGCAGGATGGTGTTCACCCGGATGCCTTCCTGGGCGAGGTCCCGTGCCACCGGCAGGGTCATGGCATAGACGCCGCCCTTGGACGCCGAATAGGCCGCCTGACCGATCTGGCCGTCCTGGGCCGCGACCGAGGCCGTATTGACCACCAGACCGCGCTCGCCGTCCTCCATCCGGTCCAGCGTCACCATCCCCAGGGCCGACTGGGACAGGACCCGGAAGGTGCCGAACAGGTTGATCCGCACGGTGCGCTCGAACGACGCCATGTCGTGGGCGCGGACCTCACCGGTGTCCTTTTTGCGCGACACGGTCTTCTGGCCCGTAGCGATGCCGGCGCAGTTGACGGTCAGCCGCTCCTGGCCGTGGGCGGCGCGGGCCTTGGCGAAGGCGGCGGCGACCTCTTCGTCACTGGTTACATCGACCTTGCAGAAGACCCCGCCGATCTCCCTGGCGATGGCCTCGCCCTTCTCCTCGTTCATGTCGAACAGGGCGACCCTGGCGCCGGTGGCGGCGATGGCGCGGGCCGTGCCCTCGCCGAGGCCCGAAGCGCCGCCGGTGATGACGGCGGAAATGGAGGAGTCGAGTTTCATCGCGAGAGTTCCTATGTTGTCGGGATCGAAGGATGCTGCGGAGGGTTTAGCGGCGATGCCGACTGGATCACAACCTGTTACACCGGAAGATGTGCTGGACCCGGCCCGATCGCTGGTGCCCTCGGTGGTGCGCGCCAACGAGGTCAAGGTGAAGCGCGGCTTCTGGCCCAAGGTCGTCTCGACGGCCGCCCGCGTGCCCTTCCTGGACCAGCTTTTCAGCGTCTATTACGCCGCCCGCGACCCGGAGACGCCGACGGCGGCCAAGGGGATGATGCTGGGCGCACTCGCCTATTTCGTCCTGCCGCTGGACGCCATCCCCGACATCTTCGCCGGCATCGGCTTCACGGATGACGCGGCGGTGTTCGCAGCCCTGATCGCCACGCTCGGTGCGAACATCAAGCGCCGGCACCGCGACCAGGCTGGAGAAGCGGTGAAGCGGCTGAAGGAGAAGTGACGACCCTTCTCCCCCGGCGCCGGGCGGCGAGCAGGGAGGAGACGCTGTCTGCTACCCCTTCATCGCCTTCAGCCGATACAGCGCCTCCAGCGCCTCGCGCGGGCTGAGGGCGTCGGGGTCCAGCGCGGCGACGGCTTCGTCCATCGCCGACCGCATCGGCGGCGGGGCCGGTTCCATCATGGCGAACAGGGGCAGGTCGTCGAGGCGGTCGTGGGCGGCCTTTTCGGCCTCCAGCCGGTCCAGCACGGCCTTCGCCCGCGCCACGACGGAGGCCGGCACCCCCGCCAGTTTCGCGACCTGCACCCCATAGGACCGATCCGCCGCGCCCGGTGCCGCCTCGTGCAGGAAGACCAGGTCGCCGTTCCACTCGCGCGCCTTCATCGACAGGTTGCAGACGTGGTCGAGCCGTTCCTCCAGCCGCGCCAGCTCATGATAGTGGGTGGCGAAGAGGGTCCGCGACCGGTTGGTCTCATGCAGGGCCTCGGCGCAGGCCCAGGCGATGGCCAGGCCGTCATAGGTCGCCGTGCC
>NZ_JAEMRD010000037.1 GCF_016463485.1 Brevundimonas sp.
ACCCTAGCCCCCGCACCGTCTGACGCCACCCCCTTGTGTGGCCCGATCGCCACACCCACCTTTGCCCCAGATCAAGGCGTCGCTTCTTGCAAGGGCGCTGACTGTCATCCGCCTTCTCAGGGGAAACGACCCAGAATGAACCTCGACCTCTATTCCGACCGCGCCAAACAGGCCGTCCAGTCGGCGCAATCGCTCGCGCTGGCCCGCCGGCACCAGCAGTTCGCGCCCGAACACCTGCTGAAGGTGTTGCTCGAGGAACGCGACGGCCTCGCCCGCAACCTGATCACCACCGCCGGCGGCGACCCGGCCAAGGCCGAGACCGCGACCGAGACGGCGCTTCAGAAGCGCGCCCAGGTCAGCGGCGGCAACGGCCAACTCTATCTGGACGGCGATACCGCCCGCGTCTTCGCGACAGCCGAGGCCGCATCCAAGACCGCCGGCGACGCCTTCGTCACCACCGAACGGCTCCTCTCGGCCATCGCCCGCGAAGGCGGCGTCGCCAGGGAAATCCTGAAATCCGTCGGCGCCACCCCCGAGAAACTCGACGCCGCCATCGCCGATGTCCGCAAGGGCAAGACCGCCGACTCGGCTGGGGCCGAAGACGCCTATGACGCCCTCAAACGCTACGCCCGCGACCTGACCCAGGCGGCGCGGGATCAGAAGATCGACCCCGTAATCGGCCGCGACGAGGAGATCCGCCGCACCATCCAGGTTTTGGCCCGACGCACCAAGAACAACCCCGTCCTGATCGGCGAGCCCGGCGTCGGCAAGACCGCCATCGTCGAGGGCCTGGCCCTGCGCATCGTCAACGGCGACGTGCCCGAATCCCTCAAGGACAAGGTGGTCATGGGCCTGGACATGGGCTCCCTGATCGCCGGCGCCAAGTACCGCGGCGAGTTCGAGGAACGCCTCAAGGCTGTGCTGAACGAGGTCACCGCCGCCGAAGGTCAGATCATCCTCTTCATCGACGAGATGCACACCCTGGTCGGCGCCGGAAAGGGCGACGGCGCCATGGACGCCTCCAACCTGCTGAAGCCCGCCCTGGCGCGCGGCGAGCTGCACTGCGTCGGCGCCACGACCCTGGATGAGTACCGCAAATACATCGAGAAGGACCCGGCGCTCGCCCGCCGCTTCCAGTCGGTCTTCATCGACGAGCCCAGTGTCGAGGACACGGTGTCGATCCTCCGTGGACTGAAGGAAAAGTACGAGGTCCACCACGGCGTCCGCATCTCCGACAGTGCAATCGTCGCCGCCGCCACCCTGTCGAACCGCTACATCACCGACCGCTTCCTGCCCGACAAGGCCATCGACCTGATCGACGAGGCCGGAAGCCGTGTACGGATGGCCGTCGATTCCAAGCCGGAGAGCCTGGACGAAATCGACCGCCGCCTGGTCCAGCTCAAGATCGAGCGCGAGGCCCTGAAGAAGGAGACCGACGCGGCCTCCAGACAACGCCTCGAAAAGCTCGAGGACGAGATCTCCGATCTCGAGGTCGAATCCGAAGACCTGACCCGGCGCTGGAAGGCCGAAAAGGACAAGGTCGGCCAGGGCGCCCAGCTGCGCGAGACCCTCGACCGCCTGCGCGCCGACCTGGCGCTCGCCCAGCGCAACGGCGACCTCGGCCGCGCATCCGAGATCGCCTACGGCCAGATCCCGCAGATCGAAAAACAGCTCGCCGAGGCCGAGGCCAACGAAACCCCGGAAGGCGGCCCCCTGACCCCCGAGGTCGTGGACGCGGCCCAGATCGCCGCCGTCGTCTCCCGCTGGACCGGCATCCCGGTTGACAAGATGCTGGAGGGCGAGCGCGAGAAACTGCTGTCGATGGAGGACGCCCTGCGTGGCCGCGTCGTCGGTCAGGACGAGGCCCTGGAAGCCGTCGCCGATGCCGTCCGCCGCGCCCGCGCCGGCCTGAACGACCCCAACCGCCCGCTGGGCAGTTTCCTGTTCCTCGGCCCCACCGGCGTCGGCAAGACCGAGCTGACCAAGGCCCTCGCCGCCTTCCTGTTCGACGACGACAGCGCCATCACCCGCATCGACATGAGCGAATACATGGAGAAGCACAGCGTCTCCCGCCTCATCGGTGCCCCTCCCGGCTATGTCGGCTATGACGAGGGCGGTGCCCTGACCGAAGCCGTGCGTCGCCGCCCCTATCAGGTCGTCCTGTTCGACGAGGTGGAGAAAGCCCACCCCGACGTCTTCAACGTCCTGCTGCAAGTCCTCGACGACGGTCGCCTGACCGACGGCCAGGGCCGCACGATCGACTTCAAGAACACCCTCCTCATCATGACCTCCAACCTCGGCTCCGACGCCCTGGCCAACCAGGCCGAAGGCGACGACGTCGAGGCCGTCCGCCCCTATGTCATGGAGGCCGTCCGCGCCCACTTCCGTCCCGAGTTCCTCAACCGCATCGACGAAATCATCCTCTTCCGCCGCCTCGGCCGCGACCAGATGGCCGGCATCGTCCGCATCCAGCTGGCGCGTCTGGAAAAGCTGATGGCCGACCGGAGATTGACGTTGTCGATCGACGACAGTGCGTTGGCGTGGCTCGCGGACAAGGGCTACGACCCGGCCTATGGGGCCAGGCCGCTGAAGCGCGTGATCCAGAAGGACCTGGTGGACCCGATGGCGAAGAAACTGCTGGCGGGCGAACTGGCGGACGGGAGCGTGATCGCCGTTTCAGCGGGCGCGGACGGGCTGGAGATCGGGAAGGCTCGGGTGCATTGAGGGCTATTCCAGTTGGAGCGAAAGGGGCCACCCATCACCCACTGGACGCAGTACTTCCCAGCCGACCGTATGGTCCAGATGTTCGATCTCGACGCCATTTGAACGCGCCCACGCATCGATCATCTGGCCCATCATTTGACGATCGCTTTCCGGCCGACGCCCGCTCTTCCAAATGCAGAGTTCTGGATAACCCAAGCGGCCATCCGGAAGACGGACTTGATGCGCCTCGATTGAGACCCAGACAAAATCGATCTGTGTGAGCGCAGGTTCTTTCGCTTGGAGGGCAGCTCGTACTGCGTAAGCAGCTACAGTTGCTTCAATTTTCTGCGGGGCATCAATTATAATAATCGACAGCCCCGCAGCTTGAGGAAGATCGAATTTTGATCTTGTTGACGCGATCTGCGGGTTGGACTGCTGAAGCATTTTTCGGACGGGACGCCCTCCGATTGTGACCATCGCGCTGTTCACTTCATCGGCATCTGGTCGATCAGCTAACAGACGCTGAATTCCAACGGTTCCGAAAACGAATACCCTTGGCTCTGTTCGGAGAGCATCGTTAATCAGACGGCTCATCCGAGCAGCAGGATAACCATTGATCGTCTTCATCTCTGCAATGCAACGACGATCCCAAAGGAGATAGTCGGCAATCTGTCCACTCCCATGGTGCGAAGAGAACTGCTTTTCGTCGAGCTGTTCTGTGCTCCTACCTGTTTTCAAGAATCTCTTCATTCGGGCTTCGAGAGGTGGCGCCACCTTAACAGGTGACGGCCGGACAAAGACAAGAAGCCTACAATCGCCGCCGAGCTCTTCCATCCCCGAACATGTCCTCCTTTCGTCATCCTCCGGCAAGCCGCGTCTTCGCGGCGCAGACCGGGGGACGCAGCGGCGCGCGGGAGCGCGAACCTGTCGCGGACCCCGGCGTCGGACAGCGTGCCTGAACAGATCGCCTTTCGGCGCCGCTGCGTCCCCCGGTCTTCGCTTCGCTACGCCGGAGGATGACGAAAGGGATGGGCAACGGTCAGCATGGATTCTGGCCAACCATGACGGTTGGAAGGACAGATCGCACCCCTCCCCCTGTCGTCATCCTCCGGCAAGCCGCATCTTCGCGGCGCAGACCGGGGGACGCAGCGGCGCGCGGGAGCGCGAACCTGTCGCGGACACTGCTCTTTCCGATCGTGCTTGAACAGATCGCCTTACCCGCCGCTGCGTCCCCCGGTCTTCGCTGCGCTTCGCCGGAGGATGACGAAAGGAAGAAAGCAGGGGAGGGTGGCGAAAAACTAGAGAGCGCATAGGTTGTGCAAATGGGGACGCACCGGACCTTCATCGCGACCTACATCATGGCCAGCGGGCGGAACGGCTGGGTCTATGTCGGCATGACCTCGAACCTCCACGCACGCGTCTGGAAACACAAGAACGGAACCCATCCCGACGGCTACTCCGCCGAGCACGGCTGCGTCGACCTGGTCTGGTACGAACGGCATCAGTGGGTCACAGACGCGATCCGACGCGAGAGGCGGCTCAAGAAATGGCTGCGCGACTGGAAGCTGAAGCTGATCGAGGATGCGAACCCCGAATGGCTGGACCTCGCGGCGGACTGGTATCCGGTCAACGATCCGGACTGGGTTCCCCCGTCCGAAGACGATTGACCCCCTATCCCCCCAGCACCGGCATCACCTCCACCCCGTCGCAGACGAAGATCGACATGTGCGGGTGGCCGTCGAACAGCCGCACCGCCGCTTCGTGCGTCTCCGCCCGCACCACCATATAGACGGTCAGCAGGTTGACGACGTCGGTGACCTCGCCCGCATCGGTGATCCGTTTCGTCGGCCCCAGCGGACCGCCCTGCCAGACGATGACGTCGCGGTGCGCCTCGTCCCAGGCGGCGATCGCGGCCAGGCCTGCCGTCTGTCGCGCCGTCTTCTCGGCCTCGGTCAGCCCGTACCATTCCCGCCACCGGGGCCCGGTCTTGTCCGAGGTGAAGACCGCCAGATAGTGATCCCGGGTGCTCATCGGCGTCCCCTTCCCCCTCGTCGTTGCGCCATGATCCGAAGCCGCGCCGTCGGGGTCAAGGCGATGCCCATGCGATCCTTCCCCCTCTTGCGGGGGAAGGTGGCCGCGAAGCGGACGGATGGGGGGTGACGTCGGGCGTTGAAATGTCAGTCTCCGAATGTGCGGATGGCGAGCCCGCATCGTCGTACCCCCCATCCGTCAGCCTCCGGCTGCGATCCTTCCCCCGCAAGAGGGGGAAGGCATGGCTCGTCCAGCGCCTCGAACTTGCGAACCTCGGCGGACCCAATCCCTTGCCATCCTTGGGGATGCGACCGCTTCTGACGCCGAGCACCGGCGATCTCGCCGCCCAGGTCCCCGCATCGGCTATGCTTCACCCTGTCCCGTTGCGGAGGGGAAGGCGTCCTGGGCCCAGGACCCGGACGTCGCGGCGGGAGCGATCGAGCGGGTGTACCGTGTCGTTCGTGCGGTGACGGACCCTGGCCCGGCGATGACCTGGAGCCTGTGGAGAGCGAACCGGCGACGATGCGGCTGTCCACGGCGAAACCGTGGAGCCCGGAGGGCCCTGAACCCTCCGCCCGCCTCGGGCCGACTTTCGACTGGGTCTAAACGGCGAAAAGCGCAGGGGATTGAAGACCCCCGGCAGGCTGTACGAAACCCTCCCCGAAATGCTCGAGCGAACCGGTCGCGGCGGAGCCTCGGCGTGAGCCGAAAACATCTCAAGCCCCTTCGGCGAAAGCACGGGGCATTCCTTCGGTTCCGGGCAATCGCCCAGGCTCCGCCGACTTCCCCCCACCTCGCCGGGTCTCCCGGCGGGGCCTGAAGCCATGACTTCAGCGCATCAGCGCGTGAGGACGAGAAGGCGCGTCGGGCGGGGCTCAGTCCTCAGCGACGACCTTGGGCTTGCGGGGCGCACGCTTCTTCGGAGCCGGAGCCTCGTCGTCGGAGACGGTGGCCGGTTCGGCAGTCTCGACCGGCGCGGCGGCCGGAGCTGGAGCCGACGACCGGGTCAGGAAGCCGGGCAGGGTCGAGGGCGCGTCGTCGCCGCCCACTTCAAGGTCGGACTCCCGAGGCATCCGCGTCCGGCGCGGGCGCTCGGCGCGGGCCGGCTTGGGCGCATCATCGGCGGCGGGTTCATAGGGCGTTCCGACCAAGGCTTCCGCCGGGGTCTCGGCCGCGGCGGGCGCGGGGGCCTCGGCCGGGGTCGATCCGGCGTCGCGGTCACGATCACGATCACGCCCGCCTTCACGGCTGTCGTCATAGGGGGCGTTGCCGGGGGCCTCGCCGACGCCGCCTTCGGCCTCGAAGCGGCGGTTGCGTTCCTCGCGACGGCGTTCCCAGCGTTCGCGGCGGGTCTCGCGGCGCGGGCCCTGGCCGGTCTGGCCCTCTTCCCCGCCCTCGCCCTCGGCGCGGGGCTGCTGGTCACGGTCTCGGTTGGAGTCGCGGTCACGGTTCTGGTCGCGGTCTCTATTCTGGTCCCGGTCGCGGTTCTGGTCGCGATCCCGGTTCTGGTCGCGGTCACGCCATTCGCGTTGCTGGCCACCTTCGTTGCGGGCCTGCGGGCCTTCACCGTCGGTGCGGTCGTTGTTCTGATAGCCGCCCTGTTGCCCACCCTGGGCGGCGCGGTCGGCGGCCTGTTGCGCGGCGAGGAAGGCGGCGGCCTGGGCCCCGGACTCGTCCTCGAAGTCGATGTCGTAACCCTGGTTCGACAGTTCGCGCGCCGCGATCTCCGACACCGGCCGCTGCGGCTGAAGCGCCCGGAGCACGCGGAAATAATGCTCGGCATGCTGCAGATAGTTTTCGGCCAGAACCCGGTCGCCGCCCGCCGTCGCGTCGCGACCGAGCTGGAGATAGCGCTCATAGACCGTCTGGGCATTGCCCCGGACCTTGATGTTCTCGGGCCCTTGCGAGTCCCAAGACCGGTTCGGATTGGCGTTGTTGGCGTTGGACGGACCATTGCTGCCGGGCTTCCTGTTGCGTCCGCGTTGACGCTTCATGCCCTTGAAATCTCTCATGAGACGATACCGTGCTTTCGAAGGGAACGACCGGATCGCGTCTGCGTCCTGGTCCGTTCGTTTCGTCGTTCCGTCTCGTTCGGGGCCCATCCCCGCTGACGATGTGATCGGAAATCCGTCGCCGCCCCGTGGTCCGCCGGGCGACCGGCCCGACCATCACAGCCCTCGGCGCGCGTGACTGGAACCGGCGGTCGGTTCGAGGCGTGCGGTTTGGGTGGGAGACGATGCAAGACTTAGCGTGGCCCGGCCTGATTTCCAAGGGGTAATCGTGAGGGGTCGCCCACGGTCTCCTCCCCGTCGCCCTTGGCGACGGGGAGGGGGACCCCGAAGGGGTGGAGGGGCTCTTGAAGCGCGCACCGCGTCTGGGGTGAGAGCCCCTCCGTCTCTCCGCTGCGCTCCGAGCCACCTCCCCATGCCTGCGGCATGGGGAGGAGACTACATCTTCGGGATCGGATTCGTCCTCGGGTCCGGCCCGTTGGTCACCACCCGATACCGGTCGCCGAGATCCTTGACCACGATCACGCCATCAAACCCCGCCGCCTCGAACAGTGCCTTGACCTGCGGCCCCTGGTCGAAGCCGATCTCGACGGCGAAGGTGCCACCGGGCTTGAGGATGCGCATGATCTCGGGGGCCAGATCGCGATAGGCCTGCAACCCGTCCGGCCCGCCGTCCAGGGCCAGGATCGGATCGTGCTCACGCACCTCCGGATCAAGCCCGGCGATGTCGTCGGTCGGAATATACGGCGGGTTGGACGCCACGAAGTCGAAGCTGTGATCCCCGAACCCCGCCGCCCATTCGGTTCTCAGGAAGGCCGCCCGTCCGTCCAGGTCCAGATTGGCCGCGTTCTCCTTGGCCACCGCCAGGGCCTCGGACGAGATGTCGGTGCCGACTCCGGTCGCCGCCGGGCGCTCCGCCAGCACGGCCAGCAGGATCGCCCCCGATCCGGTCCCCAGGTCGATCATGCTGAAAGCCTCGTGCGGCGCGAAAGCCAGCATGGCGATGTCGAGGATGGTCTCGGTGTCCGGGCGGGGGCTGAGCACGTCGGGGGTGACGTTCAGCATGATCTTCCAGAACCCCTTGCGGCCCAGGATGCGCGACACCGGCTCTCGCCTCAGGCGCCGCTCGACATAGCCGTCCAGCACCGCCGCCTGATCCGGCGTCACAGCGCGATAGGGATCGGTCAGAATGTCCATCCGACTGGCCCCCGTCGCAGCCTCCAGCAACAGGCGGGCGTCGATGGAGGGGCTGTCGATGCGGCCGGCCTTCAGCTGGCCTTGCGCCGATTTCCAGGCGGAAACGAGGGTGGTCTGTTCGCTCATGCCGGGCTGATTACCGGATCGCCGACCGCGATGCGACCACCTGTTTCGATCGAACAGTACAGGCCCGTCAGCACGTGGCCGTAGAGGTCGTGCAGGCTCTTCACCACCGCCATGTCCCGCACCCCCGTCGCCGGATCGACCTCGGTGGCCGCACAGCGCACGATCGGCTTGTCGCCGCGCAGGGTGACGTCGCCGAGCCGCAGCACTGGCCCGGCCGTCTCCGCATCCGGCCGGCCCCAGCCGTTCTCGACCCACGGTTCCCAGCCTTCGACCCAAACATTGGCCCGGAACCGCAAGGGGTCCACCGGCCGCCCCAGCCGCTCGGCCAGATCGCGGACGCTGGCCAGGTTGAGCACCGAAACCCGCCCCCGCATCGAATCCATGAACCGATGGCGCGGTCCGGCGTCGATCAGTCGGAGCGGCCCCCTTGCCTCCTCGCCCAGGAACGCCGCCAGCCGGTCGCAAAAGACGGCCCGGTCGCCGGGCTCGTCCATCCGCACGCCCAGGGTCTCGCCATCGATCTCCGTGTGCAGCACATTCGCCGTCTCAACCCAGCGCGTCTTCACCCGGGCCAGGATCGCCTGGCGCATCAGGACGGTGAACTTCTGCTTGGGCAGATGCGCAGGGTCAGCCGGATCGAACCCCGACACCCCGTTCTCCACCGCCCACATCCGGTCTCCCGGAAACCAGCCGTCGGCCTCAAGCACGGCGGCCTCCAGCGCCTCGGGCGTGAACCCCTTGACCGGGTGACGATACAGGGCGGCGATGCGGGCGGTCATGGGAGCGATTCCTATCATATCCTAAGGTGGGAACGGCGAACCAGCGTGGCCGTTGAGCGAACGATGACCCCACCCCTCCGCAATCCGTTCGGCCGCCGCTCCTCGCAGGGCGGTGCAGGTCCACTCTGGCGCTTCGTCGGTGCCGCCGTCGCGGGTCTCGCCGCCGGGGCCGGCGCGGCGCATCTGCTCTATACCCGGGGCCACAAGTTCGGGATCGAGCTCAGACCTGAACGCCCCGACGCCATCACGCCCGCCCCGCCGACGCCGGAGGATCACGACCGGCGCGATCCGGGCCGAGGTCGCCTCGCCACCCGGCCCGACCAGATCCCGCACAAGGGCTGGGTTGACATCGGCTGGCGCGTCGGGGGGGCCTATTTCGGGGATCGGGTCGGGTTCGTGGCGGGGGGCGTAACCTTCTTCATGGTGCTGAGCCTGTTCCCGACCTTGGCGGCCTTCGTCACCCTGTATGGCCTGTTCGCCGATCCGGCCGATGCCTGGGGCCGGCTGCAATTCCTCTATTCGGTCCTGCCCGCCAATGTCGCGGAGTTCCTGGGCGGAGAGATGCAGCGGCTCGCGCTGAACACCTCGTCGCAGCTGACCTTCACCCTGATCTGGACCTTCGGCCTGTCGCTCTGGACGGCGAACGGGGGGATCAAGACGTTGTTCTATGGCCTCAACGTCGCCTACCACGAGGTCGAGAAGCGCAATATCGTCAAGTACAACCTGGTCTGCCTAGCCTTCACCCTGTCGGGTCTGGCCTCGGTTCTGCTGACGGCCGCCCTGGTCGTGGGGGTGCCGGTCGTTCTGTCGGTGTTCGGGCTGGAGGACGAGTTCGCCCACCTGGCCCTGTTGCGCTGGCCGGTGCTGTTCGTGGTCTATGTCACGGCCCTGACCGTCATCTATCGCTTCGGGCCGTGCCGCCAGAAGGCGCGCTGGCGCTGGCTGACGCCGGGAGCCCTTTTCGCGGCGGTGCTGAGCCTCAGCGTGTCGTTCCTGTTCAGCTGGTACCTGACCACCTTCGTCAGGACCGATTCTTACGGACCCTTGGCGGCCTTCATGGGCTTTCTGCTGTGGATCTGGATCACGGTGCAGATCATCCTGATGGGGGCCGAGGTGAACGCCGAGATCGAGCATCAGACCGCGATCGACACCACCACCGGTGCCCCCCTTCCGCTAGGCCAGCGCGGAGCACTGGTGGCTGACAGCGTGGGGGCCCGACGAGGCAATCCGGCGGCTCTGGCTTTCACCCTCAAGCACACCGAAGAGGTCACGGATCGCCTGACCAAGAAGAAGGTCAAGGCGGCGGGCGGCGAAACGCCGACCTGACGGACCCTTAGAAGAACAGCGGATCGCTGCGCTTCTCGGGCGGGGCGTCCGGCTCCGGCCGCTGGTCCGGCGGGTCGATGCGGCGCGACGGCGGTGTGACCTCCAGCCTCGGCTGCGGCGCGGTCGGGTCGTCGAACACCCCGGCATTCGGATCGGCGGCCTCGCCGGTCGCATAGGGGTCTTCGATATTGCCCATCAGGTCGCCGACCGGATCGGGCGCGATCCAGCCCTCGGGCATGGCCGGGCCGTTGGGGATGGCGGGGGCGTTCAGGCGCGGCAGGGCCGCCGTCATGAAGCCCTTCCAGATCGCAGCCGGCGCCCCGCCGCCGGTCACGCCGCGCATCGGGGAGGCGTCGTCCTTGCCGACCCAGACGGCCGCGACGAAACCGCCAGTATAGCCGACGAACCAGGCGTCCTTGTAGTCCGAGGTGGTGCCCGTCTTGCCCGCCAGATCGCGTCCGGGAATGGCGGCCGACGCCCCCGTCCCGCCCGCGATAACCCCGCGCAGCATCTGGTTCATATAGTAGAGCGCCGGATTGTTGATCGCCTGGGCCCCGATCCCCTCCCGGGCCGAGCGGTTGTAGATCACCCGCCCCGACGGCGTCCGGATGCGGCTGATGCCATAGGCCTCGACCCGGCGCCCGCCGTTGGCGAAGGCGTCATAGGCGGTCGCCATCTCGATCGGCGACACGTCGGTGGTCCCCAGCGCCATGGCAGGCTCAAGCCCGATCCGTGAGGTGATCCCGAGCCGACGCGCTGCCCGGCTGACCGCGTCGCGCCCGATCTGGTCAGCGACATAGGCCGCCACCGTATTGGTCGAGTTCTGCAGCGCCGCGCCCAGGGTCGTCGGCCCACCGAAGTTTCCGGAATAGTTGCGGGGCGACCAGGTGCCGATGGTGATCGGCTCATCGACCACCGGCGTCTGCGGCGTATAGCCGGCCTCGACCGCCGCCAGATAGACGAAGGGCTTCCACGACGACCCGGCCTGACGCCTCGCGTCGACCGCCCGGTTGAACTGGCTGTCGGCATAGGATTTGCCGCCGATCATGGCCCGCACCCGGCCGTCGCCGTCCAGCGCCACCAGAGCCGCCTGCTGGACGCCCTTGGACGCATCGCGCTCAAGGATGCGGTTCACGGCCCGCTCCGCCGCCGTCTGGATGGTCAGGTCCAGGGTGGTCTCGACGACCATGTCCTCGGTCGGCTCACCGACCAGACCGCGGATTTCCTTGTCCAGCCAGTCGATGAAATACTGGGCGTGCTGGGTGGCCAGCGTCCGCGACACCCGCACCGGCTCCAGCACCGCCTGCTCGCGCTGGGCGGCAGTAATGACGCCGGCTTCCTGCATCTGGTTCAGCACCACGGTGGCCCGCGTCGCGGCCCGCTCGCTTTCGGACACCGGCGAATAGCGCGACGGTGCCTTCAGCAGCCCCGCCAGCAGCGCCGCCTCGCCTACGGTCAGGTTCTTGGCCGGCTTGTCGAAATACCGCTGCGACGCCGCCTCGATCCCGTAAGCCCCTGCGCCGAAATAGACCCGGTTCAGATACAGGGCCAGGATCTCCTTCTTGGAGAACTTCATCTCCAGCCAGACGGCCAGCATCAGCTCCTGCACCTTGCGGCGCATGTTCTGGTCGGGGGTCAGGAACAGGTTCTTGGCCAGCTGCTGGGTCAGGGTCGAGCCGCCCTGAACGATGCGCCCGGCCCGCATGTTGGACACCATGGCCCGGCTCATGCCGATGGGGTCAAAGCCCGGATGCCACCAGAACCGCCGGTCCTCGATCGCGATGAAGGCCGCCGGCACATAGTCGGGCAAAGCGTCCAGATCGGCCGGCGGCGCCTGCTGCGTCCCGCGCGTGGCGATCAGGGCACCGTTGCGGTCCAGATAGGTGATCGAGGGCTGGCGATCGACATTGTACAGGCTGGAGGTGTCGGGCAGCCCCCGCGCGAACACGGCAAAGAAGACCACGAGGAAGATCACCCCCCAGACGGCCAGAACCGAGCCCCAGTAGACGACCTGTTGCAGCCGGGTGCGCGGTGCCTTGGGGGCACCGTTCGCAATCCTGTTTCCGAACCCCGGACCGGCCATCGACATCCTCAAAAGCCCCGGCCGTCATAGCCGTTCGCGCGCCTCACCAAAACGCCCATTGTGGTGAACGCCGCGTGAAGACCTCACGCCAGCGTGATGACCCTTTCGGCCCAAACCAAGGCGCGGGGGTTACGGATCGGTCAGCCGCGCGGCTTGCCGTCCTCATGCGTGACCGGACAGACACGGCGCGACCCCGTCTGGCGGAACGGCGACAGCCTCAGTTTGGATTCGTGATCCGCCGCGCCCGGCTGCCCCTCGGGATGCAGGCCGCGATAGTAGAGCTTCTGCCACTGGTCAGCCGGGGCGGAGGGCCTGGCCTTCTTGACCCACTCCTGAAACGCCCGACGCGCCGCGCTCCAGGCGTCGAAGGTCTTGAGCAGTTCGGGCTCATCCTCCATCGGCCGCAGTTCCGGCTTGACCCGATCCACCACCCCGCGCGGGGTCGGAAAGAAGAAGCAGAAGGGCTCGTTCTCCTCGAACCGGATCCAGACGTCGGGCCGGGTGAAGCGCCAGTTCATCGTGAAGGTATAGGGCGACCAGTCGGTCTCGATCACCCCGCCGAGCGGCGCGATTCCGTCCTTGATTCCGTTGGGCGGCCCACCGACCCAAAGATTCCAGCCCTCGGACGTGCGCATGATGCCGTCGACGTGGAAGGTGATGGTCCCGCTGCCGAACAGGGAATGGGGCGCCGATTTCGGGTCCGCCCCCTTGTCGAGCACGATCTCGACCGAACTGGCGTCCACCCCGCCATGCCAGCGCGCCGAAAATCCGCAGGGGCTCAACACCTCCCAGCCATGCGCATTGGCGATGGCCAGCGGCAGGCATCGATAGGCGAAGCTTTCGGGCGTATCGTTCATCCAGTCGCGACGCGCCGAGGCCGGGGCGATGCGCGGGGCCCAGCCCTGGCGAACGTAGCAGATCAGGTCGGTCTCGGCGGCTCGGACGGGGGTGCCCCGGGGACGCTCGGGCGCCGATCCCTTCAGCCGCTTCCTCATCGCCGGACCTCGTCTGTTGCCGCGCGGCCTTATGGCACGGAGCCAATGACCCCGTAAGTCGGCCGAAGCGACTTCAGTCCTCGTTCCATGGCGGCGGCAACTGACCGGACTTGAACAGGATGACGGGGCTCTCGTCATAGTCCCCCATCTCGGTGTCCGCCGAGGCCGAGAACGCCACGACACCGAGCCGCAAGGGGGCCAGCCGTTCGGCCTTGCGGCGCGCCTCTTCGGCTGTCTTGCAGCCCATCTGCTGCTCGGCCTTCAGGCCCCTGCCACGACCCTGAACATAGGCCTGGACGATGTGTACGGTTTCGATGGCCATGCGGGCTTGGAGGCGTATCCGGCGGCGGGGTCAAGGGCGAACCGCCCATTTGCCGCCGCCGCTCGCAATCGGCGCAATCGTCACCATATGTAGCCTCGGCCGCCGAGAGCGAACCGCCCGTTCGTGGCGGTCGATCCGCTCCGGTTTGGCCGCCTGACCGAAACGACCCCATGATCGAAGAGAGCTACGTCCGGCTGTACGCCAACGATTTCGCCCGCCTGGCCGTCCGCGCCGAACTCCGCCCCGACGACGCCGACATGCTGCCCCGCCGCATCGCCGAAGCCCGTACCCACGCCGCCGTGATGGACGCCCGCAAGGGTGCCGGCCATCTGGAGGCCCTGGTCACCCGCCTGCGCGACGAGGCCCGCCGCCCGTCCACGCCGAACCGTGGACGTCTGGTCGAGGAAGCCGACGTCCTGGCCAAGCGCCAGAGCTTCCTCAACCGCGTCGCCGACACCCTCAGCCAGCCGGCCTGATCGCGCTCAGACCCGCCGGGCCAGCCATACGAGACCCGGTGGCCGCTGATCCGTGGCGTCTCCAATCTCCACGAACCCGTTCCCATTCAGGATCGCGCGGTACTCCTGCGGGCCCAGACTGCCGTGATACAGGGGCTCGCCGCGCCACCGCCCGATCTGCACGCCCTCGGCCGATCCAGTGGGGAACATGATCACACCACCCGGCACGACGTGAGCCAGGATGCGCGGCAGGGCGATCCTCTGGTCCTCGGGCGTCAGGTGGAATAGGCTGAACCAGGCCAGAACGCCGTCGAACGTCCGGCCAAGGTCCAGCGTCCGCATATCGCCGGCGATCCATTCTCCGGCAGGCAGAGTCTGCGCCGCATGATCCAGCAGGCCTGGTACGGGATCGACCCCCGTGACGCGAAACCCGTGCTCCAGCAGCGCAGCTGCCACCGGCCATCCCGACCCGCACCCGACGTCGAGTACCCTCGCCCCCGGTGGCAGACACGCCATGAACCGCGCGAGCCACCCGGCCTCGTCCAGGCCGGTTCCGCCGCCCTGGCCCAGGACAGGCGCGCGGTCCTCGATCCAGCCTGCGGCCTTCTCGGAATACAGGCCGATGATCCGGTCTGCGGCCGAGTGGCGCATCGCCTATTTCGCCAGGAAGGCGTCCAGCTCGGCGTTGAACTGGTCCGGCTGGTCCAGGAAGACGAAGTGGGCCGCGTCGTCGATCCGCTTCAGCGTCACGGCGGGAAGGCTCGCGAACGAGGCCTGATAGATGGCGTCGGTGATCTCGGGCGTCATGCGAGGATCGTTGAACTTCACATAGACCACCTCGGTCGGGGCCGTGATCTTCGACAGTTCGGGCCGCAGGTCGGTCAGGATCAGCTCGCGGAAGGCGGAGGACGAAACCTGCTGATCGCTGTTGATCGTGTCCTCGATCGGCCCGGCGCGCTTGGATTCGGTCGCGATCATGCCGGTGACGGAGGCCACGGCCTGGGTGCGATAGGCGTCGGCCGGGCTATTGGACATGCCCTGATAGACCTGCTCGGCGATCGGCGCGACGCTCTGTGCCGTCGTTCCAGGCGGTCCGAACATCGCCCCCATGAAGGGCACCATGTCCACGACCATCAGCTTGCCCACCAGCGCCGGATGGCGCGCGGCCAGCATCATCCCGATCGTCCCGCCCATCGAATGGCCGACGACGGCGGGCTTATCCAGCCCCTGTTCGGTGATGTAGCGCGCGATCTCCTCGGCCACCGGCGCGGCGACCGGTCCGGTCGCGTTGGCCTCGGCCGGGGCCCCGGCGAAGCCCTGGATGTGGATGCGGTGCACGCGCCATCCGTTCCCCAGATGCTCGACCGTCCCGTCCCAGACCTCGGGCGAGGAGCTCAGGCCGGGGATCAGGATGATGTCCTTGCCGCCCTCGGCGCCGTCGACGCGGACGTGCATCCGGTCCGAGGCGAAGTCGGCGTGGTGGTGGCCGTGGTCGGCCGGTTCGGCATGGGCCGCATGCCCGTCCTGGGCGGCGACCCCGCTACCCATGGCCAGGTTGGCCAGCAGGCCGACGGCGGCGATCAGGCCGGTGAGCAGTTGCGCATTCATGGTCGTTGTCCCTCGGATCGGCGACGATCGCGCCGTTTCCTCCTAGTCGTCGCAGTTAATGCGATTGGATGCGGGCGGAATAGGGACTGGTCAATTTTTCGTTGGCCCCGCCCGGATCGCGGGTCGGGCGTTGACCCCCGCCGGACCGGCGCACACACTCGACTTCTGGTGGAGTACGCGTGTTCGAATGAGTCTTTTGTCCTGGCGAACCCTCATCCTGCCCCGGCGAAAGACCTCAACGGCTCAAGAGACTTCCCCGCCCCCGGCACCGCTGGACGGCCCCTGGAACTACAACCGCAAGCACACCGACCCCAGCCGCCTGATGACCGAGCCCGACGGCGGCCGCTACCGCTGTTCCTGGATCGAGGGTGGCCTGTCGGTCCAGTCAGACGGCAATGTCACCTGCGGACTGGATGATCCCCATAGCCGGCGCAGTTTCGGCAACATCTATCGCCAGTCCCTGGCCGAGATCTGGGCCAACCCCGAGTACGAAACCCTTCAGGCGCGTCTGTGGGAGGGGCGTCGCTGCACCGAATGCAACCTGTCCCAGGCGGTCGCCGACGATGCGCCCGACACCCTGCCCGCCCGACCTGACCGCCCCACCACCCTGGTGGTCGAGACCACGGTCCGCTGCAACCTGCGTTGCGACCAGCCGGCCTGCAAACCGAACAACGACCGCGACATCAAGACCCGCGATTCCGACTTCCTCGACCTGGATGCCTTCGCGAGCGTCATGGACGATCTGGAGGGCTCGCTCAGCCACGTCTTCTTCTTCAACTACGGCGACCCGTTCGTGAACGTCCAGGCCGCCGACATGCTGGAGCATATCCAGCGCACCAACCCCCAGGCGCGGGTCAACACCACCACCAACGGCATCCCCCTGTCGAACCTGGATCGCGCGCGACGTGTCGTGGCGGCCGGCGCGCTCGACTTCATCCAGTTCACCATCAGCGGCGTGACCCAGGAGGCCTACGCCCGCTATCACGTAGGCGGCCGGCTCGATCTGGCGATGAAGGGCATGGCCAATCTGCTTCAGGCGCGGCGCGAACTCGGCGTGACCACGCCCCGGGTCCAATGGCGCTATCTGGTCTTCGACTGGAACGATACCGAGGCCGAGGTCGAGGAGGCCCTGCGCCTGGCCGAGGACTACGGCGTCGACGAGTTCCGCCTTCACCTGACCCATGTGCCCCTGACCGCCATCTCGACGCGGTTCGCGCGCGGCGGCCCGATGTTCTCGCGCTACCGGGCCCACATCGACAACGCCTTCGGCTATACGCAGCACTGCCCGCCGGCGCCGAACGACGACGGGGTCTATCACCTTGAGGGTTCGCCCGAAGAGCGGGTACGCTGGACGAGCTGGCAGGCGCGAAAGAAGGTGCGCGTCCGCAACGGCACGGCGCGGATCGCCTTCATGACCAACCGGCCCGGTTCCGACGTCCACACGACCCACGTCTTCGTCGTGACGCCCTGGCAGAGGCTCAAGGCCCCGGTCGCCCCCGACGGCTGGCACAGCATTTCCCTGATCGTGCCTGACGCCACGGCGGAAACGATCACCGTCGAGCTTTTCACGCTCGACGACTGGAATCCGACGGAACTGACCGACGGTTGGGACACCCGGGGGCTCGGCGTTCTGATGCTCGAGGACGACGAACATGCCGAAGGCCTGCCCGTCTGGACGACCTACGCCGAGGTCACACCGGACGAGCAGCGCCGGCTTGATGCCTTCCGCTACGAAACGCCCGCGCCCCTGATCGACTGGTAGACGCCGCCGGTCAGGCCGACCGCTGCTTCAGCGGCGCGGTGCCGTCCGACAGGCTTTCGTTCAGATAGACCTCGGCCTCCTGGGCCGGCAGAGCGGGTGCATAGCCGAAGCCCTGTCCGTAGTGGCAACTGGCGTCGAGCAGAAGCTTGGCCAGGGTGGCGTTCTCTACGCCCTCGGCGACGACTTCCAGGTTCAGATCGCGGCCCAGATTCACGACCGACTTGACGATCTTGGCCGAGCCCTCGTCCTTGTCCATGGTCAGCACGAAATAGCGGTCGATCTTCAGCGTATCGAACGGCAACCGCGCCAGGTACGACAGCGACGAGAAGCCGGTGCCGAAATCGTCGAGCGCCAGCGACGCCCCCACGTCCTTGAGCTTTTGCAGGATCACCGCCGCCTTTTCGGTATCGCGCATGATGTCGCCCTCGGTGACCTCGAGCTTGAGGGCACCCCGCGGCAGGCCGGTCTCCTTGATGACCCGGGCCACGTCCTCGATCAGGTTGGGCCGCTCGATCTCGCCGACCGACAGATTGACCGAACAGAACAGCTTGCCCGCGCGCGGGTGCCGCCTGAGCCAGTCCGACAGCTGGCGCGCCGACTGGGTCATCATCATCAGGCCCAGATCGTTCATCAGGCCCATCTCGTCGGTCAGGCCCAGGAACTCGTCCGGCGGCACCAGGCCGCGCTTGGGGTGACGCCAGCGGGCCAGGGCCTCGAATCCGGCCACCGCGCCGGTGTTCAGGTTCACGATCGGCTGGAAGAAGGGCTCGATCTCGCCGCGCACGAAGGCGTTCCTCAGATCTGCCTCCAGCGCCAGCCGGCTGAGCGAATCGCTTTCCAGCGCCCGGCCATAGGCGGCGGCGCCCGACCGGCCCGCGCCCTTGGCCTGGCCCACGGCCAGCTCGACGCGGCGCAACAGTTCGGCCGCATCCGCGGCATCGGCCCCGCCTTCGCAGGACACGAAGCCGATCGACACGGTCGGATAGATGTCGAACCCCGCGACCCGCAGCGGCTGCTCCAGCGCCTCGCGCACCCGTTCGGCGGCATTGCCCGTCGCCGGGCGCGGCAGCAGAATGGCGAACTCGTCCTCGCCGATCCGCGCCGGGGATGCCTGATCCGAAAACGCTGCCGCCAGCCGCGAGCCGAGGGCCGACAACACCAGATCGGTCCGCTCGTGCCCGAGCGCCTCATTCAGCCGCCTGAGCCGATCGACGTCGGCGACCACCAGTTCATAGTCGCCCGGCACGGCCAGAACATCGGCGGCCCGCGCCAGGAAGCCGCGACGATCCAGAAGACCGGTCAGCTGATCCTTCTGCGCGCCCGCGAACTTGGTCTCCAGCGCCACCAGCCCGGCGGCCCGCAGCCCGTCCTCGAGCCAGACCCCGCGCCACAGACAGGTCTCAGAACCCCGCATCCGCAGGCGCACGGCGATCTCGGTCCCCTCCTCGCGCGGCGTCAGCAGGCCCTCGGCCAGCGACCGGTCCTGCGGCAGGGTGACGGCGACGAAGGCGGCGGCCGAACATTCGGGGGCCAGGGGGCCCAGACCGAGCGGCCGGGTCGATCCGGTGAACCGCATCTCATCCAGAGCGGGCGTCCAGATCCAAAGCGCCGAATCGGCGGCCGCCAGGGCCTCGATCGCCGTCGTCGCGTCCCAGGCCAGGGTTCTGGAGCGCGTGGCGTTCACGACGGGGCGGTATCCTTTGCGAGTGGCCTCAAGGGTCGGCCCGTTCGGCGTCTTCTGACAAGAGGCCGAACAGAAGATGATCTGCCCATCGCCCGTTAATTTTCAGATAAGCCCGCGCCTCGCCCTCCTTGCGGAACCCGGACTTTTCCAGCACCCGCCGCGACGCCGTATTAATCGGCAGGCAGGACGCCTCCAGCCGGTGCAGCCTCAGGTCGGCAAAGGCATAGCGCGCCACGGCCCGGACCGCCGCCGTCGCATGGCCCGCGCCGGCATAGGGCTGACCGATCCAGTAGCCCAGGGTCCCCGTCTCGGCGACACCGCGCCGTACGTTCGACAGGGTCACCGCCCCCAGCAGCACCCGGCCGGCCGTATCGAAGATGAAGAAGGGCCACGCGTTGCCCAGTTCCAGCTCCCGCGCATAGACCGTCAACCGCCGCCGATAGGCCGCCTTGGTCAGATCGTCTTCGGGCCAGGCCGGCTCCCACGGCTGCAGATAATCCCGCGACGCCTCGCGCAGATCGGCCCAGGCCTGATAGTCGCCCGCGCGCGGCGGCCGCAACATCACCCCCTGCCCCCGCACATGGGGACCGGCAGCGTCCGTCATCCAGTCGAGCAGGGCCATGGGGCGCGAGGTTAGCGTGAACCTCAACCGGCGTCACCCGCCTATGAAACTCGCCGTCACCCTCGGGCTTGACCCGAGGGCCGGACCCTCGGCAGGCGGTGCATAGGAGCGTTGCACGACGGCTGTGCCCCGGCTCGACTGTTCGGCAGGATCAACGTCCGGCCCTCGGATCAAGTCCGAGGGTGACGGTGTAGATGTTCAGATTCCCAACCCCTTCACGAACGCCGCCCCCGCACCGTTCGCTCCCTTCGGTCCCAGCACCGCCGTCGCCGCCTTGCCCGAGGCCAGCACCCGCATCCCGACCCGCTTCAGATCGTCCGCCGTCACCGCCGTGATCCGCGCCACACTGGCGTCCGACGATACCGGCGCGCCATAGATCAGGGTCTGTGCCGCATTGCGCCCCGCCCGGCTGGCCGGGCTCTCGTCCGACATCCACAGCCCCGCCGTCTGCACCGCCTTGGCGCGAGACAGTTCGGCCACGCTCGGTCCATCGGTCGCCAGCGACCGGATTTCGTCGGCGCAGACCTGGGCCAGTTCGACCGCCCGGTCCGCCGCCGCCCCGGCGTAGATGCCCAGCACACCCGTGTCTTCATACGCCTCGTGATAGGCGTCGACGGCATAGGCCAGCCCTCGTTCCTCGCGCGCGCTCTGGAACAGCCGCGACGCCATCCCCCCGCCCAGAATCTCGGTGAACAGCCGCATGGCGGGCAGGTCCGGGTCGGTCGCCGACAGCGCCGGCAGCTGGAACACCAGGTTGGCCTGTTCGATCTTGCGGCTCAGCGTCGCCGCCCCGCCGACGAAACTCGCCGGCTCCGGCGCATCCGCCGCCCGCGCCACCGCGTCCCCGAACCAGCGCTCGGCCAGGGCCAGCAGTTCCGCCTCGTCCACCGCGCCTGACACCGACACCACCATCCGGTCGGGCGAATACAGCCGCGCACGCCAGTCGCCGATCGTCTCGCGCTTCACCGGCTTCAAGCTGGCGATCGAACCCAGGATCGGCCGGCCCATCGACTGGCCGGCGAAGGCCTTGGTCTGGGCCATCTCGAACACCTGGTCGTCCGGCGTGTCGAAGGCCTCGGCGATCTCCTGGGCCACCACGTCCTTCTCGCGCTCGATTTCTACGGGGTCCAGCGTAGGGCGAAACACCAGATCCGACACCACCTGCATGGCCAGGCCCAGCGACCCATCCAGGGCCCGCACGTCGAAACTGGTCCGCTCGTATCCGGTGGCGGCATTGATCGATCCGCCCTCGGCCTCGATCCGCTCGACGATGTCGCGCGCGCCCATCTCGCCCGCGCCCTTGAAGACGAGGTGTTCCAGCAGGTGCGACCAGCCGGACTGGCTTTCGTTCTCCCAGCGCGCGCCCCCGCGCACGGCGACGGACAGGGCCAGGGTGCGCAGGCCCGGCATCGGATCACAGACGACACGGACGCCGTTGGACAGGGTGTGAAGTGTGGTCAGGACGGGTCTTTCTCAGGCTCCCGGCGCATCCGGCGCCAGAGCATGGCCACATAGAAACCTACCAGGGCGATCGCCAGTCCGAACCAGGTCATCGCATAGCCGAGGTGGTTGTTCGAGAACGCAGCAGGGGGTGCCGACGCCGTCAGGGCACCGATCTCGGGATTGGGCGAGGCCAGGGCGAACAGGGTGAACTCCGACACGGCCGAGGCCCCCAGCGCCTTGCCCATGGCCGCGCTGTCACGGGCATAGAAACGGTTGTCGGCAGGCGGCGGTGTCATCGCATTGCCGGCGCCCGGCGTCCGCCGCAGCTCGACCAGCAGCGACAACGGCAGGGTCGATTCGGCCACCCGGGGCCGCGCCGAGACGCCGTCGGGTACGAAACCCCGGTCGATCAGCAGAGGCATCGCGATACCCGGCGCGCGGCACAGGGAGATCAGCCGCGATCCCGGCTCGCCGTCATGGATCGACTGCAGCTCCACAAACGGCGCGGTCGCCAGTCCCGGACAGACCACGAGCGCTCGTCGGAACTCCGGATCGGGCGCGGTCAGCACATCGGCAAGGGTCGCGGGCGCGGCCTCGGCCGCCGCCTCGGACTGGGCGATCAGCCCCTCCTTCCAGGCCAGCCGTTGCACCTGCCAGACGCCCAGCCCGATCAGCAGGGCCAGGGCTGGGGCCGTGATAAGGGTCAGCAGCCAGGGAAAACGCCTCACCGGGCACCGTCCATCTTACCCCGCATCTGCAGCGCGATCATCAGCCCCTTGCCCGGCCGCATCAGCCCGATCGACAGCCCGGCCACCAGCGGCAACGACACCAGCAGCAACAGCCAGATCGGCGGGTCGAAGGCGATCTGCACATACAGGGCCGAGAATACCACCAGACCGCCCGCAATCTGCATGATGAAGATGGCCGCCCCGTCGCCGGTGTTCATGCGGCTGTAGTCGAAGCCGCAGACGGCGCACCGATCCACGACCTTCAGGAAGCCGGCGAACAGCCGGCCCTTGCCGCAGTTCGGACAGCGACAAAGCAGTCCGGCCCGGATCGCATGGATCCGGGCCGGCTTTGCGGGTTCGAGAGGCAGGACTGGGTCCAACGCCGTCCTTAGCCGAAGACGACGTAGACGAACGCGAACAGGAACAACCAGACCACGTCCACGAAATGCCAGTACCAGGCGGCCGCCTCAAACCCGAAATGCTGCTCGGGGGTGAAGGCACCGTTCAGCAGGCGGATCAGGCAGACGGCCAGGAAGATGGTGCCGACCAGGACGTGGAATCCGTGGAAGCCCGTGGCCATGAAGAAGATCGACCCGTAGAGGCCCGAGTTCACGGCCTCTTCGTTGAAGAACAGGTTCTCGTGGATGATCTCGAAATATTCATAAGCCTGGACCGCCGTGAAGATCGCGCCCAGGGCGATGGTCAGAACGAGGGCCAGCTTGGCGCCGTTGCGGTCACCCTGTTGCAGCGCATGGTGCGCCCAGGTGACGGTGCAACCCGACAGCAGCAGGGTCACGGTGTTGAGCAGAGGCAGTTGCCAGGCCGACAGAACCTCGACCCCTTGCGGCGGCCAGGTCGACCAGGCCTTGGCGGTATCGGCCCAGGCACCGATCTCGGGGATGCCGGCGCGCGCTTCATTGAACACGGCCATCTCGAAGAACATCCAGAAGAAGGCCGCGAAGAACATGATCTCCGACGCGATGAACAACACCATGCCGTAGCGCAGGCCGATGGCCACGACGGGGGTGTGGTCGCCGGCGTTGGCCTCCTTGACCACGTCCGCCCACCACAGGCCCATGCCCAGTACGGTCGTGGCCAGGCCGAGCAGGAACACCCAGCTGGTGCCCTCCGGCAGGCCGAACAGCCCCTTCATCCAGATCACGGCCCCGACCATCATCACCACGGCGGTCGCCGAACAGAACAGCGGCCACGGGCTGGGGTTGACCAGGTGGTAATCGTGATGCGGAGCGGCGTGGTTGTCGGCCATCTTGGGAGGTCTCGTCAGGCGAAGAGTCTAGGGGACGGGCTATAGCCCATTTTTCAAAGTCGTCGAGGCCACCGCGGCGAAAAAGCGGCGCGGATCAGGCCGTCGCGAGCTCATCCGGAGCGGGCGGGCGCGATCAGGCCGCTGGACGTCGCCGTAGGGGCTCCGTCCCTGGCCGGATAGAAGGTGTAGCTGAGCGTGATCTCGCTGGCCCCGCGCGTCTCACGGTCGGTGGCCAGTTCGGGCGCAACGAAATACTGGATCGGAAACTTGATCGTCTGGCCGGGCTGGATCGTCTGGGTCTCGAAACAGAAGCACTGCAGCTTTTGGAAGTAGGGCCCGGTGCTCTCGGGGACGACATTGTAGGCGGCGCGCGCCTGGATCGGCTTGTCCGAGGTGTTGGTCACGTCGAAATAGGCCATGCCCGTCTCGCCGATGCGAACTTTCTGCAAGGTCTGTTCAGCCCGGAACCGCATGGGCAGGTCGCGCACATTGGTGTCGAACCGCACGGTGATCTGGCGGTCCAGCACGTCCTCGGCGGCCGGGGCGACCTCGGCCCGGCGCACCGTGCCGTCAAAGCCGGTCACCTGACAGAACATCTTGTAAAGCGGCACGGCGGCAAACGCCGCGCCGGTCATGAAGACCACGCCCCCGGCGCAGATCGCCCCGATGAGATGATTGCGCTTCACCGGTCGATCGACCCGACGGGGGCCGAGGCCTGCGACCGGGCATCGGCCTGATTGTGCATCATCCGCAGGAAGGTCGTGGTGAACAGCAGCACCATGAACGCCACCAGCCCGAGGGCGATAAATACGTTGCGTCGCTTGCGTGCGGCCAGTTCGGCGGAGGTCAGGGTCACATACTGACGGGGAGCAGCCAGGGGAGGCGTGGACTGGGATTCGGACATGGCAGGCTTCCTCAGCCGATCAGGCTGAACGACACGGCCCCGGTCAGGGCCTCGAGCAGCAGGGCGGCGAACAACGACATCAGATAGACGATCGAAAACGCGAACAGGTTTCGCGCCGGTTTGGCCTCTGCCTTCACATCATACAATGCGGCCTCTCGCCCCACGGTGTCGGCCTTGTCCGGCCCCTCGGTCCCGACCGGATCGCCGGCCCGCGAACGATAAAGGCGGAACGCCAGCCCGAGGAAACCCAGTCCGCCCAGCACCGACACCGCCAGATACAGCCAGCCGCCCAGCCCGACCGCGGCCGGAGCGATTGCCACAGGCACGAAGACCAGCGAATAGATCAGGATCTGCAGTCGCGTGGACTTCGCTCCCCGCGCCACCGGCATCATCGGAATCCCCGCCTTGGCGTAGTCCCCGGCCGAATACAGGGCCAGCGCCCAGCTGTGCGGGGGCGTCCACAGGAAGATGATCAGAAACAGCAGCCAGGCCTGCCACGGTGCCGAGCCCGTCGCCGCCGCCCAGCCGATTACGGGCGGCAGGGCCCCGGCCGCGCCGCCGATGACGATGTTCTGGGGCGTGCGCCGCTTCAGCATTACCGTGTAGAAGCCGGCGTAATAGACGATGGTCAGGGCCAGCAGGCCGGCCGCCAGCCAGTTGGTGTTCATCCCCAGCAGCATGACCGAAAACAGGCTCAGCACGGCGCCGAACGCCATGGCGTCGTTCTTGTTGACCCGACCAGCGGCCACGGGCCGACCGCGCGTCCGTCGCATCAGGGCGTCGGTCTCGCCCTCGATGGCCATGTTCAGGGCCCCCGCCGCGCCCGCGCCGACGGCGATGCACAGGATGGCGATGGCCGCTACGAACGGATTGATCGCGCCCGGTGCCACGACCAGGCCGGTCGCGCCGGTGAACACCACCAGCGACATAACGCGGGGCTTCAGCAGCTGGAAATAATCTTCCGGCTGGGCGGTGGTCAGGGCGGGTGTGGCTTCGTTCTGAGTCATGGTCTTCGATTTTTGTCCCGTCACCCTCGGGCTTGACCCGAGGGCCGGACGTCGTGCGCGAAGGACGAAGCCCCGGACGCACGAACGTCCGGGGCTTCGACTTGCTTTTCTTATCGCTCCACGTCTGGCCCTCGGGTCAAGCCCGAGGGTGACGGGTGTGCGTTTAGTGCTCGTCCGACTTCACCACCGGCAGTTCGTTGAACTGGTGGTGCGGCGGGGGCGAGGACAGGGTCCACTCCAGGGTCGTGGCGCCTTCACCCCAGGGGT
>NZ_JAEMRD010000177.1 GCF_016463485.1 Brevundimonas sp.
TGGTCGATGACGATCTTGCGGACGCGTTCCAGGGTGTCGGACATGGGGGTCTCTGCCTTATGGGGCCGCGGGGAAGCGGCAGTTGTCTCAAATCCTGCCGTCTCATGACAGCGACGCTTGTGCAAGACCCTAACGAGCCAAGCCTTCTGCGGTTGCGCCCCTCTAGCACAGCCGTCGGGGCTGGGAAGGGGCGTCACCGTATTTGACTGCGCGTGCGATCAGCGTCTGACGGAATTGACCCACCAGACCAGGGCCGCGCCGACCAGGGCGAGCGGCGCGCCGTAGATCGCCCAGATGATCTGGCCGGTCATGAAGCTGCCCGGCAGGATGTTCAGTCCCTGCAGGACCCAGGCGATGCCGATCAGCAGCATGGGACCACTGACGATGGTGGCCAGGACGCGCAGGACGGTGACCAGGACGGCCCCGGCCCGGGGCTCCTGAACGAAGATGCGGCGTTCGCGCGTCATCATATCATCGCCATCCCGCCGTTCACGTGAAGCGTCTGGCCGGTCACATAGGCGGCCTCGTCCGACGACAGATAAACGGCGGCGGCGGCGATCTCGTCGCCTGTGCCCAGCCGACCGGCCGGAATGTTCTTGAGGATGGTCTCGCGCTGGGCGTCATTGAGCACATCGGTCATCGGCGAGGCGATGAAGCCGGGCGCAATACAGTTGACGGTAATGCCGCGCGACCCGACCTCCTGGGCCAGGGACTTGGAAAAGCCGATCATCCCGGCCTTGGACGCCGCATAGTTGGTCTGGCCGGGGTTGCCGGTGACGCCGACGACCGAGGTCACGCCGATAATCCGGCCCGACCGACGCTTCATCATCCCTTTCATGGCCGCGCGGCTGAGACGGAAATAGCTCTCGAGGTTGACGGCCAGCACCGACTGGAAATCCTCGTCCTTCATCCGCATCAGCAGGCCGTCTTTCGTGATGCCGGCGTTGGCGACCAGGATGTCGAGCGGGGTGCCAGCGGCCTCCTCGGCGGCGGCGACGAGGCCGTCGACCGAGGCGGGATCGGACAGATTGGCGACGGCGAAATGGGCGCGTTCGCCCAGTTCGTCCTTGATCCCGGCCAGGACGGCCTCGCGAGTGCCGGACAGGACGACCGTGGCACCCTGGGCGTGCAGGGCGCGGGCGATGGCCCCGCCGATGCCGCCGGTGGCTCCGGTCACGAGGGCGGTCTTGCCGGTGAGATTGAACATAAAGAGGAGCTCCACTGTCTTTCTTCTCCCTTGCGGGAGGCTGAGGCCCGAAGGGCCGGATGAGGGGTCACACGGACCTCACAGGTGAATTTCGAGAGGCCGACCGTCAACAGCGGTGTGACGTTGATGCGTCAGGCTACGCCTGCCACCCTCTCCCGCAAGGGGAGAAGGCCGACTATCGGTCACACGTCGCCGCCCGCGCAACCTCGGCTTCGAGTACGCCCTTGACGGCCAGAGGTGCGTCGGTGGCGATGACCGTAACACCCTGCTCGTAGAGGCGGCGGTATTCGGACACGTCGCCGTCGGCCGCGTAGACGTCGTCAAGGCGACGACCCGCAGCGCCCAAGGTGCCGAATTGGGCCTCAACGCCGCGCGCCTTCAAAGCGGCCCACTGCGCCGGGTCGGGCGAGCCTGCGCCCGTCCAGCCGAGGATCTGGGCCTCGTTCAGGCCGTCGAGATTGCCCATCGACTTGGCCCCCGCCGAGATCATCATCTCCGGGGCGAGGGCGGCGACGGCACGGGCGGTCTCGGGGGAATAGGTGATCAGGATGACGCGGCCCTCGGCGCCGACGCGGCGGACCTCGTCGACCACGGCGCGGGCCAGGACCATAGTCGCGGCCTCGTCGGCGGGCTTGAGGTCGATGGAGGCGATGGTGCCGGCCGCGTCGGCCGCCGAAAGAGCCTCGGCCAGGGTCGGCGGGGCTTCGTCGGTCAGTGTGCCGTCGGGGGCGGTCAGGCGGGTGGCCTTGACCTGCGCCAGGGTCAGGTCGGCGACCTTTCCGGAGCCGTTCGTGGTGCGTTCCATGGTGTCGTCGTGCATGAGCACCAGCTTGCCGTCCCGCGTCAGGACGGCGTCGATCTCCACGATAGCGCCGGGGATTGCGCGGCCGGTGGCGGTGATGGCGGCGATGGAGTTCTCGGGCTGGTCGTCGGCGGATTGGGCCCGGTGGGCGGAGATGGCGACGCCGCGTTCGCGCACGCAGTCGAAATAGGCCGCCAGGATCGGGCCGTCGGTCGCGGCGGACCGGGTGGGCGTCACCGCACAGGCGGACATCAAGGCCAGCACGGCAAGGCTGGACAGGGTCGGACGGATCATGGGCGTGGTCTCTGCGAACGGACGCGGACCAGTGCCACATTCGGTCGCGTCGTCAAGCGGCACCCCAAGTTGCGTCTTGCTCGCAAGCCGGCCCCGACGCATCTTGCACCACAAGACAGAGGGGAGCGACTCACCGTGCAGGATCTCGTGGCGCCGGCCATCGGCGGGCTCGCCTTCGTGGCGGTTGCCGGATACCTGCTGGGGTCGATTCCGTTCGGCGTGCTGATCACCCGCGCAGCCGGTACCGGCGACGTGCGCAACATCGGATCGGGCAATATCGGCGCGACAAACGTGCTGAGGACCGGCCGCAAGGACCTGGCCCTGGCGACCCTGCTGCTGGATGCAGGCAAGGGTGCGGTGGCCCTGCTGCTGGCGCGGTGGCTGTTCAACAGCGATCTGGCCGGGGCCATCGGTGGCGGGGCGGCGTTTCTGGGCCACCTGTTCCCGATCTGGCTGAAGTTCAAGGGCGGCAAGGGGGTGGCGACTTTCTATGGTCTGCTGCTGGCCGCGCATTGGCCGCTGGGGCTGCTGGCGGCGGCGATCTGGCTGCTGGTGGCGTTCGGGCTCAGGTATTCGTCGCTGGCGGCCCTTGTGTCGGCAGCGTGCGCGCCGGTGCTGGCCGTGTTGCCCATTGCGGTGCTCGGGCTGCCGGCGCCCGGGCCGATCGCGGCACTGGCCCTATTTACGGCCGTACTGATCTACATCCGGCATCATGAGAACATCGGCCGGTTGCTGAAAGGTCTCGAACCCCGCATCGGCGCCAAGAAGGCGTGAGCGCACGGCTCGACGAGGCGGAACGGTTCGCGCGGCTGAGGCTGGCGCGCACCGATCGCGTCGGGCCCGTGTCGTTCCGCCAGTTGCTGGACCGGTTCGGCACGGCGTTGCGGGCGCTGGACGCCCTGCCCGACCTGGCACGACGCGCCGGATCGACCGGATACGACCTGCCACCTGTCGAACGGATCGAGGCCGAACTGGCGGCGGGGGAGCGCAAGGGCGCGGTCCTGCTGGTGCTCGGCGACCCCGCCTATCCTGACCGGCTCGCCGCCGTCGATCCACCGCCGCCGGTGCTATGGACGCGGGGCCACTGTGCCCTGTTGTCCGGCGAGACGATCGCCATGGTCGGGGCCCGGATCGCCTCGGCGGGCGGGCAGAGGATCGCGCGGGGCCTGGCCCAGGCCCTGGGTCAGGACGGGTTCGTCGTCGTGTCGGGACTGGCACGCGGCATCGATGCGGCGGCGCATCTGGGGGCGCTGAAGACCGGAACGGTGGCGGTTCTGGGCGGCGGGGTCGATGATGTCTATCCGCCCGACAATGCCGAACTCTATGACCTGATCGTCGATCAGGGTTGCGTCGTGTCCGAAAGCCCCATGGGAGCGCGGGCCCAGGCGCGGGACTTTCCGCGCCGCAACCGGATCATCTCGGGCCTCTCGCGCGGCGTTATCGTGGTCGAGGCGGAACTGAGGTCCGGGTCGCTGATCACCGCGCGGCTAGCGGGGGAACAGGGCCGCGACGTCTTCGCGGTACCGGGCTCACCGCTCGATCCGCGCTCGAAAGGGCCGAACGAACTGCTGCGTCAGGGGGCCATCCTGTGCGAGGGCGTCGAAGACGTCCGGCGGGGGCTCGAGACCCTGCGGACCCTGCGCGAGCCTCCGGGCGACCGGTTCGAGGCTATGCCCGATGACGTGGATCAGGCCCTGATCGAACGCGTCGCCGCCCTGCTCTCGCCCACACCGACACCGCGCGACGAACTGGCCCGGGCCTGTGCCGCACCGGTGGCCCATGTGGCGGCGGCCCTGCTGGAGCTCAGTCTTGCGGGGCGGGCGACACTTCTGCCGGGCGGGCTGGCGAGCCTCTAGACAGGGTGGTCGGGAAGGGCCGCCCGAGCGCCTCGGCCAGAGCCTGTTGGGCCAGCAGGAAGACCTCGTCGCGCTGATGGTAGTTGTTCGACAGCACGATCACCGTGATGTCCTCTTCCGGCTGGTAGATCACCAGGTTGCGGAACCCCGACCAGCTGCCGGTATGGTAGATCTGCTGGGCCTCGAACGAGGGCTGAACCTGTCGGCCCAAGCGGTTGGCGAAGATGCCGTAGCCCCAGGCGCGGTGCGGACGACCCCGTTCGTCGGGGGTGTCGGCAGGCGAATGGTCGGCGATCATCTGGGCATAGCTGTAAGGGCTGAGGATACGCCCGCCGTGCAGGGCCCGCTGCCAGGCCAGCATGTCGTCCAGCGTCGAATACAAGGCACCGGCACCGGTGACGACGCTGACGTTCGCCTGGGGCTGGGCTGCCAGGCCGCTGGGGAAGTTGGCGTAGCCCATGGCCAGGTCCGGTGTTTCGCCCAGGCCCGTGTGCGTCAGGCCCAGGGGCTCGAACAAGGCGGTGTCCAGATAGGTCTCGAACGGCATGCCGCTGGCCTTCTCGACGATGGCGGCGGCGAGGTTGAAGCCGGCGTTGTTGTAGCGAATCTTGGTCCCGGGCTCGAACTGGAGGGGATAGCGCGCGGAATCGGCGGTCAGTTCGGCGAGATTGGTCGGTGTCACCCGCCGCAGGCCCCAGGCCGGGCGCGCCATCAGATCCGGGATGCCCGAGGTGTGGCTCAGCAGGTGGTGGATGCGGATGCCGGCCCAGGCCAGCGGGCACGGCTGGATCCACCGGCAGACCGGATCGCTGATGGTCAGCCTGCCCTCGTCCTGCAGTTTCAGGATGGCGACGGCGGTGAACTGCTTGGACACCGAGGCCAGGCGGAACGGGGTGTCGAGCGCCAGCGGGCGACCCTCATCGGCATTGGCCGGACCCTGGACCCAGCGGAACAGCACCTGATCCCCTCGCGCCACCAGGATGCCGCCCATGAAGCGCGAGTGGGTCGCCAGGCTGGCCGACAGCTCGGGCAGGTCGCTGACGGTGACGACCGGCGGGCGCTTGAGCTCCGCGACCGGTGCTTGAGCCAGCGCGGTCGGCTCGGCCGTGCGCACACCGGTCCAGGCGGCCAGGGCCAGGACGCCGCAGATCAGGACGATCAGGACACCGGCGAGGCGACGGGGATGGTTCCCGGCGCGGCGGGGGACATGGAACACAGGCTTACGCGAACTGAAGGAACTAGACGTCGTACTCGAGGCCGAACTGGGCGTAGAGGGCCCTGGAGTCCTGCCATTTGGGGTCGACCTTGACGGTCACGAACAGATGCACGGGTCGGTCGAGCAGTTCGGTCAACTCCTCACGCGACTTCTGGCCGATCCATTTCAGGGTCTGGCCGCCCTTGCCCAGGATGATCGGGCGCTGGCTCTCGCGCTCGACATAGATGGTCTGTTCGATGCGGGCCGAGCCGTCAGCCTTTTCGTCGAAGGCCGTGGTCTCGACGGCGGCCGAATAGGGCAGTTCCTCGTGGACGCGCAGATACAGCTTCTCGCGGGTGATCTCGGCAGCCAGGACGCGGATCGGGACGTCGGCGCTCTGGTCCTCGGGGTACAGCCATTCGCTGGGCGGCATCGACAGGGCCAGCCGCGCCTTCAGGTCATCGACGCCGTCGCCGGTCGCGGCCGAGATCATATAGACCTCCGAGTAGACGCCGGTCTCGAACAGGGAATGCGACAGGGCCAGCAGGGTGTCGCGGCGCATGCCGTCGATCTTGTTGAGCGCCAGGATGACCTGGGTGCCCGAGCCCTTCAGGTTCTCGATGATGGTCTCGGTATCCTCGGCCGAACGCCGGTCGGCGGCGGCGCCTTCCTTGCCTTCGGAGGCGATGTGCGAGGCCGCATCGATCAGGTGGACGACGACGTCGGCGTCGTGCGCGCCGCCCCAGGCGGAGGCGACCATGGCGCGGTCGAGACGGCGGCGCGGGGTGAAGATACCGGGCGTGTCCACCAGCACGATCTGGGCGTCGCCCGTGATGGCGATGCCGCGCACGGGGAAGCGCGTGGTTTGGACCTTCTGGGTGACGATCGAGACCTTGGATCCCGTCAGCCGGTTGACCAGGGTGGACTTGCCGGCGTTCGGCGCGCCGATGATGGCGGCGAAGCCGGC
>NZ_JAEMRD010000178.1 GCF_016463485.1 Brevundimonas sp.
GGACAGGGGTCAACTTTCTGGATGGCGGGGCGGGGGATGACACCGTCACCTATCTGGATGCCACCACCGGGGTTACGGTGTCGCTTGCGACCGAGGCGCTACAGAACACCGGCTACAGCACCGATACCCTTATCAGCGTCAACCGGCTGATCGGGAGCCAGTTTTACGGAGACGTGCTGACCGGCAGCGCGGGCGACGATGTCATCGATCCGGGCTCGCGCGTCGCGGCGGTATTCAGCAATGCCTACAGCCTGTTCAACGCCAATGACGTGATCAACGCCGGGGCGGGCAACGACACGATCCGCGTTGAGGGCGTGTCGAACGGCTCGGTCTTCAACGGGGAGGCCGGCGACGACACGATCAACGTCGGCTGGTCCGGCACCAGCTTTCCCGGACTGCGAGGAAATCTGGTCGCCGTCGATGGTCAGGCTGTCCGGATCAACGGCGGAGCGGGCGCGGATACGATCACAGCGCTGAGTCACGCGATCATCGACGGCGGCGATGGGGACGACACCATAAGCGTGGGCATCGGATATCCGATCGTCACCAGTTATGTCATCCCGACCGGCACAGATACAACGGTGCGCCTGACCGGGGGAGCAGGCGCGGACACCTTCGTCATTTCCAACCCGATCGGCACGGCAGTCATCACGGACTTTCAGGCTGGAGCCGATCGAGTGGACCTGTCCGGCTCGGTCCAGGCTCAACCGCCGACCGGCCAGATTTTCTACCGTGTCTTTGTCGGGCAGCAGGGGGCGGATACGGTTTACTTCGCCAGTGGCGACTTTGACCGGGTCTACGCCCGCCTGACCAATGTGAACGCAGCGAGCGTTCCGGGCTCGGCCTACCTGAACAACGGCGGGAGCACCCCGGTGGTGGCGACTGGGCCGGTCTATGTCTACGGCACCGCGAACGCCGAGACGCTTTCAGGAGCCTACGTTTATGGCGCGGCGGGGAACGACGTCATTACCGGAACAGCCGGCGGCGCGTCCTTGGATGGCGGAGCGGGGGACGACACCCTGGTTGGGGGCGATGGCGATGACACCCTGAACGGCGGTGCGGGCAAAGACATCCTGCGCGGCGGCCTCGGCAACGATGCGGTGCTGGGCGGCGAGGGCAACGATGTGCTTCAGGGCGGGGCCGGGAACGATGCGCTGACCGGCGGTGCCGGCCTCGACACGGCGGACTACAGTGACGCGACGGCGGCGGTGACCTTGTCGCTGGCGACCGGGACGGCGAAGGGCGGGGCGGGCAGTGACACCCTCGGCGGGATAGAGGCGGTGATCGGCTCGACCTTCGACGACACCCTGACCGGATCGGCGGCGGCCGAGATATTTCGCGGTGGTCGGGGCCTGGACACCCTGACGGGCGGGACGGGCGCAGACGTCTTCGCCTTCGGCGCGGGGGATTCGACCGGCACGGCCATCGACTCGATCTCCGATTTCGAGACCGGCGTGGACCGGATCGACCTGGATGGCGCGGCGAGTGTGACCCTGGTCCGCGTCAGTCTGAGCAGCACCCTGGTATTCGCCGACGCCGCCCTTCAGCAGCAGACGGTGATCGGCGTGAATGCCGCTTTCCCAGGCGGCAGCGTGAACGGTGGGGATGTGACCGTCTCGGGCCAGGCGGTGCGGGTCACCATGATCGGGCAGTCGGGCGCGGACATCCTGATCGGCGGGACCCTGGGCGACCAGCTCTATGGCTTCGAGGGCGCGGACATTCTGACCGGCGGGCTGGGTGCGGACTATCTATCAGGCGGGGGCGGCGCGGACCGGTTCCTTTACCGCGCCTATGCCGACAGCACGACGACTGCCGCCGACGTGATCGCCGACTTCACGTCCGGCCTGGACACGCTGGACGTGACGAACCTCAGCGGCGTGACCGGTGTGAATATCTCACGCAGCGGCGACGCCTCCTTCGTGGCGATCGGCTCGGGAACGGCGGCGATTCAGACCATCGTCTTTGGCGAAATCCAGGCCTCGGACATCGTCTTCGCGCCCGGCGCGAATGTCACCTTCACCCTGGGCGGGGACGACCGGGCCAACACCCTGATCGGCACGGCGGGCAATGACCGCTTCTTCGGCGGCGCCGGAGCGGACGCGATGGGCGGCGGCGCGGGTGCGGACACCTTCTTCTATAGCCGCGCGTCGGAATCCACGACCAGCACCCTGGACAACCTTTATGATTTCCAGACCGGGGTGGACGGGATCGACTTGCAGATCCTCCAGCCCACCGCGCTCAGCATTATCCGCACCGACGACGGGTCCAGCATCCTGTTCGCCACCGCCGCCTCTGGAACCCTGGCCGTCTCGGCCGTCGGGCGGGTGATCCAGTCGACAGACCTGCGGGTGATCGGCCCGGACCGAGCCATCTACATGGCCGGTGGCGCGGCCAACGACACCCTGATCGCGGGGAGGAACACCGATTCCCTTAACGGCGGGGCCGGGGACGATATCCTGATCGGCGGGTTCGGGGCGGATGTCCTTTACGGCGGCGCCGGTGCCGACAGCTTTGTCTATCTGTCCAGGTTCGACTCTGCCGTCCCGACCGACAGCCTCATGGATTTCCAGACCGGTATCGACCGGATCGACCTGACCGCCGTGCGGACCGGGGCCAGCGATCGTTTCGGCATCGCGACGCTGAACGGGGATTCGTATCTGTTCGTGGACCTAGGCGGCGACGGGAACAACGAGATGATCATTCGGGTCGTCGGCGCGCCCCTGGCTCTGGGCGACGTTCGGCTGCATCCCGCGAGCGGGGTCGAGGAGGCTGTGGCCAAGGCCCCCATCGCCGAGGTTCTGCCGACCGAGGACGACGATTCGGCGGCGCTGTCGCCTTTCGCCGGACGGCACAACGCTTATCAGGATCAACCGGCCGACCCCTGGACCCACGAAGCGCGGGGCCAAGACTGGTATCTGTGACGGCGGCCTATTCCGCCGCCGACGTCGGGACCTGACCGGTCAGGCCCCATGCGCCCTGGCCGATGATGCAGGTCGAGGCGCGGGGTGGGCAGAGGCCTTGCGAGCGCTGGGCGTAGATCTGGTCGATCAGCTGGGGGTTGGCGCGCAGGGCGTCGCCGCGCAGGCGGATCGATTCGGCCTCGCCGCGGGCGGTCTCGATCTGGGCGTTGGCGTTGGCGCGGGCCTCGGCCTCCTTCTGCTGGGCGGCCAGGGTTCGCTGTTCGGTGGCGGTGCGGGCCTGGATGGCGGTGGTGATGCTCTCCGGATACCGGATCGTGCCGACCCATTGCAGGTTCGAGATTTCCACGCCCTCGGCCGCCCATTTGCGTTGCAGGTTGGCATAGGCGCGCTGGATCACGGCCTGACGACCTGCGCCCATCAAACTGCCGGTGCAAGGGGCGGCCGTGGGCTGGGTCGCGCCCTCGACCACGGGTTGCTGGGCCTGAAGGTTACAGGACACCGGCACCTTTTCCGCCTCCTGGGCGATGAAGGAGCGGACGTCGTTGCGGATCGGATTGTCCAGCAGGTCGTCGAAATTGAGCCGGTATTTGGCGTACAGATCCGCCGCCTTGTTGTCCGACACCTTGACCGTCATGTTGACGTCGGCGGTCATGGGCAGGCCGGTCTGGTCGGCGAAACCGATCTCCTCGTTCTCCTGACCGTCGGCGTTGCCTTCGCGGGTGTAGGAATAGACGCGCTGGCGGGTCGGGTATTTGATGATCTTTTCACCCAGGCCTTCCCAGTGCCAGCCAGGGCGCAGTTCGGTGGGCTGGACGCCGGGGTTGGGGCCGAACTTGGTGGTCTTGATGCCGGCCTCGCCGCTCTCGACCGTGACGCTGCACGAGACGACGGCACAGCTGCCGCCGGCGAGCACCACAAGCAACAGCGCGGCCGTGGCCACGAGCCTGAGCACACGCGGCGTAGTGCCGCTTCCGCCGCCGAGGGATCTGGGTCCTGGAAATGTCATGGTCGCGCCCCCGCGGATGGTCTCAGTCCCGGATCATCCGGGAGATTCGATTGAACAGGAAAACGGCCAGCAGGCCCAGCCCGAGCGTGCCGAAAAGGCCGGCGACGGAGGCGACGAAGACGGAGCCGAGGAAATGAGCCTCAAGGATCATCGGCACCAGGACGCGGAACAGGACGAAGGCGGCAACCAGCAACAGGCCGATGGCCAGGAAGGCGAAGAATCCCGCCAGGATGGCACGCTGGCCGCCGTCGCGAGGCTCGGTCACATCCGGCCCAGTTCGTCAGCGAGGGATGCGGTCAGATAGCCGTCGGCTATGCGGCCGTTGGCGGCCTGCCAGCGCTTGAGGGCGGCGCGGGTGTTGGCACCGACCACGCCGTCCACCCCGCCGGTGTCATAGCCCATGGCACTCAACGCGCGCTGGGCCCCGATCCGCTGATTGAGCGACAGGGGCGGATCGTTGGGCCAGGCGGCGACCAGGCCGGGCCTGCCGTCCACCCCGTCCGCCGTCAGGCCGATGGCGAGGGCATAGCTGACCGAGTTGTTGTAGCGCCGGATCACATAATGGTTGGGCAGGGCGAGGAAGGCGGGGCCCGCCGCACCCTGGGGCAACAGGATGGCGGCGTCTTCCAGAGCCTCGGCCGAATTGGGGGCACCGCCGCGGGCCAGGGTCACGCCGCGTGCAGCCCACCAGCGCCAGGGGTGGGTCGGGCCGTCGGCCTGTTCGTAGTCGAATGAGGCGGGCAGGGCGACTTCGTAGCCCCAGGTCTGGCCGCGCCGCCAGCCGGCCTCGGCCAGCAGGTTGGCGGCGGAGGCCAGGGCGTCGGCGTCGGAGCCCCAGATATCGACCCGGCCGTCGCCGGTCTGGTCGACGCCCAGGCGCAGGAAATTGTCGGGCATGAACTGGGTCTGGCCCATGGCCCCGGCCCAGCTGCCGAGCAGGCCGGATCGGGCGCGACGACCATCGACGACGATGTTGAGCGCGTCGCGCAGCTGACCCTCGGCCCAGTCGCGGCGGCGTCCGTCATAGGCCAGGGTGGCCAGGGAACGGATCACGTCCTTGTTGCCCTGGACCTGGCCGAAGCTGGATTCATTGCCCCAGATGGCGACCAGGATTTCTGCCGGGACGCCGTAACGCTGGGGCACGCTGGCCGGGACCCCGCCGATGCGGCGGCGGGCCTCGGCGATGCGGGCGGCGGAGGCGGCGTTCTGGACATAGGCACCGGCCGGGCGGCTGAACTCGGGCTGGTTGCCGTCGAGGCGAACGACCTCCGGATCGGGGGTGAGGCCCGCCAGTTCACGCTCATAGGCCTCGCGCCGGGCCCCGCCGTGGCGGGCGAGGAAGCCCTGTTTCCAGGCCTCGAAACCGGCGGCGTCGGGGGCTGCGGGACCGTCGGCCAGATAGGGGCGCTCCTGGACCGGCGCGATCGGTCCCGTCGCCGTGCCGACCGAGACCTCGGGCGGCGGCGGCAACATCGGGGCGCAGGCCCCGACCGACAGGATGATGAGGAGACGATAACGGAAACGCATGGCGACAGGTCTACCGGGTCCGGCTCGGCTCGCGCAATCACAAGCGCGCGACAGGATGATAGGCGGATAAAGACGGTGACTCCGCGGTTAACCCTTTCTGGACGCTGGACCTTAAGATTTCCGGCCTAGATCGTAACCATCCCTGATGCGGCCTGGTGGCGGAGGGGCGACGCAACGGAGCCGCAACTCCGTAGACCCTCCGTTCAACTCGGAGGCCAGGCCTCCAATCTCTCTTTCTGTGTCGCTGCGCGACGCGCTACCGCTCGCCCCCGGGTCGGATCTTCGATCCGCCCGAGGACAGGCTATGCGGTCGCTCGCTGCTTGAGCGCGGGGGTGGTCATTCGTTTGGCGAGGGCGCGTCGGTTGGGTCCGGCCGGATCCAGACGCCTTCCTCGATCTCGACCAGACCACAGTCGCGGCGTTTGGCGGCGATGTTGACGCGCAGCACGCCGAGCCTTCGCTCGAGTTCACGCTTCAGTCGCTCGAACTCCGGTGTGCCCCGGTCGTCTACGGGGCTCGGCGGCCGGACGGTCGTTGGACGGGACATGGCGGCTCCTTTACGTTGGCTCACGAGAATGGCGAGGGTGCTTGTGATTGGTGATTGGTGATTGGTGGTTAGTCGTTGTCGCATCCTCGACGCAGCGCCGATGGCCGCCAGCCGGCGCGCTATCGAATCCAGCCACCACAAATCACCAGCCACTAACCAATCTGCACACACGACTTTTCGCCCTCACGCGCCGGTGCGCTGAAGTCATGGGAAGGGCCGGCGGAGCGTCCGGGCCTTCGCCCGGAATAGAGGTAGTGATTACCGTTTCGGCGAAAGACAGAC
>NZ_JAEMRD010000038.1 GCF_016463485.1 Brevundimonas sp.
CCATGAGCGCAGCCGTCATCGTCTTCCCCGGGTCCAACTGTGATCGCGACTGCAAGGTCGCGGTCGAACGCTCCACCGGCGAGCGCGTCGAGATGGTCTGGCACCAGGACACCGACCTGCCCGACGACCTGGACCTGGTCGTGCTGCCGGGCGGGTTTTCCTACGGCGACTACCTGCGATGCGGGGCCATGGCGGCGCAGTCGCCGATCATGCAGGCTGTGAAGAAGGCCGCCGATGACGGGGTCGCGGTGCTGGGAATTTGCAACGGGTTCCAGATCCTGTGCGAGGCCGGGATGCTGCCGGGGGCACTGCTGAGGAATGCGGGCCTGAAATACGTCTGCAAGCCGATCGCGCTGGAGGTCACCAACGGCCAGACCCGCTTCACCGCCGGCTATCAGGGCCAGCGCGAGGTAGTGATGACCCAGGGCAACGGCGACGGAAACTATTTCGCCGACGCCGAGACCCTGGCCCGGATCGAGGGCGAGGGCCAGGTGGTGTTCCGCTATGTCGACAATCCGAACGGTTCGGTCGCCAATATCGCCGGCATCCAGAACGCGCGCGGCAATGTGCTGGGGATGATGCCCCATCCCGACCGGGCTTTCGAGGCCGAGCTGGGGTCGGCCGACGGGGCCACCCTGTTCCGGTCGATCATGGCGGCGGCGTAGAGCCTACCAGGCACCGAGCTCGCGCAACTGCGACGCCAGGTCGTCGGGCAGGTCGCCGGGGTCCATCGACGACAGATCGGGCGGCGCGTCCTTGGGCTCGAGATAGCGCCAACCCTGGAAGGGTCGCCGGGCCTGGGGGGCGGTGCGGATGACCTCGGGCGACAGGCGGATCAGGCACATACTCGCCTTTCCCTCCCCGGTCGTGGAGATGTCGAGGATCGGCATCCGGCAGACGACCGAGCCCTTCATGACCCAGTAAATCGACCCGCCGTCCTCGATCTCGTCTGCGCGCTTGGGCGTCATCCGGGTGTTGACGGTCAGCCACTGACCCTTGGCGGCGCGGCGTTCCAGGGTTTCGACGTGGGCCACACCGACGCAGAGCTTGATCATGTGCAGAGGCATGGCCCGCCTCTAGCACCCCTGACCCACGCGGGGCCAAGGGTGTTGAGGTGCCGCGACGATCAGGGCTGAGGCGAGGTGCTGGTGACGACGGCAGGTCCGGATGAGGGAGCCGGCGAGATGATCAGGGGTGCGGGCGGGGTCTGAGCGCGGGCCTCGGCGGCGCGGGCCTCGCTGGCCGCGCGGATGGCCTCGGCCTGGGCACGGGCGGCGTCGGCGCGGGCGATGTCGAGACTCTGCTGACCGCCGGCGATCTGACCCTGGATGGCGGCGGTATTGGAGGTGGCCTGGGCGTCGGCGACGGCCTGGGCGGCCTGGGCCTCAGCGATGCGGGCCTGGGCTTCGGCGTCGGCACTCGGCGCAGCGTCGCGGGTCGCCAGGATCCAGAAGACGGCGATCACCACCAGCACCGCCAGGCCGCCCGCGATCCACCAGCCGGTGGTGGATTCGCGGCGAACGACGATGGTCTCGCTGTAGATCGGTTCGGAGCGCGGCGTGTTGGGTGCGCGGGTCGGGTCGAGGTTGGGGTCGTACTGGCTCACGGGGTGTCCCTCCATTGAGGCATGGGAACGGTCCCGCTTGACCGAGGTTCCTCCCCGCCCCCGGGTCAGCCCATCCGGCGCAGGACCAGGGCGCTCCAGGCGTCGCGGTGGATGCGGCGCTCCAGCCGGAACCCCTTGGACAGATAAGCCGCCGTCACACGGCGCTCCTGGGTGCGCAGCAGGCCCGACAGGATGGCGACGCCCCCGATGCGCAGCGCCAGCTTGATGTCCTGGGACAGGGCGACCAGCGGCGGGGCCAGGATGTTGGCGAAGACCAGATCATAGGGGCCATGCTGACGGACCCGACGATCGTTCAGGCCCGAGGCATGGACGAAGGAGGCCTTCGCCTGATTCAGTTTCGCGTTCTCGTTGGCGATGCGCACCGAGGGGCCGTCGATGTCGGTGCCGACCGCGACCCTCGATCCAGTTTTCGCCGCCGCGATGGCCAGGACGCCTGTGCCGCAGCCGACGTCGAGCACCTTGTCGAAGGTCTCGCGCTTCAGAAGCTCGTCATACGCGACGAGGCAGCCCACGGTGGTGCCGTGGTGACCGGTGCCGAACGCCGCGCCCGCGTCGATCTTGAGCGCCACGGCGCTGAGCGGAACCTGGCCCTGGTCGTGGGCGCCGTAGACGAAGAACCGCCCGGCCTTGACCGGCGGAAGGCCCGACAGCGACATGGCCAGCCAGTCGGCGTCGGCCAGGACCTCGACATGGACGGTCACGTCGGGGTGTTCGGCGAGCCGCGCCTGAAGGACCTCCGCCTCATCGGCGGTCGTCGGGAAGGCGTCAATGCGCCAGATGCCCTTGTCCTCGTCTTCCTCGAGGATGGAATAGGTGGCCCCTTCCAGCATCACGTCGGCGTCGATGGCCTCGGCGGCGGCTTCAGCGGCGGCGCGGGGGCCGCGGGCGATAATCTGGAGTGCGGTTTGGGACATTTCTCAAACGCCGGTATGGTGGCGAATCGCAAGCACACAGGACACGCCATGGCGGGTCCGTTCTAACCGAGGGGTCGGGCGTTCCATGGCTAAGTCACCGTCTGCGTCGAGTTCAACATCGCCGAAACCGGCGAAGGCCGCTTCCAAGCCCAAACCGGCGGCAAAGTCGAGCGCCGTGACGGCCGAGACGGCAAAACCCGCAGCGGTCAAGGCACCGAAACCGGTCAAGGCCGCAGCCGCAAAGCCGGCTCCCAAGGCCGCTGCCAAGCCGGTCAGCGCACCGACCGCCCGCGCCAAGCCGGGCCCCAAACCCGGCGCCAAGGCTGCGGCTGCTGCGGCCGCCACGACCACGACCCCTACGACCGTTGCACCCAAGGTCCGCGCCAAGCCGGGTCCGAAGCCCGGGGCCAAGGCCGCGAAGGCGGCGGCGGCGGCGACCACCCCCGCCCCGACCGCGCCCACTTCGACTACGACGGCACCCAAGGCCGTGAAGACGGCGACGAAGACCGCGCCGTCTGCACCGAAGACTTCGCCGAAATCCGTGAAGGCCACGCCCACGCCCACGACCAAGACCGCGACGGTCAAGGCCAAGCCGGGTCCGAAGCCGGGCGCTCGCGCCGCCAAGGCTGCTGCGGCCGCCGCGACGCCCGCCGTCGCCCCGGCTCCCGCACCCAAGCCCGTCGAAACGCCCAAGGCAGCGGCCAAGCCGGCTGCGGCTCCGACGCCGGCCCCCGCCGCCGCTGCCCCGGCCGCCGCGCCCAAGCCCGCCGAAGCCCCGGCCAAGCCCAAGAGCTTCCTCGACAAGATCGCCGACGCCATCTTCGGCAAGCGCTGATCGCCTCACACGCCGCCAAGAACGCGAAAGGCCGGACGGGTTGCCCCGTCCGGCCTTTTTCGTGTCCGGCGATCGATTGTGTCGATCAGTCCGCGGCGAGATCCTCGGCCAGGATGGCCATCTCGAACATGAAGCTGCCGTCCTCGTCCTCGTCGTCGAAGACCACGCCGATGAATTCGTCGCCGACATAGACCTCGGCCGAATCGGTGACCTTGGGCCGGGGCTTCACGGCGATGCCGCCCGTGTTGAAGGTCTTCTTCAGATGCGTCTCGATGCGCTTCATGTCGGTGGCGTTCATCGGGGGCCTCGTTTCGTCTCAGGGGATTTGGCGGCGGACCCTAGTCCGGGCTCGCGCTGAGGGAAACCCTCAGATCACGAAGTCATAGACCACGTCGGCGAGCGTATGATCCATCGTGCGGGCCGGCGCGTCGTCGGTGGGGCAGTTGACCAGGCGGGCGGGGACGCCCGCCACGGTGCAGCCCGACGGCACGGGTTTCAGGACCACGGACCCGGAGGCCACTTTGGCGAAATCGCCGACCTCGATATTGCCCAGCACCTTGGCACCGGCACCCAGCAGGACGCCGCGTCCGATCTTGGGGTGACGGTCGCCGCGCTGGGCGCCCGTGCCGCCCAGGGTGACGCCGTGCAGCATCGACACCTCGTCGCCGACCACCGCCGTCTCGCCGATGACGATGCCCGTGCCATGGTCGAAGAACAGGCCCTTGCCCAGTTTCGCACCCGGATGGATGTCGATCTGGAACAGTTCGGAGATGCGGCTCTGGAAATGAAACGCGAGCGTCTCGCGCCCTTGCGTCCACAGCCAGTGGGCGACGCGCGACGCCTGAAGCGCTTGGAACCCCTTGAAATAAAGGAAGGGCTGCAACAGCGAGCGGATCGCCGGATCGCGCTCTGCGACGGCCTGGAGGTCGGCCTCGGCCGCCGCCACGATCGAAGGGTCGGACCAGAAGGCGAAGGCGCAGACCTCGCGCACGCTCATCTGGGCCAGTTCGGCGTCGCCGACCTTGCGCGCGATCTGGAAGCTGAGGGCATTGGCCAGGTCGAAATGCGACAGGATGGTCGCATTCATCATCGAGCCCAGATGCGGCTCGCTGCGCGTCGCCTCCTCGGCCGAGGCGCGCAGTTGCGACCAGATCGACGGGGCCTCCTGATCGGCGACGACCTCGAGCCTTGGGGGTGTGGACATGCCGCCGCTCCTGTTCCCGAACCTAGCTGCGCGTCAGCATGGCATGCGCCAGCCAGCCCGGCAGAAGGCCCTCCTTGGCCATATGGTACGCCCGATACGCTGTCGCTACCGTAAACGAATCCGGGATCGCGCCGCGCTCGATCTCGTGCAGCAGGGTCATGAACGGGACGCGCACTACGGTCAGCACCTCGGTGGGATCGGGGTCCAGCGGGACGGGCGACAGATCCCAGGCGATCCAGGTCAGGCCGATCTCGTCGGTGACGGAGTTGGACACCTCGATCCGCAGCGCCAGTTTCCAGGACGCGGCCTTCAACCCGGCCTCTTCCGCCAATTCGCGCATGGCACCTTCGAGCGGATCCTCATCGAAGGGCGCGCCGCCCTCCGGCATTTCCCAGGAATAGTTGGCGTGGGCGAACCGCGACTGGCCGACCAGGGTGACGGTGCCGTCCGCGTGGACCGGCAGGACGCCGGTCGCGACATTGCGGAACCGCACCACGCCGTAGCGGGCATCGCGTCCGGTGGGAGCGACGGCCTTGTGCTCGGTGACCTGCATCCAGGGGGTATCGTGGACGACCACGTGACCCAGATCCTGCCAGGGGATCGGCGTCGGCATGCCCTCGGCCCAGCTGGGGATGATGGCTTGAGATATATCTTTGGGGGCGCTATCGGTCACCGACGATCTATGGCCCAGACGACGACAGAACAACAGACGAGGCGATGACCATGACCGATGCCGTTCCCCTGGGCGCGCCCCTTGCCCTGCCGACGCCGTCACGCGAGCTGCGCGCGCGGCTGGCCGTCCGGCGTTCAGCACCCGCCCAGTCCCTGACGGTGCCGGGGCCGGACGCCGACACGATCCACGACATTCTGATCCTGGGGGCCCGCAGTCCCGACCACGGCAAGATGACCCCCTGGCGGTTCGTGGTCATGGGGCCGGAGAGCCGTGCGGAAATCGCCGAACGGCTGGCGGCCCTGGCCGTCGAAAGGGGCCTGCCCGGAAAGGCCCTGGCCGTGCTGGCCAAGCTGACCGCCGCACCCGTCTCGATCCTGGTTGTATCGACCGCCCGACCCGGACCCAAGCCGGTGTGGGAACAGGAACTCAGCGCGGGCGCCGTCTGCATGAACCTGGAGCACGCCGCCTCGGCCCATGGGTTTTCGTCCTGCTGGATCACTGACTGGTACAGCTATGACGCGGAAGGTGCCTCCCTGTTCGGGGTGGCGGAGGGCGAGCGGATCGCCGGCTTCATCCACATCGGGACCGCACAGGAAGCGCCGCTGGAGCGCGAACGGCCGGACATCGCGGCCCTCACTCGATATCAGCCCTGATTCCTGCTAGGCTGGGCGCAACGTTCGCTGGAGGATTGGACATGGCCCTGCCCCCGTCTGCGACGGCGATCGCCTTTGTCCTGACCCGCGACCGGGCGGTCTCCGACGCCTTCTATCGCGACACCCTGGGCCTGGTGTTCAAGATGGACGACGGGTTCGCCGCCGTGTTCGACCTGAACGGGGCGGACCTGCGCATCACCCATGTGCCGGACCATTCCGCCGCGCCCCATCCGGTGCTGGGCTGGCAAGTCCCCGACATCGCTTCCACCGTCGCCGACCTGACGGCCAGGGGGGTCGCCATGACGATCTATCCGGGGATGGGCCAGGACGAGACGGGCGTCTGGACCTCGCCCGACGGCAAGGCGCGCGTGGCCTTCTTCCCCGACCCCGATGGAAATATGCTCAGCCTGACCCAGTGCTGAGGTCGGCCGCTCAGCCGGGCTTTCGCCACTCCATCATCAGGAACCAGGGCGCGCGGTTGTAGTGGGCGACGCGGACGGGGTCGCCGCCGATCGCGCGGGGCTCGTCGAAATGGGTTAGGGTCAGGCCCTGATCGAGCAAGAGCCGCATATAGGTCGACAGCGGCCGGTGCCAGTTCATGATGCGGATGCCGCGCCATTCGATCCAGGCCGAGCGCTCCTCCAGATACTGGTCCATGGCGTGGGCGCGGCGACCGTCGGCCAGGGTCTGCCAGCCCATCTCCGCGACGTCGCCCGCCGAGTTGTAGGCCGTCAGATTACCGATCAGCAGGGTGCCGCCGGGAGCCAGAACCCGTGCCATCTCCGAGATCGCCGCCTCAGCATCGGGGATGTCGATCAGGGACAGATAGGCGACCACCAGATCGAAAGCGCCGTCCTCGAAGTTCAGACCCTCGGCCGCCTCGACGCGATAGTCGCTGTGCGGATCGAGCGCTCGCGCCCGGTCGATCAGGCTGGGGGCGGGGTCGATGCCGGTGACCACCATACCTTCGGCGGCCAGCATCCGGCAGAACCGGCCCTCGCCGCAGCCGACGTCCAGGGCGCGCCGAAAGCCGCCGGCCCGGACGCGCGCCATCATCGGCTCGTCCAGCACCGACTGACGGCCGAAGTCGCCGTCGTCGCCGAGGTGGGCGATCCAGGCGGCGGCCGACTGTTCCCAGCCGTCGTCCTGCGGTTCGTCGGTCATCGCGGTTCCTCCTGGGGGCGGTGGACCAGCGACACCAGCACCACCGAAATCATCATCAGCAGGAACCAGCTGCCCAGCTTGGCCAGACCGACCGGATGCCAGCCGTCCTCCTGACCCGGATAGACCCAGGCGCGGGCCAGTGTGCCCAGGTTCTCGGCGAACCAGATGAAGACAGCGACCAGCAGGAAGCCCAGCAGAAACGGCATCGACCGCCGCGTCCGGTCCGGCGTGAAATAGAACCAGCCCCGTCCGAACAGCACCGCCGTCGCCACGAACAGCGCCAGCCGGATGTCCGGCAGCCAGTGGTGGGAAAAGAAGTTGACGTAGATCGCGGCCGCCAGCAGCCAGGTCGTCCACAGCGGCGGATAGTGGCGGAACCGGATGTCGAAGATGCGCTGGATACGGGCGATATAGCTGCCGACCGCCGCGTACATGAAACCCGAGAACAGCGGCACGTCGCCGATCCGCAAGAGTGACGGCTCGGGGTAGATCCACGACCCGTGGGCGGTCTTGAACAGCTCCATGATGGTGCCGACGACGTGGAAGACGAAGATCACCCTCGCCTCCTCCCAGCTCTCCAGCTTGAGCCACAGCATCGCCGCCTGGATCGCCAGCGCCGCGACCACGAGGAAATCATAGCGGGCGACGGGCGCCTTGTCGGGCCACAGCAGATGCGTCCCCATCAGCAGGACCAGCATCAGCCCGCCGAACAGGCAGGCCCAGCCCTGCTTCAACCCGAACATCAGGAACTCGAAGCCGTAGCGCGACCATGCGGCGCGGTCGGACCAGGCCTGAAGCGACTCCAGCGATCGGCGACCCCGCTCTTCCCAGGCCAGACGATGGGTCTCGGTCATGACGTTTTAACGGTCCAGAGGCGACACCTGCGACAGGCGGGCTCATGGCGCGCCACAGGGTCTGTGATAGAGCGGCGATCATGGGTCGATTCGGCAAGGATCTGGGCAGGAGGCTGGGACTGGTGTGCACCCTGTTGCTCGCCCTGACCTTTGCCGCGCCTGCCTTTGCCTCCCACGTCTGCGCGGAAAGCGAGGCCTGTGCGCCAAACGCCCAGGTCGTCGTCGATTCCGTCTCCGATGCCGATCCGGCCTGTGAAGACTGCGGGCCGGCCTGCGCCAACGGATGCTGTCACGCGCCCCACCCGGCGACGGCTCCCGATGTCGCCGCGATCCCCGCACATCTGATCGGCGTGAAGCCGTCAGGTCCCGCCCTGGCCACCGCTCCGCCGTCGCTGCGTCCCACCGGACCCGAAAGACCCCCAAGGGTCTGATCTCGCCGGGCTCTGCCTGGCTCCACCGCACCGTGCATGGGCGAACCCGCCCTGCGCCCGACATTGGACCGGCCGCGCGCCGGGAGAGGATCCCTCATGCATATTCGACTTCGCCGGCTGCTCGCCGGTGTTGCCTTCGCCATCCTGATGCCGGGCATGACCCTGGCTCAGGACAACCCGGAAACCCACGACGAACCCGAGGCCGAAGAGGTCGAGGAGGTCATCGTCCAGGCCACCCGCTCGCGCCGTCGCGTGCAGGACGAGCCCGTCCGCGTCGAGATCATCGGCCAGGAGGAGATCGAGGAAAAACTCCTCATGCGGCCGGGCAACATCTCGATGATCCTGGCCGAGACCGGCGGCCTTCGGGTGCAGGTCACCTCGCCCAGCCTGGGGGCCGCCAACATCCGGGTCCACGGGATGCGGGGGCGCTATACCCAGATCCTGGCCGACGGCCTGCCGCTGTACGGCGGTCAGGGGTCGTCGCTGGGCCTGTTGCAGATTCCGCCCAGTGACCTGGGCCGGGTCGAGATCATCAAGGGCGCGGCCTCGGCCCTGTACGGCGGCCAGGCTCTGGGCGGGGTGATCAATCTGATGTCACGACGGCCGGACGATGGGCCGTCCGGCGAGCTGATCGTGAACGCAACCACGCGCGGGGGCCAGGACCTGTCCGCCTATGGCTCGGCGCCGATCGGCATGGGCTGGAGCGGTTCGATGATCGCCACGGCCAATCGCCAGGACGAACACGATCTGGACGGCGACGGCTGGATCGACATTCCGGGCTATGAGCGCTGGACGGCGCGGCCGCGTCTGTTCTGGCTGGGCGACGACGGATCGAGGGCCTTCGTCACGGTCGGGGCGATGGACGAACAGAGGCGCGGCGGGACGCTGGACGGACGGGTCGCGCCCGACGGCCAGCCGTTCGCACAGAACCAGGACACGCGCAGGCTGGACGGCGGCTTCGTCTATGAGCGGCCGGTCGGCGACTGGGGCTTCGCCCAGGTGCGCGGATCGGGCGTCGATCTGGACCACAGACACCGGTTCGGCACGCTGCTGGAAAAGGACCGGCATCACACCTGGTCGGCGGAGGCCAGTCTGTCGGCCGCGGCCTGGGGCGCGGACTGGCTGGGCGGCGTGGCGTATCAGGTCGATGACTATGGGTCCGAAGCCTTCCCGCAGTTCGACTACAGCTATTCCGTCCCGGCCCTGTTCGCCCAGGTCGAGCGCGAGGTGACCGAGGCTTTGACCCTGGCGGCCAGCGTCCGTTGGGACGAGCATGATCGCTACGGCACCCAGGTCAGCCCGCGCCTGTCGGCGCTGTACAAGGTCGGCCGGTGGTCGGTGCGGGGGTCGTGGGGGCGCGGCTTCTATGCGCCCACGCCGTTCGTGGAAGAGACCGAGGCGGCGGGCCTGTCGCGTCTGGCCCCGCTGGGTGATCTCGAGGCCGAGACCGCCCAGACGGCGTCGGTGGACTTCGCCTATGCGTCGGGGCCGTGGGAAGCGAACCTGACCCTGTTCGGATCTGACATAGACGACGCGGTGGGGCTGATCCCCCTGTCGCCAACGCTGGTCCGGCTGGACAATATCGCGGGCGTGACGCGGACGCGCGGCCTCGAAGCCCTGACCCGCTGGCGGACCGGGCCTTTCGTGGTGACGGGCAGCTATCTGTACGTGGATGCGAGCGAGCCGGACGGGGCGACCCGACGCGACGTGCCCCTGACGCCGCGCCATTCGGCCGGGGTCGTGGCCATGTGGGAGGAACATGATCGCGGCCGGATCGGCTTCGAGGCCTATTACACCGGCCCCCAGCCGCTGGAGGACGATCCGTACCGCACGCGCGGCGAATCCTATTGGGAGTTGGGACTGCTGGGTGAGGTCGTTCTGGGGCGGTATCGAGTCTTCCTGAACCTGGAGAACCTGCTGGACGTGCGCCAGACGCGGGAGAGCCCGCTGATCCGGCCGACCCGCGCGCCGGACGGCCGCTGGACCGTCGACGCCTGGCAACCGCTGGAAGGCTTCATCGCCAATGCGGGGATCAGAGTGCGGTTCGGGGGATAGGGCCAGGCCGGGCGGGACCGCACGACGGTCCCGCCCACGGCTTCACGACACCTTCTATCTCAACGCGCACCTCACCCCCGCCCGCGATAGGTCGGCACGCCCTGATCCGGCAGCCACAGGCCCTCGGGCGGGGTGCCGGTCTGCCAGAAGACGTCGATGGGGATGCCGCCGCGCGGGTACCAGTAGCCGCCGATGCGCAGCCATTTCGGATGGAGCAACGCCGCCAGCTTCAGCCCGATGGCGACGGTGCAATCCTCGTGGAAGGCGCCGTGGTTGCGGAAGGCGGTCATGTAGAGCTTCAGGCTCTTGGACTCGACCAGCCAGTCGCCCGGCGCATAGTCGATGACGATATGGGCGAAGTCCGGCTGGCCCGTCACGGGGCACAGGCTGGTGAACTCGGGCACGGTGAAGCGCGCCAGATACAGGGCGTCCGGATGCGGGTTCGGCACCCGCTCCAGGACGGCGGTTTCAGGACTGGTCGGCTGGGCGGTCTGGGTGCCGAGCTGGGAGAGGCCGGAGGTGTCGGTGGTCATGGCCGGGATTTAGGCGTCCCGGCCGCCCGACGCAAAGACCCGTGCGTCAGAAGTTGGCCAGCGGACGTGGCGGCGGGCCATAGGCGTTGTCGCCCGGCTGACCTGCCGTCACACCCAGCCAGATCAGAAAGCCCAGGTTGACGATGAAGACCAGACCCCAGAGGCCTGCGATCCCGCCTATGCCGGCCAGCATGGCGTAGTCGTTGCCATAGCTGGTGCTGACGATGCCGCCGACGAAGGCCATGGCGCTGAGCACCACCGCCACAGTCGTGATGCCGTAGGGAATGGCGGCGAGCCAGCCGGATTTGCCCATGTCGTGCAGGCGTTTCGACGAAACGCAGACCCCGAAATAGATGCTGGCCAGAGTGACCACCTGCCCGATCAGCGGCACCCAGCTCAGAACGACGCCGGCGGCAAACAGGATGATGATCCCGATCCAGTAGTCCTTCTGGCCGATGCGGCCGTTGGCCTCGAGGAAAAGGGTCCGCCAGTCGCAGGCGGACATCCCCGAGCCTGCGACGCCGGGGGTATAGGCGGTGGATGCAAAACCGGCCGGCTGTTGCGCCAGGACGATGACCTGGGTCGCTGCACCGCCCTCGGCGACGAAATCGACCTTCATGCCGGCCCGCACGGGCGTCAGCTGCTGGAGGTCGGCGCGGGCGAAGGTGTAACGCAGGCCGTCGTCGCCGCTGATCAGGCCGGTGCCAGGACCGTCGTCATAGGTCAGAATCTCGCCGCGCACACCGTCTCTCCTGTCGAGGGGGCCTGGATGGCCGAGCGTGACCATAGGGGCATGGGCGTTACGGCGACAAGCCGAACACGGCCTTCATCCAGGATTTGCCTTCCCCAACGTCGCCTGCTGTAAGCGTAGCCAAAGACAACGGAGGACGACGCTGTGGCCATTCCCGCTTCCCTGCAAAAGGGTCTGAAGCTGCCGGTGATCTCGGCACCGATGTTCCTGGTGTCCGGGCCCGATCTGGTGGTCGAGGCGTGTAACGCCGGCGTCATCGGCACCTTTCCGTCGCTGAACCAGCGGACCACCGAGGGCTATCGGGACTGGCTGATCGAGATCAAGTCGCGGCTGCATCCGGATGCGGCGGCGTTCGGCGTCAACCACATCGTTCACGGCTCGAACGACCGGCTGATGGCCGATCTGGCCGTTACGGTCGAGCATCAGGTCCCGCTGGTCATCACCTCGCTGGGCGCGGTCAAGGATCTGGTCGATGCAGTGCATGGATACGGCGGGGTCGTGTTTCACGATATCGCCAACGTCCGCCACGCGAAGAACGCGGCCAAGGCGGGCGTGGATGGCCTGATCCTGGTGGCCAACGGCGCGGGCGGCCATGCTGGGATCATCAACCCGTTCGCCCTGGTCAATGAGGTGCGCGAGTTCTTCAAGGGAACGATCATCCTGTCGGGCTGTCTGTCGACGGGCCAGGATGTGGCAGGGGCGCTGATGATGGGGGCCGACTTCGCCTATCTGGGCACCCGGTTCATCAACACGACCGAGTCGGAAGCGCAGGACGCCTATAAGGCCATGATCATCGATTCGGGTGCGACCGACATCGTCCACACCCCTGCGGTGTCCGGCATCCCCGCCAACTTCATGACCAAGTCGCTCGAGGCCAACGGCATCGATCCGAAACACCTTCCCGAGCACAAGCTGGACATGGGCGAGGAGGCCCGGGCGTGGAAGACCGTCTGGTCCGCCGGCCAGGGCGCGGGCACGATCCACGACGTCCTGCCGACCGCCGAACTGGTTCGCCGCCTCCGCGACGAATATGCGCAGGCCACCGAAGCGTTCGCGAACAAGGCCATCGTCGGCTAGACAGGCCGGCTTTCGCCGGAGCCTTCATGCGTCATCTGCCCTTCGTCCTGTCGCCGCTCATGCTGGCCGCCCTGCCGGCCATTGCCCAGGATCGGGACAATACGCGCTACGTCGGAGACCAGGGGTCGCACTGGACCTTCGAGGCCGGCGCCGGGACAGACAACCGCTCCAAGGGGACGTCCAAGAGCGGCAACGCCCCCTATGTCTTCGCCGAGGCCCAGTGGAACGCGGCGAACGGCTTCTATGCAGACATCGAGTTCGAGACGATCGACTCGTCGGGGTCGAACGTGGAGACCGAGGCCGAGGCGGGATGGCAGTTTTCCGGCGGCGGGTTCGATTTCGACGTCTCGACCTCTCACAAGTGGCGGGTCGAGGCCGACCCTGGCCAGGACGCCGCCGCCTGGGAGTTCCAGGCCGACGTAATGCGCGATTTCGGCGCCCTCGACACCCGGCTGCGGGTCGAGCATTCGCCGGATGGCCTGGGCTCGACCGAGGCCTGGACCTGGGTCGAGGGGCGACTGCGCTGGCCGGTGGCCGAGCGGATCACCGCCGGGGTGACTCTGGGACGACGCGAGCAGGACCGGGCTCCCGACTACACCGGCTGGAATGCGGGCCTGACGTGGGAAGTGCGCGAGGGGGTCGACGCCGATCTGCGCTGGCACGACACCGACGCCCATCAGGAGGGCGAGACCTATGAAGGGGCCCTGGTCGCGGCGCTGACGCTGACCTTCTGAGCCGGTCCGGATCGGCATTGGTTCCCCGGCGCGGCCAGATGCCGCGCACTGCATCCGGCGGAGCTTGTTTCGCGTCTTTCCGGGCGACCGCGATCGGCGGTCGGTTCAGGAAGCCCCCCATGACCAAGATTTCGCTTCGCGGCGTCGCCGCCGCCGCCCTCGTCTCCGCCGCCATGATCGGCGCGACCCCCGTGCTGGCCCAGTCGATGGACCATTCCAGCCACGCCACCGCCCCCGTGACCGTCGGCGGTGCCGCCATGTACGCCAACAAGACCATCGTCGAGAACGCCGTCAACTCGCCGATCCACACGACCCTGGTCGCCGCCGTCGTCGCCGCCGGCCTGGCCGAAACCCTGTCGGGTCCGGGCCCGTTCACCGTGTTCGCCCCGACCGACGCGGCCTTCGCCAAACTGCCCGCCGGTACCGTCGAGACCCTGGTCGAGCCCGCCAACAAGGCGACCCTGACCAAGATCCTGACCTATCACGTCGTCGCGGGTCGGGTGTCCGCCGAGCAACTGATCGGCATGATCAACGCGGGCGGCGGCAAGGCCGAGCTGACCACGGTCGAGGGCGGCATCCTGACCGCCTCCCTGCAAGGCTCGTCCGTCATCCTGACCGACGAAAAGGGCGGCGTGGCCACGGTGACCCAGGCCGACGTGTTCCAGTCCAACGGCGTGATCCACGTCACCGACACGGTGTCGATGCCGAACTAGGTCGCGTCAGACCGAGGGGGCCCGATTTCTCTGCAAGAGATCGGGCCCTCGCCCCCTTGTGTTCCACAAGCCAGAAACGTGCTCTTGTGAGCAAGGCACACAGGAGGAGTCGCGTGGGAAGGCAGGACGTCTACACTCGGAGTGACCTGCGCCACCTCCGGCAAGCGGTCGCCTCGACGGGGCCTGACACCGCACTAGAGATCCTGATCGCCGTGGCGCACGACGTGAAGGTCGGTGCGCCCATCTCCGAGATCGTTGAGGCGGATGACGACCAGCTCGGACACGCGATCGCCGGCGCGATCCTGAGACAACAGGCCTTCATCGCCCGAGGTGCCATGGTCGCCGCCATGACGCCGTCCTCGAAATTTCGCGCCTACGAGTCCATTGGTGATCGGGCTTACTTTCACCTCGCGAAGGCCTTGGAACTGCGGCCAGACGACCCCTTGAGCCTGGGTGTGCTGGCCTCATTCGCGGTGGAGGAAAACCGAGAGGGAAAGGCTGCATCGGAGGCGCTTGTCTGCCGTTCGCCTCAAGTGCCCGCCTCGTCCTACTGCGACGTGCTTCAGGCCTGGTCAGCCAAATGGGGCGGCTCTCAGGATGAGATGTGGCAGTGCCTAAAGCGACTCTGGCGTGACGACGACCCGCGCAGTTGGGCCATGCTTGCAAGGGCCCATTTCGAGGAATGGCTGGACAGAACCTACCTTCGACCGGCGGGCAACTATGCGACGGTGAGCGGCGCTCAGTCGGCGTCGATGTCCCTGAACGAAGCCTCGGACAGAGCCTTGGCCACGGTCGAGGACGCCGGCAAACCCGGCCTCATGCGGTTCGTCCACGGCTGGCTGGGCCGCGTCTATTGGGATCGGCGCAACCTCAAACGCGCCAAGCGGCATTTGATGAAAACCCGGTCACACATGGACCCGACGATCTGGATCTACGGCACAATCTTCATGAATGCAGACCAGCGATTCCGCCTCGCCAAACTGCAGTGCGGGATCTTCTGACAGCAGATTCAGTTCGCCTCGCCGGGGCGCTATCGGATAGCTCTCCCCCGCCTGTCGCTGATTATGGTAAAGCTTGCTCGGCTAGCACGGGAGCGGGTGGGATGGGACTGGGTCGGGGCCTGATCAGCGTGGGTTCGACGTTGCTGTTGGCTGGCCCGGCACTCGCGCAATCCGCAGATCGTGAGACGCCCGCCTGGGCCTTCGCGGTCGGGCTGACGACCGACTATGTCCGGCGCGGATTGGTCCGGGGTCAGGATGACGTCGAGGGCGTCGCCACCGCCCAGTGGAACCGGGGCCTGGTCTACGCCAACGTCGCCGCAAACACGGCCGCCGTAGGCGACAGCGACTATGAGGTCGACGTCTCGGTCGGCCTGCAACCCACATGGGCCGGATGGGCGTGGCAGATCGCGGCGTCGCGGATCAGCTATTTCGGCGGGTCGGGCGACGTCGACAACTGGCAGGTCTCGGCCCAGGCGACGCGGGCGTTCGGCCCCGCCACGGTCGTGGCGCTGGTCGGCGGATCGCCCGATTATGAAGGCGCAGGCGAAGAGGCCGTCTGGGGTCAGACCTCGCTGGCCTGGGCCTTGACCCCGAAACTGTCGGCCGACGCGGTGATTGGATTTCAGGACCAGGTCGGCGCGCCCGATTACGGCTGGTGGCAGGCCGGGATTACCTACGCCCTGACCTCACAGGTCTCGGCCGATCTGCACTGGTACGACACCGACAATGCGGTGGCCCTGGGCGAAAGCGGCGACGGCCAGGCGGTGCTGGCCCTGACCTGGAACTTCTAGACCGCCAGCGCCTGATCCAGATCCGCAATCAGGTCCTCGACGTCCTCCACGCCTACCGACAGGCGGATCAGGGTATCGGTGACGCCGCCCGCCTCGCGCAGTTCCCTGGGGACGCTGGCGTGGGTCATGATCGCCGGGTGGTTGACCAGGCTTTCGACGCCGCCCAGCGACTCGGCCAGGGTGAAGACCCGGACGCTTTCCAGCACCCGTTTCGTCCGGTCCAGGTCGCCGTCCAGCACCACCGACACCATGCCCCCGAAACCCGACATCTGGGACGCGGCGAGCTCATGCTGAGGGTGGGAGATCAGACCGGGATAGATGACGCGCGCGATGCCGGCGCCCTTGGCCGCGCGGTCCTCCAGCCAGTTGGCGACGGCCATGGCGTTGGAACAGTGGGCCTTCATCCGCAGGCCCAGGGTCTTCAGCCCCCGGTTGGCGAGGAAAGCGTCAAAGGGGCCCATGACGCCGCCGACCGAGTTCTGGAGGAACTTGAGCTGGGCCGCGATCTCGGGATCCTTCGCCACCAGCACCCCGCCGATGATGTCGGAATGGCCGTTCAGGTATTTGGTCGCCGAATGCATGACCACGTCGGCACCCAGGCTCAGCGGCTGCTGGCAGAAGGGCGTGGCGAAGGTGTTGTCGACGACCAGCAACAGGCCGTGCGCCTTGGCGATCTTCGACAGGGCGGCGATGTCGGCGATCTTCATCAGGGGGTTGGTCGGGGTCTCGACCCACAGCATCCTGGTCTTGTCGGTAATCGCCGCCTCGACGGCCGCGAGGTCCGACAGATCGACATAGGCGAAATCCAGCCCCATCGAGCGCCGACGCACCCGCTCGAACAGCCGCCACGATCCGCCGTACAGGTCATCGCCGGTGACGATGTGCGCGCCCGCATCCAGCAGTTCCAGCGCCGTGGAGGTCGCCGCCATGCCGGAGGCGAATCCGAACGCCTGAACTGCGCCCTCGAGGTCGGCGATACAGGCTTCGAACGCCTCGCGCGTCGGGTTCTTGCCCCGGGCGTATTCATAACCCTTGTTCACCCCCGGACTTTCCTGAGCGTAGGTCGAGGTGGCGTAGATCGGGGTCATGACGGCACCCGTGGTCGGGTCGGGCCGCTGTCCGGCGTGGATGGCACGGGTCGAAAAGCCCTGGCTGTTCTTGAGGCTGGCCATGGTGGGATCCTGTCAGGCGAGGGTCTGGTCAAAGAAGTCGAGGCAGTGGTCCGAGACGTCGGTCCACTGGGTGGCGTTCATCAGGTGGCCGGCGCCGCGCGTGACCTGAACCCGCACCGGGATATCCTCGTCCATCAGGAACCGCCGCCAGCGCTGGGTCGAGGCCGGCGAGACCACACGGTCCCTTTCGGAGCGCACGATGAGTACGGGGATTCGTCGGGCGGGGTGGCGAGGAATATAGACGTCCCAGCCGCCGCAGACAGCCACGGCCGCCGCCGCGCGACTGTCGCCCAGCGCGCCGTCCACGGCGATGAACGAGCCGAGGGAATAGCCGACGATGCCTGTCCGGCCGCGATCCACGCCCTGGCTGATCAGCCATTCGACCCCGTCGCGGGCACAGTCGCGCCAGGCCTCCATCACCGGTTCGCGCCGCACGATGTCGTCGTCCGCGGCGTCCAGATAGGTCGGGGCCAGCGACAGATAGCCCCGCTCCGCGAACCGTCGGGCGAAGGCCAGCTGGTCGATCCCCATCCCGCCTGAGCCATGGACATAGACGACGCCCCGGCCGTTCGGCACGGCCGGTCGGAAGTCCACGGCACGGATCGTCCGACCGTTGCTGAGGTATGTGACTCGTTCGGTGATGACGCCGTCGGGCGCGGTCTGTGCCTCGGCCGGAGCCGCCATCAGCATGATCCCGCCTGCAACCAGGTCGCGCCGTCTCATGGAGCGGCCAGTTCATCGCGCAGGAAGCGATGGGCGGTGTCGAAGATGGCCCGCCACTCCGCCGGCTCGGGGACATGGTGGTCGGCATCAAGCACCACCAGTTCGGTGTCGACGCCCGCGCGCCGCAGGGTGCGTTCCCAGTTGCGGACCGCGCCCAGCCCGACCAGCGGATCGCCGTCCGCCGTGATCAGGAGCGTCGGTGGCTTCCTGAGAATCTCCTCGGGCTCGCGCCGCCCCCCGCCGGCGATCGCGACCACGGCTCGCGCCGGGGCATCCGAGAAGCCGAGTTCCCCCGCCATATAGGCCCCGCGCGAGAAACCCATGATCCCGATCCGGTTCGCATCGACGCCGGGCTGGGCAGCCAGCCACTTGAACCCGTCCAGCGCCGCCTGTCGCTGGAACGCCCCGCGCCCCTGACGCCGCCCCTCGGTATCGGCACCGAACCAGGCCGGGAAGGCCACCGTATAGCCCCGCGCCGCCAGCCGCACCGCATGCTCGTACCAGCGCCGGATCTCCAGAGCCGCCCCGCCGCCGCCGTGCAGCAGCAATATTCCCGCCCCTGCCATCGGCAGACCCTCGCTCGGCGGGCTGAACAGCACCACGGTGATGGCCTCACCCCCGCTGTCATAGGTTCCGGCCGCCACCCGCTCGCCGGACTGGGCCCGCGACACGCCGCCGACCGCCGTCAGCGCCGCCGCTCCCATCAGTCCCTGTCGGCGATTGATCCTCAACCGATTACCGGTTCAGGCTCAAGTGGTTGATCAGGTCTACCCGCGCGATCAGGCCGACGAATTTCTCGCCGTCCAGTACGATCGCAACCCGGTCGCGGTCGAACAGCGGGATCAGGGCGTCGAGGGACTCGCCCACCTGGACCGTATCCAGATCGCGGGTCATGGCGGACGAGACCGGCTTCCTGAAGCGTTCGGCGCGGGTAATCTCGTCGGTGTTCATGACGTGGACCAGATCGCTCTCGTCCAGGATGCCGACCAGCCGGCCGTCCTGAATCACCGGCAACTGCGACACGTCGTTGGACCGCATCCGCTTGAAGGCCGAGTCCAGGCTGTCATCGGGGCCCGCGACAACGACCTCGCCGTTCTCGTATTTGCGGCCGATCAGGTCGGCCAGGTTGCCCTGGATCGGGTCGTCGCCAAGGCCCTGATCGGCCAACCAGGCGTCATTGTAGACCTTGGACAGGTATTTCGCGCCGGTGTCGCAGACGAAGGTCACGCACCGCTTCGGCTCGGTCTGTTCACGGCACCAGCGCAGAGCCGCCGCGATCAATGTGCCCGAAGACGAACCCGCCAGGATGCCTTCCTTGAGCAGCAGTTCGCGCACCGTGGCGATGGCCTCGGCGTCGGGAATGGAATAGGCCTTGTCGATCAGGCTCATGTCGGCGGTATCGGGCACGAAATTCTGGCCGATCCCTTCGACCGTATAGCTGCCCTCCGGCCCCGGCACGCCGTCGTTGACGATGCCCGCGAGGGTCGAACCGACCGGGTCGGCCAGGATGATCTCGGCGGTCGAGCCTACGCTCTTCAGGAACCGCCCGATGCCCGTGATCGTCCCGCCCGAGCCGATGCCGGCGACGAAGGCGTCGAGGTCATGGTCCATCTGTTCCCAGATTTCGGGACCGGTCGTCTTCACATGGGCCAGGGCGTTGGCGTCGTTGGCGAACTGGTTGACGAAATAGCCGCCCGGAATCTGCTGGGCCAGGCGCTCGGCCATGTCGGTGTAATAGTCGGGGTGTCCGTGCGGGACGTCCGAGCGGGTCAGTCGCACGTCGGCGCCCATGGCCCGCAGGTGCTGGATCTTTTCCTTGGACATCTTGTCGGGAATGACCAGCAGGACCTTGTAGCCCTTGTTCTGGCCGACCAGGGTCAGGGCCAGGCCGGTATTGCCCGCGGTCGCCTCGACAATGGTGCCGCCGGGCTTGAGCCAGCCCTCGCGTTCGGCCGCCTCGATCATCTCGACGGCAATGCGGTCCTTGATCGAGCCGCCGGGGTTCTGGGCCTCAAGCTTGAGGAACAGGCGGCATTTGCCGGTGTCGATGCGGGTCACCTCGATCATCGGGGTCTTGCCGATCAGCGACAGGGTCGAGGCGGTCGGCTTGCTCAAGGTGGGGGCGTCGACGATCGACATGGGGCGGGAAACTCCTTGGGGAACGATGGTCAAGCTGGTCGCCCGGTCGGCGAAGGTCAAATCGCGCACGATCGTACCGCCATGGTCCGGCGGTGGGCGTGGTTCGGGTGAAAAGTGCCAGTGCTAGTGAGCAGGTCACAGGGACCCAGGCGCAGTTTGCTCACTAGCACTGGCACGCCTTGCTCACTAAGCTCGAGACCGCTTCCGGACCCACATCGCGGCATCGGCCTCGGCGAGCCAGATTTCGGGGTCGTCCTGATTGGCCCAGGCGCGGACGCCGAAGGAGCCGCCCAACTCCGTCTTCTGGCCGTTCCAGTCGAAACCTTCGGCATCCAGGGTCGCGGCCAGCCGCCTGGCCTTTTCACGCCCCTCTTCGATGCCGGCGTTGAGCATAAGCAGGCCGAACTCGTCCCCGCCCAGCCGGCCGACCGCATCCGAGGCCCGCACATTCTCCATCAACAGCTCCGCGACATGGATCAGGGCGGCATCGCCCGCCGCATGGCCCAGCCGGTCGTTGACTCCCTTGAAGCCGTCCAGGTCGAGATACAGCAGCACCGCCGGGGCATCGTAGCGGATGCAATAGGCCATGGTCTGCTGCATGGCGGCGACGAAGCCGCGCCGGTTCAGGGCGGGGGTCAGGACATCGTGGTCCGCCGCCGCCTCAGCCGCTTCCGCCCGCAGACGCAGGGTCTCGACCTCGGCGCGCAGACGCTCGATCTCGGCCTTCAGATCGGCAGCGGCCGTATCGGTCACGGTCGGCGAAACTCCGGAAAACCGCGACTCACCCGAGCACGCGTTCGAACTATCCTAGAGCCCTCGGTTGCGGGCGCAACGCGGGTGCTGTAACCGGCCGCCTTCACGCGCGCGAGAACCCTGCGTTATGGCGATTTCGACCCCGCCGGTGGCGATCATCATGGGCAGTCGGTCCGACTGGCCGACGATGAAACACGCGGCCGATTCGCTGGATGCCCTGGGCGTGGCCTGGGAAGCGAAGGTCGTATCGGCCCACCGCACCCCAAGACGTCTGTATGACTTCGCCACCGGGGCAAAGGCTGCCGGAACCAGGGTCGTCATCGCCGGTGCCGGCGGTGCCGCGCACCTGCCGGGCATGGCCGCCTCCATGACCGACCTGCCCGTGCTGGGCGTGCCGGTCGAATCCAGGGCCTTGAAGGGCATGGATTCGCTGCTGTCGATCGTCCAGATGCCCGGCGGCGTCCCGGTCGCCACCCTGGCCATCGGCGAGGCCGGGGCCAAGAACGCGGGCATCCTGGCGGCGCAGATCCTCGCCCTGTCGGACGATGCGCTGGCCGAGCGCCTCGCCGCCTACCGCGCTGCCCAGACCGATGCGGTCGCCGAAACGGTCGAGGACTGATTGGCCGACCTGACGCTTCCCCTCCCCCCCGGCTCGACCATAGGCATCATGGGCGGCGGCCAGCTGGGCCGGATGCTGTCCCAGGCGGCGTCGCGTCTGGGCTTCGACGTCCTGATTCTGGACCCCGAGGAAAACTGCCCGGCCGCTCGCGTGTCGCGCGGCCAGTTCGTCGCCGCCTATGACGATCCGGCGGCGCTCACCATCATGGGCCGCGCCTGCGACGTCGTGACCTTCGAGTTCGAGAACGTGCCCGCAGCCTCGATCGAGCGACTGGCCGAAGGCGGTGCCCTGGTCGCCCCCGGCCCGACGGCCCTGGCCGTTGCCCAGGACCGGGTGGACGAGAAGACCTTCCTGAACGCCGTCGGTGCCGCGACTGTCGATTTCGTCGCGGTCGATACGCTGGACGACCTGATCGCGGGGCTTGAGACCCTGGGGGCCCCCGCCCTGCTGAAAACCCGCCGCGACGGCTATGACGGCAAGGGCCAGGCCTGGGTCGCCTCGGCCGACGAGGCCGCCGAGGCCTTCGCCGCCATCGGCGGCCGCCCCGCCATTTTGGAAGCCCGCGCCGCCTTCACGCGCGAGCTGTCGATCATCGCCGCCCGGGGCCACGACGGTTCGGTCGCGGTCTATCCCCTGGGCGAGAACGAGCATTCGGGCGGTGTGCTGCGCATCACCACCGCCCCGGCCCTCATCGATGCGGCGACCGACGCCCGCGCCAGGGCCATCGCCGAGGACATCCTGGACGGCCTGGACTATGTCGGCGTGATCGGGATCGAGCTGTTCGACCTCGGTGAGGGTCAGTTGCTGGTCAACGAGATCGCCCCGCGCGTCCACAACACCGGCCACTGGACCCAGGACGGCTGCGTCTGTGACCAGTTCGAGCAGCACATCCGCGCCATCGCCGGCTGGCCCCTGGGCCCCACCCAGGCCCATGCCCGCGTCGAAATGCGCAACCTGCTGGGCGATGAGGTCGATCAATGGACGAGCCTGGCCGCCGAGCCGGATGCGCGCCTTCACCTCTATGGCAAGGCCGAGGCGCGGCCGGGCCGGAAAATGGCCCACGTCAATCGGGTGAAGCCGCTCTGATCCTGCCCGGTGCCGTCTCCGGCGACCACCACAGCACGGGAACCACCGCCAGCGCGACCACGGCGATCATTGCGCCCGGTGCCATGGTCCAGCCCGTGCCCGCAACCAGCAGTTCCGCGATCCAGGGCGTGAAGCCGCCGAACACCGCCGTGGCGGCTGTTGCGCCGAGCGCGAGGCCTGTCAGTCGACCTTCGCCCGGAAACTGCTCGGCCGTCGCCACGGCACCCACCGCGCTGACGCCACCCGCCACGGCTGCGAGCACCAGGGCCCCAAGCAGCGCCCGCGCCTCCACCCCGCCCGCCATCAGCGAGAACATCGTCATCGGCAGGACGGCGCTGGCCAGGGCAAGGCCGATCAATACCGGCTTCCTGCCCCACCGATCCGAGGCGATGCCCGCGAAAGGCGTGACCAGGATCACCACCACGGCCGCCGCCGTCGCCAGCCAAAGGGCCTGGGTCTCTCCGAACGACCCGGCCGAGGTGAGGAAAGCGGGCACATAGGTGATGCCGACGTAATAGGTGATCGACCCCAGGGCCGAGATGGCGAAAGCCCGCGCAATGCCGCGCTTGTGGTTCTTCAGGCTGTGGAGCAAGGGCCGCGCCGGGACCGTGCCCGCCGCCTTCTGGCGTTCGAAATCCGGGCTCTCCTGCATCGTCGATCGCGCGATCCACACGCTGCCCGCCAGGGCCGCGCCCACAAGGAAGGGAATGCGCCAGCCCCAGCCGTCGAGGTCGGCGGCGCTCAACAGATGCACGGTCACGGCCGACACCCCGACCGCGAGCAGGGCCCCTATCTCGCTCGCCGCGGAGGCCGACGACGCGATCAGACCTCGCCGATGGGCCGGGGCCCCTTCCAGCAGATAGGCGACCACGCCCGTGTATTCCCCGCCGACCGAGAACCCCATCACGCACCGGATCAGGATCAACAGCACGCCCGCCGCCGGGCCGATCTGGGCATAGGTCGGCAGGAAGGCCGTCGCCAGCATGGCCGCCGTCATCAGGGCGACCGACATCAGCATCGTCATCCGGCGCCCGAACCGGTCGCCGATATGACCGAACACCACCGCGCCCAGCGGCCGCATCAGATAGGCCACGGCGAACCCGCCCAGCGTGATCACCAGCGAGGTCTCGCCGCCGCCGAAGAAGACCCGGGACAGCACCGTCGCCAGATAGAGATAGAGGGTGAAGTCATACCACTCGACCACGGTCGAGAAGGCCGCCACCGCCATCGAACCCTTTGACATGGGCCGATGCTCGAACACGCTCCCCGGAGGCGTCAACCGGAGTTCTCGGGCGCTTTCGTGCCGTAGCGCAGCCGACTGAGCGTATCGGTGAGCCGTTTCAGCGGGGCCTCGAAGTCCTTGCCGACCTTCCAGGTCTCGAAGGCCATCACGTTCTCGATCCGGGCCGCGACGAAGGCCTCGGCGCGGTCGCGGCCGTCGAACCAGCGCATGGTCAGAGCCGGGATCAGAATGCCCGACAGGATCGTCCGCTTGGAATAGTGGTTCCAGTCCGTCGCCATGTCCCCGGCCCAGCGCCACAGGACATCGGCGCTCTCCCAAGCCAGCGACAGCCCGAGGTCCGCATTGGTCGGCAGGGCCAGGAAGCCGGCGCAGCGCTTCGTCGCCTCCAGATCGGCCGCCCCCGCCTCCATTCGCGCCGAGACGGCGGTGGCGATTCGCTGACGCATCTTCAGGGTCGCGGCCGGGGTCGCCTCCAGCGTCTCCAGCGCCCGCGCGTCATGCCGCCGCGACAGCAGGGCCGCCAGGTCGCGCGCGCCGTTGGGCAGCAGCAGTTCCTGATCCCCCTCCGAAAGGCCGTTGGCCTTGCATGCGGCGCGGACGAGCCGCCCGTTCCAGCCCAGGCGGGGGGCCAGCGGCAGGGCGGCGTCCAGCACGGACTGCTCCATCCGGTCGGCCCAGTCGCCCTGGGGGGGCTCGTTCGGGATGGGGGCGGCCGTAGTCATGGCTGTAGAATACGCCCACCGGCCGGGCGTTGCGAGCCCGGCGGCCGCCTTGCGACATCACGCGCAGATTGGCAGCTCTCGATATGGACACCACGCGACCACTGGTGTATTGGCCCGCCTTCGCTCGCCGGGCTGTCGCCCGCGAGGTGAGATTTTATTTGTCTGCCCGTCTCCCTCACAGGACGCGGCGGGCGGCCAAAGGAGAGTTCAACCTGGTAC
>NZ_JAEMRD010000179.1 GCF_016463485.1 Brevundimonas sp.
GGGCCGGGGTTGCGGGTCGCAGAGGCGCCGGTGTCGGCCGAGGAGCCGGTCGGGGCGGCGTGGGTGTCGGTGGCGCAGGTGAGGGCTGGGCCGGTGCCTCCACCGGGGCGGACGGCGCGCTGGCAGCGTCCTCGGTCACCACCTCCTCGGACGGATTGTCGGCGGGCGCGGCCTCGATGACCTCGGACGAGACGATGGAGACCGGCACGGACGAGGGGACGATCGGCGGCAGTTCCTTGGTCGGCCAGGACACGAAGGCGAGCGCCAGCACGCCTGCGTGCAGGACGATCGATCCGACGATGGCGGGGCTCGGCCGGTCCAAGGTCTAGCCGCCGGAACTCGAACCCGCGTCCGGGGCCGTATCGGTGATCAGGTTCAGCTTGGTGAAGCCGCCGGCCGAAAGCCGCGCCATGACTCGCGCCACGGCCTGGTACGGCGCCCGGCCGTCCGCGCGCACGAAGACGGGCTTGCTCGACGGATCGTCGGTCCCGGCGGCTGTGCCGACACGGTCCAGAAGCTGGTCGTAGGACGTCTCGTCCTTGTCGATGAAGATGGCGCCGTCGCGGTCGATCGACACGGTGACCGGCTCGTTGTCGGTATCGACCGCCCCGGCCTCGGTCTGGGGCAGTTCGACCGGCACCCCGACCGTCAGCAGGGGCGCCGAGATCATGAAGATGATCAGCAGCACCAGCATCACGTCCACCAGGGGGGTGACGTTGATCTCGCTCAGCGGCCGCTTTCTGGCCCGCCTGCGTCCTCGCACATGGCCCTGACCGGCCCCGCCGCCCATGGCCATCTCAGTCGGCCCGGCGGATGGCGAAGTCGGATGGGGGAGGGGGTGGCGGTGCCACGGGTGCTGTCGGGGCCCCCAGACGACGGGCCACGGCGGCCTGCAGATCGTCGGCGAAGCTCTCCAGCCTTCCTGAGAACTTGCCCGCGTCGATCGAGAACTTGTTGTAGGCGATATAGGCCGGAATGGCGGCGGCCAGGCCGATGGCGGTGGCGAACAGGGCCTCGGAGATCGCCGGGGCCACGGTGGTCAGGTTGGTGTTGCCGGCCGAGGCGATCCGCCCGAAGGCGTTCATGATCCCCCACACCGTCCCGAACAGGCCGATGAAGGGCGAGGCGGTGGCGACCACCGACAGCACGCCCAGACCATGCTCGATGCGGATGCCCTCGCGCGCGATAATGGAGTCGAGAGACCGGTCGATGCGGCTGATCAGCAGATTCCCCTGTTGTTCGGTCAGGGTCCCGCGCGCGCGAGTCTCGCGCCAGTCGGCCAAGGCCACGACCAGCATCCGGGGCAGGGCGTGGGCCGGATTGGGCCCGGCCTGTGAGGCGATATCCTCGAGAGACCGGCCGGAACTCAGCGCCTTCTCGAAGGTGTCGGCCTGGCTGTTCAGGGCTGTGAAGCGGAAAGCCTTGTCGATGATGATGGCCCAGGACCAGATCGAGGCCCCGGCCAGTCCGATCATGACGATCTTCACGACCCAGTCCGCCGTCATGAACAGCGTGACGGGGTTCAGCATTCCGGGGTCGGCGGCGGGCACGGTCATCGGCAAATCGGTCCTGAAGAGTTCACGCCATGGTGCGGGCGGGCGTGACCATAGTGTGGCGCAGGTCCGGTCTAGCGGGATCACGCGCCCGCGTCATGCCCGCGCGCGCGACAGGGGCGCGACAGGGTGAACGCTTCGCCTATTCGCCGCCATTCCGGGGGTCGACCGCGACCGAGACGGGGGCACCGACGCTGACGATCACGCCTTCATGGCCTTCCTTGGCGATCGAATAGGTGGCGGCGTCGCGCAACAGCTGGTCCTGGCAGGCCCGGTCGCCGGGACGGCCCAGGTCGATACAGCCCTGTTTCGCCGCGTCGGCCCAGCCGCGCACACGGCGGGTCGCCGCCTCCGCCCGCTTGATCGAGGCTTCGTCCTCGGCGGCGGCCTGGGCGATCAGGGCCTGACGCGCGCCCTGCTGGTACTGCAACTCGGCCTGACCGGCCATCTTGCGCTCCCAGACCTTGTAATAGGGACAGCCGACCAGTCCGCCGCCGAACAGGATGACCACCAGCAGGATGCAGGTGATCAGGAAGCTCCAGGCCTGCCGGTCTGAGATCCTGGTTTCGGTCGCCATCAGTCGGTCCTCGTGTCTTGGGCCAGCCAGGGTTTGACGCCTTCCAGCAACGCCTTTGTCGGCCGTCGCGGCCGGCCGTCCAGATGGATGCAGACCGCCGTCACATGGGCCCGGCACAGCACCTCGCCGTAGCGCTCCACCGTCTGGGAAATCAGCAGGCGAGGTCCCTTGATGGCGTCATAGGCGGTGCGCACCAACAGGGCGTCGTCGATCCGCGCGGGCTTCAGATATTTCAGATTCAGCTCGGCCAGCACAAAGGCCATCGGCTCGGCGGCGTCCAGCAAGGCGGCGTGGCCCATGGTCGTCAGCCGCAGGAAATCCGACCGCCCCCGCTCCAGATACCGCACATAGTTGGCGTGATAGACCAGTCCGGTGAAATCGGTGTCCTCGTAGTAGACCCGGATCGGCAACAGATGATCGCGGCCCTCGAACCGGCCGGCGGTGGGCATGTCAGCGCTCATCGGACGGCCGCCGAGGTCGCCAGGACCGGGTTCGCCGGCTGGGCCAGGAAGGCCGGGCAGAACCGCTGTTGGACCTCCCGGAATTCAACCGGCATGGGGTCATCCGAGAACAGGATGCGGTTGGGCCGCGACACGAAGGCCACCGCCGTCGCCTGACCCCGCACACCGGCATAGCCGCACAGGGCCCGGCCCCGTCCGGCCTCGGCATAGCGGACCTCGGCGGTCGGCCCCCTTTGCTCGCGCAACTGCCGCACGGCGCGCTCCCCGGCGGTCGGCTGGGGAGCCGGTCTGGCATTGTCATAGATGACCCAGGCGCAGACCCCGCCCAGGGCCAGCACCAGGGCTGCCATCACCAGCATCAGCCGTTGCACATTCAGGCGTCGCGCCATCGGCGTCTCCTTCTCCGTCAGCATGACGGGGATCGGCCGCGGGGTGAAGTCCGGACCGTCAGCCGCCGCTGAAAAGATCGCCGACGGTCGGCGGCTTCGGCGGTTCCGTCAGGCCCAGGTGGGCGTAGGCGCGGGCGCAGGCCATGCGGCCGCGGGGGGTGCGCTGGATGAAGCCTTGCTGGAGCAGGTAAGGCTCGATCACGTCCTCGACGGCGTCGCGGGCCTCGGCGATGGCGGCGGCCAGCGTGTCCATGCCGACGGGGCCGCCGCCGTAGTTCTCGATCAGGGCCTTGAGGAAGCGGCGGTCGTTGGCGTCCAGACCCGCCTCGTCGATTTCCAGCCGGGCCAGGGCGCGGGCCGCCACGATGCGGTTGATGACGGCCGCGCCTTCGGCCTCGGCGAAATCGCGGACCCGGCGCAGCAACCGACCGGCCACGCGCGGCGTGCCCCGAGCGCGGGAGGCGATCTCGCGGGCGCCGTCGTCATCGATGGGGGCGCCGAGCTTTCGCGCCGCGCCGGTGATGACCCGCAGCAGTTCCTCGGGGGTGTAGAACTCCAGCCTCAGCGGGATGCCGAAACGGTCGCGCAGGGGCGTGGCGAGCAGACCCGCCCGCGTCGTCGCCCCCACCAGGGTAAAGGGGGCCAGGTCGATCCGCACCGATCGCGCCGAGGGGCCCTCGCCGATGATCAGGTCCAGCACATGGTCCTCCATCGCCGGATAGAGGATCTCCTCCACCGTCGGAGCCAGGCGGTGGATCTCGTCGATGAACAGGACGTCTCGCGGTTCGAGATTGGTCAGGATAGCGGCCAGATCCCCTGCCTTGGCCAGGATCGGGCCGGAGGTGGCGCGAAAGCCCACGCCGAGTTCGCGCGCCACGATCTGGGCCAGGGTGGTCTTGCCCAGCCCCGGGGGGCCGAACAGCAGGACGTGGTCCATGGCCTCGCCGCGCTTCCGGGCCGCGTCGATGAAGATCTTCAGATTGCCCTTGGCGGCTTCCTGGCCGACGAACTCCGACAGGGTCTGGGGGCGCAGAGCGCGGTCGTACTGTTCGCCGGGGGCGGGCTCGGGGGAGATGATGCGGTCGTCAGACATGTCGTCCCCGCGTAGTCCTTCTCCCCTTGAGGGAGAAGGTGGCAGCCGAAGGCTGACGGATGAGGGGTCGCACGGTTTCACCGGCGAGCGGTTCGGACGCTGGCATCAAACGCCGGCGTGACCCCTCATCCGTCTCGCTCCGCGAGCCACCTTCTCCCGCAAGGGGAGAAGGAACGCGTTCTACCCTCACCGCCCCAGCTCCTGCAGAGCAGCGCGAATGACCGCCGACAGGTCGGCCTCCTCGCCCAGCCGGATCAGGGCCTGATCGACCGCTCGGCGGGCGTTGACCTCGGCGACGCCCAGACCGAGCAGGGCCGACACGGCCTCGCCCGTCACTGACGGTGCGGGCGGGACGATCTCGGCGTGGACGCCCGGCGCCGACGGCGTGAAGGACACATCTCCCAGCGGCTTGCCCTTCAGTTCTGTGACGATCCGCAGCGCCAGCTTCGGCCCCACGCCATTGGCACGTCCGATCGCGGCCTTGTCGTCTCGCGCGACCGCTCCAGCCAGCTCGCCGGGCGGCAGGACGTCCAGCACCGACAGGGCCGCCTTGGGTCCGACGCCCTGAATGCCGGTCAGGGTGGTGAAGGCGCGGCGCTCGTCGCGGGTCAGGAAGCCGTACAGCCGGGGTCCGTTCTCGGCCGACCAACTGCTTTCGATATGCAGGGTCGCCTCGTCGCCGGGCGCCGGCAGCCGTTGCAGGGTCCGCGCGCCGCAGGCCACGACATAGCCCACGCCCGCGCAATCGATCAGGCAGTGCGCCTCCTCGACCTCGGCCAGCACCCCCCGCAGACGACCGATCATGTTCTCCTCCCCGTTCCGCAGGAATGGGGAGGTGGCGCGGCTCGCCTTCGAGCCGTGACGGAGGGGGTGACACGGTGCTTGGGGCTAGGGGACTCGGCGGCCGATATCGCGTCGCCCCCTCCGTCACGTCGCCGAAGAGGCTCCGCGCCACCTCCCCATGCTGCGCACGGGGAGGAGAGATGCGCCGCGCCCCTCATGCCGCCACCCGCGCGAGCAGGGCCCGCTTCCTCAGTTGCGCGTGGGTGATCGCGACCGCCAGGGCATCGGCCGCATCCGCCTTCACGTCGCCTGACGCCGGCAGCAGCCGCTTCACCATGAAGGCGATCTGGCCCTTGTCGGCGTGACCGGCCCCGACAATGGCCTTCTTGATCAGGTTGGGCGAATATTCTGCGACCGACAGGCCGCACCGCGCCGGGGCCAGCATGACCGCTGCCCGGGCGTGGCCCAGCTTGAGGGTCGAGGCCGGGTTGACGTTGACGAAGACCTCTTCGATGGCCGCCTCGTCGCAGGCGTGGGCCGTGCAGATCTCGCCGACGGCATCCAGCAGATGCAGCAGCCGTTCGCTGAACGGGGCCTTGTCGTCCGGCGTCACCACGCCGTGCGCGATCCAGCGCAGACGTGATCCCTCAGCCGCCACCACGCCCCAGCCCGTCCGACGCAGGCCGGGGTCGAGACCGAGGATGCGGACCGGTCCGCCTCCGGAGATGTGAATCGTCGCGTTCGTCATTCGTTCCTGTCATGCCTGAATCGGGGTTACCGAACAATGACCGGATGCGAAGTCCGATTCCGGCCGATCCCCCCGATGACGCCACCGAGGCTTTGCGCCACCATGACCCGATGACGATCGAGATCACTCCGGCCCAGGCCCGCCGCATCGCCCTGGCTGCCCAGGGCTTTGGTCGGGCTGCGCCTGTCGAACCCGGCACGCGCCAAGTCAACGACATGATCCGGCGGCTGGGCGTGGTCCAGATCGACAGCGTCAATGTGGTCAGCCGGACCCACTATCTGCCGCTGTTCTCGCGGCTGGGTGCCTATGACCGGGGTCTGCTGGAGCGTGCGGCGTGGGGGCCGGGCAAGCGAAGCCTGTTCGAGTACTGGGGCCATGAGGCGTCCTTCCTGCCGGTCGAGAGCCAGCCCCTGCTGCGCTGGCGGATGGCGCGGGCTCAGGATGGCGAGCTGTGGACCGGGCTGGCGCGTTTCGGGCGCGAGCGCAGGGACTATATCGACGGGGTGCTGGCCGAGATCGAGCGGCGCGGGCCGGTGACGGGTGCCGATTTTGCGGCCGGTCCGCGTGGCAAGCCCGGCTGGTGGGAATGGTCGGACGGCAAGCGGGCGCTGGAGTGGCTGT
>NZ_JAEMRD010000180.1 GCF_016463485.1 Brevundimonas sp.
CTCCCCCTCAGGCCTGAACAGCCCCGACTGACGCACCCGGCGCGCGTTCGCACACGCGCGCCTGCTCATTCCTGTTCAGGACCAAGACTCGATGACTCTCAAGACCTCCGCAGCGCCGCGCGCGCTGTTCATGACGCTGAGCGCCGCCGCGCTCGGCATGACCGCCCTGCCCGCCGCCGCCCAGACAGTCGTTCAGGGCCCCTCCACCCAGCTGGACGAGATCATCGTCACCGGCGCCCGCAATCCAGAGGATCCACCCGTCGTCGCCGAGGCCCGTCGCCGCCTGTCGCGCACACCGGGTGCCGTCGCCGTGGTTTCGGCTGAAAGCCTCCAGGATCGGTACGCACCCAACATCGCCGACGCCCTGCGCGACGTGCCCGGCGTCTATGCGCAGAAGAAGTGGGGCGGCGACGTACGCATCTCGATCCGCGGGTCCGGCATCGGCAACGCCAACCACCTGCGCGGCCTGTTCGTCTCCCAGGACGGAATCCCCTTCAACGAGGCCGACGGCTTCGGCGACGTCCAGATGGTCGATCCCCTGCTGGCCCGCTACACCGAGGTCTACAAGGGCGGCAATGCCCTGCGCTTCGGCGGGTCCCTGCTGGGCGGGGCGGTCAACCTGGTCACGCCGAACGGTGCCAGCATCGGCCACACGGCCAGCGTCCGTGCCGACTACGGCTCCTGGCAGACCGCACGGGTTCACGCCGAGGTCGGCGGTGTTCGCGGCGACTGGGACGGCTATCTGGGCGCCACCGGCGCGAGCGCCGAGGGCTGGCGCCAGAATTCGGACGGCCAGCAGCAATACATCACGGCCAACCTCGGCAAGAGCTTCGGCGAGGACCGCGAGGTCCGGCTGATCGTCCAGGGGGCCTATATCCACCAGCAGATCCCCGGCTCCCTGACCCTGGCCCAGGCACTGAACACCCCGGTGATGCCCGCCGCCGCCAACGTCACCAATGACTATCAGCGCGACTACGCCTCAGCCCGCACCACCCTGTCGACCCGGTGGCGGCTGTCACCCGGACTGCTGTTCGAGGGGGCCGTCTATGGCACCTGGAAGGATCTGCACCATCCGATCTTCCAGGTCATCGACCAGCAGAGCCGCAACTACGGAGCCTTCGGTCGGCTGGACTGGGAGGGCCGGCTGTTCGGCCTTCGCGCCGACGCCTTCGGCGGGGCCTGGTACCGGGTCGGTGACCTGGACGCCCGGCAGTTCGTCAATGTGCGCGGTTCCAGCGGCACCCGCACCGCCAAGGCCCGCCAGAACGCCGAGGCGCTGGATGTGTTCGGCGAAGGCCGCCTGTTCGTCACCGACAGCGTCGCCCTGGTCGCCGGCGGGGCTCTTGGCCGGGCTGAACGGGACTATCAGAGCTTCGGCCTGCCCGGCGTCGCCTCGGCCTTCAACCTGACCACGGGCAAGGCCTATGAGTGGTTCGCGCCGCGCGTCGGTCTGTTGTGGGAAGGGCCATCGGGGGCCCAGGCCTATGCCAACGTCACCCGCTCGATCGAGCCGCCCAACTTCGGCTCCCTGTCCCCCACCGTCGGCGGCTTCGCGGCGATCGAGGCACAGGAGGCCTGGACGTACGAGGCGGGCGTCCGGGGTCGCAACACGCAGTTCTCGTGGGACGTCGCGGTCTATCGCGCCGAGCTGGACAACGAACTGCTGACCTTCATCGTCAATCCCGCCCTTGGCATCCCGGCGGCAACCTTCAATGCCGGGCCCACCGTGCATCAGGGGATCGAGGCCGGGCTCGACTGGCGGTTCGCACCCGGATGGAGGCTGCGCCAGACCTATGCCTATTCGGACTTCTTCTTCGAGGGCGACAAGGCCTACGGCAACAACGACCTGCCGCTGGTCCCGCCGCATCTGTACCGGGCCGAGTTGCGCTATGCCCACCCCTCCGGCTGGTTCGTCGCCCCGTCGGTCGAATTGACCCTCTCCGACAGCTGGGTCGACTACCAGAACACGCTGAAGGCCCCCGGCTATACCATCCTGAACCTCGGCTTCGGCTGGACGGTCAGCGAGAAGACCCGCCTGTTCGTTGATGCACGCAACCTGACCGACGAGCGCTATATCTCCAACTTCGGGGCGGTGACGGATGCCCGCGTCGCCTCCACCGCCGTCTTCTGGCCGGGCGAAGGCGTCTCGGCCTTCATCGGCCTGCGGATCGACTACTGATGGCCCGTAACGATACCTCGGGAGCGGCTTCGGCCGCTCCCCTCTCGGGGGCCTATCGCGCGGTCTGGCGCTGGCATTTCTACTCCGGGCTGCTGGTCCTGCCGTTCCTGATGCTGATGGCCCTGACCGGGGGCCTTTATCTGTTCAAGACCGAGATCGACGGCCTGGCCTACCGGTCCCTGTCCCATGTCGAGGCGCGGCCTCAGACCACCTCGCCCGACCGCTGGATCGCCGCCGCTGAGGCCGTGACCGGTGGCAAGGTCGCCAATGTCCTGGTCCCGGTGCGAGCCGACGAGGCGGCCCGGCTGACGGTCCGGCTGCAGGACGGGACCAAACGCACCGCCTTCGTCGATCCGCATGACGCCCGACTGATCGGCGTGACGCCGTTCGGTGGCGTGATGGAGACGGTGAAACGGCTGCACAGCCTGGTGCTGGTGGGATCGTGGGCCAACTATGTCGTCGAGATCGTGGCCGGCTGGGCCATCATCCTGGTGGCCACCGGCATCTTCATGTGGTGGCCACGCGGGCGGCAAGTCGGGGTGGTGACCCTCAGGGCGACCGATCCGAAACGCCGCCCCTTCTGGCGCGACCTGCATGCGGTCACGGGCCTTTATGCAGGCGCCGTCATCGCCTTCCTCGCGGTGACGGGAATGCCCTGGTCGGCCTTCTGGGGCGATCAGTACATGGCCTATGTCAAGGAACACGGCCTCGGTCGGCCAAAGCCCCCCGCCGGAGCCTTCGTCAATGCCGGGCACCAGGACGCACCCGTGGGCGTCGGCTGGACCATGGAGGGGATGGTGATGCACGGCGATCATCTGATGCCAGCCCCTGTCCCGCCCAGGCTGTCGAGCGTGATCGACGCAGCAGACAGCAGAGAATTGGCGCGACCCTATACCGTCTCCATCCCGACCGACCCGACCGTCGCCTGGACCGCCGCGCGCGTCGTGGATCGGGTCGAGGACACCCGCATCCTCTATATCCAGCCGGGAACGGGCACGGTTCAGGCCGACGTCGCCTACGGTCAGTTCGGCGTGGGGGCGAAAGCCTTCGAGTGGGGCATCGCCGTACACGAAGGCCGCCAGTACGGCTGGATCAATCGCTATGTGATGCTCGGCGGCTGTATTGCCATCTGGCTTCTGGCGATCAGCGGCATCGTCATGTGGTGGAAGCGCCGACCGCCCCGGTTGGCCAAGGGCCGGCTGGGCGCGCCCGAGGCACCCGCCGACCCCCGGACCCGCGCGGCGGTGCTCGGCATCGTGCTGCCCCTCGGCATTCTCTTTCCATTGACGGGATTGAGCCTGGTCGTGGCCCTGGCGATCGATCAGGTCGTGCGTCGCATCAGGGGAGGTCTGAGCCGCTGAACCATGGGCGGCTGGTCGCGATCACAACCATTGGAGGCGGCCTGCCTCACCCTTCGTAGTGTTCGGCGACCGCCTTCTTCTCGTCGTCAGGGTCGACGACCTGTTTGAAGATCAGCTTGTCGATCCGACGGTCGTCCATGTCGACGACCTCGACCTCGAACCGGCCCAGTTGCAGGATCTCGCCCTCATCCGGCACGCGTGACAGATGATGCAGGACCAGACCGGCGACGGTGTGGAACCCTTCGGTCTCGCCGAAGTCCTCGCCCAGCACGTCGGACAGTTCATCCAGGTCGGTCTGGCCGTCCACCAGCCAGCTGCCGTCCTCGCGCTCGCGCACGCTGACGTCGGCGTCATCGTGACCTTCGTCGAAGTTGCCGGCGATCATTTCCAGCAGGTCGGTGGCGGTCACCACGCCCTCGAAGGCTCCGAACTCGTCGACCAGAAATGCCATGTGGACCTTGGACGCCTTCAGGATCTCCAGCGCCTTGAGCACCGAGGTCGATTGCGGGATGAAGGCCGGGGTCTGGACGTGTTTCTCGATATTGAACTCGCCGTTATCCAGCAGGCTGTCCAGCAGGTCCTTCTTGTGGACGACGCCCAGCGGGTTGTCGACGTCGTTCTCGCGGGCCACCACGATCCGCGAATAAGGGCAGGTGCGGACCTCTTCGCGCAGTTGAGCCTCCGAGTCGTCCAGCGCGACCCAGAAGACCTCGTGACGCGGCGTCATGGCCACCCGGATCGGCCGGTCGCCGAGGCGTAGGATTTCCTCGATCATCGTCTGTTCTTCGGGCTCGATCAGACCCGAGGCCGTCCCCTCGGCGATCATGGTCTCGACCTCCTCCTGGGTGACGTCGGACCCGTCGCGGTCCTTGACGCCCATCAGCTTGAGGATGCCCGAGGTTGAAGCAGTCAGCAGCACGACGAAAGGATGCAGAACGATTGCTACAGTTGAAATGGGTGCCGCCATCTTGGCAGCAATCGTCTCGGGAAAGATGAGCGCCAGTCGCTTGGGCACAAGCTCGCCGACGATCAGCGACACATAGGTGATGCAGATGACGACCAGCAAAGTCGAAAAGATTTCCGTGTAGGCTGCCAGCGCCGGGAACGTCGCCTCCAGGATGAGGTTGAGTTCACCCGCGATTGCGGCCTGACCAAAGGCACCGGCCAGAATCCCGATCAGGGTGATGCCGACCTGGACCGCAGAGAGGAAATGGGTCGGGTTCTCAGACAGCTTCAAGGCGGCCCGCGCGCCTCGGTCCCCCCGTTCAGCACGGCTTTGGAGCTTGGATCGGCGGGATGAAACAACCGCCAACTCGGTCATGGCGAACAGGCCGTTGAGCACCACGAGGAGCAGAACGACGACGATGGCGATCAGTAACATCTAGGGGGGTTTGAAACCGGCGCGGCGCGACAGTCGGCGTCCGCTGTTCGCTCCTAGCCGAAAACGCGGACTTTCGCCACGGATTCCTTGGTCGATCGGGCGATCAGCCGCCAGTGCGACCGGCGTCGATGCCGCCATAGGCACCGGAGCGGCCGTTGTCGCCGCTGTCGAGGGCCGCGCAGGCCGACATCCCGATCAGGGTGCCGATGAACAGGCCGATGTGAAGCGCGCGCCGCATGGGTTACCAAATCCTTAACGTTCGTGATCCGAACGTAGGCGGCAATCGGCGGTTCCATGCAAGTCCCCTCCCCTGAGACGGGCAGGACGTGGTGAATGCAGGCGTCTGGCAGACGTGTCGCCGGGGCTAGCGTGCCATGCAGATGTCACCGGCGAACAGCTGTTCCACCGTCCCGTCCGGCCCGGCGGAGGTCAAGAAGCCACCGACACCATCCACCGAAATCTCGACCGCATCGAGCGTGGTCTCGGGCAGGCTGAAATCATTGCCGGCTTGCGCCGCCGCCCGGGTCGAGCCGACGTGAAGGCCGGAAGTCGTCCTGACGGTCGCATCGTCGGCGCGCCAGCCGACGAAGGCCCCGTCCTGTAGCACCACCTGCACGGCATCACCCCAGTCGAGCACCGTCGCCGATCCCGTAGGGCAGTCCTGGTTCTCGCTGACGATCGGATCGGACCCCAGCGCCGCCTTCACCGCGGCCTCGACCGTCGCGCGCGGCGAACCGAAGGCGATCGGGGTCGACCCCGGGCCGGCCTTCAGCCCCTCACCGTCCACGACGATCGACGCAGTGGCCGCCGGCACAGGCGCGGTTGTCGGAGGGTTCGCCGGAGCGCTGGCCGGTTCGGCCGCAGGCTCCTCGCAGGCGGACAGCGCCAGCGCCGACAGGCCGACGATGCAGAGATGACGAATGACCATGTGACACTCCCCGAAATCCGCCCGTGGTCGGCGGTGATCGAAGGTTAGGCCACATGACCCATGCTGTCACGATTGCAACGAATTCCCTTCGCCCCTTGCCGGAGCAGGGAAGCATACAAAGCAAAACGGCCGCCGGGTTGCCCCGACGGCCGTGCTGTATTCACACTCAACCGCGCTCAAGCAGCGAGCGACCGCGTCGCTCGCGTCAGCGTCGTGACAAGATCAGGCGATGATCTTGGCGACGACGCCGGCGCCGACGGTGCGGCCGCCTTCACGGAT
>NZ_JAEMRD010000181.1 GCF_016463485.1 Brevundimonas sp.
GACCTGACCCCACCCCTGACCATCGCCTTCAAGGACTGGAACGCCGCCCTGCAGGTGTCAGCCCTGATCTAGTCGGCCGAGGTCGCTTTGCCGCACGACGCATCGCCGGCCAGCGGGATGGTGACGACCTCGCCGGGCTTGGGCCCGTTCACGGCCTCGATCCGCGCCTTCACGAAGGCATCGTCGAACGGATAGCGCCGGAAGAAGGCGGTCCAGGTCTCGAACTGGCCCGGGACCGCATCTGTGACACAGGCCGCGCCCGACGCCGCCTCGACCCCGCCGCGTCGACCAAAGGCCAATGCTGCCGAGATCAGGGCCACAGCACACAGTCCGACGACGGGTGCGAGTCTGCCCCACCCGGTCGGAATGGCCCTCGACCTTGCCCGCGATCGTTTCGACGTACGGCTTCCCCGGCTCATGGCGCGCTCGCGTCCTGCGCCAGCCAGGCACGAACCACGGGCGACGCCAGCAAGGCCCCGGCCATATCGGTCGCCGGTGCCTCGCCGTCATGGCTTTCCAGATTGATGACGATGGCCAGCGCCCGATTCGGCGGCACGCCCGGCACGGCCTTCGCCGCCGCCACGGCAGACGGATAACGCCCGATCACCAGCGCGATCCCGTGGCCCACCCCGACCGCCGACGCCGCCTCCAGCGTCAGGTCTGTCACAGCATGGGGCCGGGCCAGCAGGTCGCGGTCGATCCGGCTGCGATAGGCCGGCGACATGGCTCTCAGCGCCGCATCCAGCGCCGCCCGCGATCCCGCCTGGCCGGCGATGTCGGCGCAGACCGGCCGCATCGTCGTCGGCGCAGTGATCCTGCGGCTATCGGGGTCCCAGGTCAGGCCGCACTGACGTTCCGCCAGCCGCACGGCCGCCGCACGCGCGGGTGACGGGGCCACCCCGATCTCCAGCGTCGGCGTCCCGGTCTTGGCGAAGATGCGATAGTCGCCGGGCGGCAGGCTGGGTCGCAACCGGGCCGCCGTTCCCCGAACCGCCGGATCGTGACCGGTCACCGCCTCCATCCCCTGCAACACCAGGTCCCATTCCGCCGGATGGGCGACCGTGCGCGCGGCCGGTGGCGGCAGGCGGTCCGGCTGGGTCAGCCGCGCATTCACGGGCCGCCGCGTCACCATCCGTGACACCATCTCGGCCACCTTGATCGAGGACCAGCGCGTCCGGTTGCCGCCCAGCACGCTCATCAGATAGTCCCGGTGCAGATCGACCAGGTCGTTCAGACCCAGGTTGCCCTCTTCCAGGAAGATCCACCCGGCCCCCTGTTTCGGCGTCTCCGCCAGACCAGGCCACAGGTTGGCCGACGACGTCGCTCCGCCCGCCTCGAACTCGGTCAGGACACCGAACAGGTCGGTCATCGTGACGCCCCAGGTCAGCGGCGGCCCGGCACGCCCCTCCAGCCGATAGCCGTCCGGCCCGCGCGGTCCGATCGGCCGCATCGTTTCGATCACCGGCGGCCGGCACAGCCGCGTCACTCCGATTGCATAGCAGTCCGACCCGTCGACCAGCGCCGGATCAGGCACCGATGGTGCATCGCTGAGCGCCAGCAACATCAGCCCCACGGCATATCGATTGCTGGACCGCGCCAGGAAACTGACCATGTCCAGGTCACCGGACACCGTGTCCCGGAACGGGGCCTCGACCCCAACCACCCCCTTGAAGTCACCCATGGCCGTCAGCTTCAGCCCCGCCAGCTCAGGATGGGCTTGCAGGATCGCCATGGTGATCGGGGCCTTGGCGACCGAGCCGACCGGTTGGGCGGTGAAGTTGTGATTGCGGTCGTCCATCCCGGCGCGTGTGAAGATCGAGGCGTCGGGCGGCCGCTGCGGCCGGCTGGCGATGGCCAGGACCTCGCCGGTATTGGCGTCCATCAGGGTGATCGAGGCCCGCGCCGGCAGTCCCGCCGCATTGAGCAGCCGCCCCGGCGGCCCCAGCACCGTCTCGGCCGCGTCCTGAAGCCGCGCGTCCAGCGTCGTCTCAATATCACCGAGCCCCGGCCGACCGGCCACCAATGTCTCCACCCCCCGGCTGAAGGCGTCCAGCCCCCAGGCCCGCGTCCGCCTGGCCCCCGGCACGGGTGCGGGCGAGATCGCCTCATTGGCCCCGCCGTAGTCATAGGCGTCCCGCAGCATCGCGCCGCCCGGTCCCGCCGCCTCGAAGGTCAGGGTCTCGCCGGCCCTCAGCCACGCATAGGCCACCCCGTCGGCCGTCTGCAATCTGCCGCCGATCCGTACCGCCAGCCGGCATTCGGGATGGGCCCGCAACCGGACCAGGGCGTCGCCGCGCAGGTCGGTGCCGATCCGCATCACACTGGCCACCTCGCCGACGCAGCCCGCCTTCGTCGCCCGAAACCGGTATCGCCAGGCCGCGTCAGCCGTCGCCGGCGTCTCGCCGAACAGCTCGAGCGTACCGTCACGCCCGTTGGGCCGGAACCGCATCGGCCGCTCCCGCGCTGGCCCTGCTCCTGTCTCCGAAACCCGACGGGTCAGCCCGACCACCCGCGCCGTGCCCGGCCGATAGAGCAGGCCCCCGCGCCAGCTGTCCGGCGCATTGAACGGCCCCGCCACCTGATGCGCCGAGGGGTCGATGCCGACGATCTCGATGGTCTCGCGCCCGTCCCGCTGAAATCGATAGTCCGACACCCGCCACCGTTCGGGCGCTCTCAGGTCGCCGAACAGATAGGATTCCCGCTTGAACCGCTGCCAGACCGGATCACGGGGCGCGAGCGGCGACTCGACCACCGCATAGCCGCCGCCCGTCGCCCGCATCTCCAGCCAGCCCCGCGCCACCACCAGATCGTCGATCAGGGCATTGTACCCCTCCGCGCGCTCATCGCCCCCTGCAGCCGCACCACCCGCCACGCGCGGGATCGGATTGGTCACGGCCAGGACCTGGGGCGCGATGCAGATCAGCAGCACCAGCAGCGCGCCCAGCGCACCGCCCCATGAGACCCGCATCGCCTTCACCGACGGCAGGGTCATCCGGGCCTTGGGAATGCGCGATCGGCTCATGACGCCCGCCCCGGCCGCAGCCGCCGCACGATCCGCTCCAGCCCCGCCTCCCAGGCGAAGGCGTCCTTCGCCCACAGCCCGGCGATCCCGACATAGGCCAGCCCGATCAGGATCGTCCCCTCCAGCAGGTCGCTGTCCGACGCCGCCGCCAGCAGATAGACGTTGCGCCCCGTGAACGGCACCAGCTGAAGATTGGCCAGCACGATATAGGCATCGACCCCGAACACGACCCACAGCGCCATGAAGCCCGCGATCTCATAGCGACCGCGCGGCACCCCATCCCGCCGCGTCCGCCGCGCCAGGGCGACCGGCAGCACCGCCAGCAGGATCAGGAGGGCCGCCGCCGTGATCCTTCCGAACGGCGAGATCAGATGGATGGCGGACAGATTGTCGTTCAGATGCACGGGCCTAAGCACCGTCAGATTGGCCGGTGTCAGATAGCCCCGCCCGAACAGGGTGTCGGTGTATCCGGACAGCTGTCGCGAGATGACCCGCAGATCCTCGGCCTCGCTCGCCCCCGACCGCAGCAGTCGCTCTGGATCGAGCCGCATCCAGACCCGCAGCAGGGTCGGATCCTCGTCCACCGCCTGTTCCAGGATCTTCAAGGCGGGCGCGTCGCTGACCGCGTCGCGGGCCTGCGCGATATTGCGATCCCGGTTCTCGGCGAACCCCAGAGAAAACGCCCCCGCGACCAGCACCCCCAGCAACAGCACCGATAGCCCCGCCGCCGGCGCCGACCAGATCATCCGCGTCCGCAATGGCAGATCGCGCCCGAACCGGCTCCATGCCACCCAGGCCGCCATCCCCGCGATCGGCAGGGCCACGATCACATAGCCGTTGTCCTTGACCAGTCCCGGAAGCACCGCCAGCATAAGGAACAACAGGCCTGCGAACACCAGCCCCAGCCGGATCAGACGCCGAGGGTTCGCCCGCAAAGCCTCGGCCAGAAGCCCCGAGAACCCCAGGATCATCGCCGGCGTATAGATCACGCTGACGGCGAACCCGAGGCCGGGAATCCGCTCCTTGATCGACAGGAATCCCAGCACCGCCCGCATCGCCGCGGCCGCCCCGAACAGCACGGGCCAGGTCTGGGCCGCTTCGGCTTCGGTTCCTGCTCCAGTCTCGGCATCCGCATCTGACGTGGTTCTGGCCGGCCAGAAGCCGACCCCCGCCGCACCGAGGATCGCCAGAACACCTCCAACGAGGGCCAGTCCGCCCGGCACCGCGCCCGCCAGACCGCCCTCCGCCGTCACCGGCGCGCCGTACAACCCGCCGACCACCAGGGCCACACCCGCGAACAGCCCAAGCCCGACCGCCCACGGCCTGCGTCCGTCCCTGGGCGGGGCCAGCAACAGGAACAGCACCGGCAGCACCACATAGGCGATCGCCGCCTCGCCGATCAGCCGGCCGGGTGCCAGGGTCTCCGGATCGGCCCCCGCTCCGGACACCGCGATTACGAACCGCAACGCCAGCAGGGTCTGGAACACGCAATAGATCGACCAGTGGACCGCCCGATCCGTCCACACGCCGCGCTGCAACCACAACACCCCGCCGGTCCAGGCCAGAATCAGCACCACCAGGGACCAGGGAGCCCCGAACCGGGCCATGGTGAAGGTCGGCGCGACACCGCCCTCGCCCTTGATCACACTCGACAGGAAACGCGCACAGTCCGCCGCGCGTGGCAGGGTCGGATTCTGGTCCAGCCCCGCCGCTACCGGACCGCCCAGGATCGGATAGCGGATGTCGGCCGTGGTCAGCCGCCCGTTGGTCGGACAGGTCGCCACCACCTCGGTCGCCGGGGTCTGGAGCCTGACGGACACGCCTCGACCCTGTCCCTCGACGACGAGCGCCCGTCGCTCCTGCAACCGTCCCGCCGGCTGCCCCCCTTGCGAAAACCCATAGGTCCGCACGTCCCAGATCGTCACCGTCGACCCAGACGGTACCTCGACCGTTCGGCCGTTCGACCGGTTCGCGCCACCTTCGACACGACGCGGAGCCTCGCCCGGAAGAGCGACCCACAACTGCGGGTCCAGCGCCAGAAGTCGCCAGTCCGCCCCGCGCCACCCCCCCTGCTGATACAGCACAGACCTCAGCCGTCCGGCCGCTGCATCGGCCTCCAGATATCGCTCGACCGGATAGACGGCCTGCGACGCCCGCCACGGCCGGGGCGCGGCGATGAAGGGGAAGGGTTCACGACGCGGGAAGGTCTCACCCGCGTCGACCCTGTCCTCGGCCGCCACGACACGCCCCTCGGCGTCCAGCCGGCCCGCCACGAACCGCACCGCGCCGGACCGGCTCAACACCCGCCAGCGCGCGCCCGGCCCGTCACAGGTGCCGACGCACAGGGCGCTACCTCTGGGAAACGGCTCCGAACCTACGAATTCCTTGTCGACCGAGACCACCGACACCCCGTCGTCCGCTGCCGCGGGGGGGCGCACGATCAGCTCGGCGACACCCTGGGCCGCCGCGCCGCCCGATCCGCCCATTGGCCTCAGCGAAGCCAGCCCCGCCGTCGCGCCTTCGACGACCAGCCCGTCCTCCGGGCCTCCGCCAATGGTCAAACGGTCGCCGCGCCCGCCGAGGTCAAGACTCTCCAGCGTCATTCGGATCTGGCCGAACCGCGCCGTCTGGCCTCCGCCCCGATCGATCAGCACCGCACTGCCGATCGCGATCAGAACGATGGCCGGTGCGACCAGCACCCCCAGCACCGCGACCCGCCCCGACAGCGGCGCAGCCTTCCCCGATCCCGACCAGATCAGCCAGGCCAGCAATCCCAGAACGGCGGCGACCAGAGCTCCGGTCAACGGGCTGTCCCGATCACCCCTCGGCCTCCAGATGGTCGGCCCGGTGCTCCGACACATAGAGCCGCCGATAGGCCCGCCGCACCCGCCGCAGGAAACGCGCCCCGCCGACCACCACCACCGTCAGCCCGACCAGCAGGGCCAGCGACAGGATCGCCGATCCGATCGGCGTCAGGGTCACAGCCATCGGCGCCAGGATCATCGCCCTCCCCGCCCCCCGGCACAGGTCGGCGTGTTC
>NZ_JAEMRD010000261.1 GCF_016463485.1 Brevundimonas sp.
GTTCAGGACGAGGAGCAGAAGAAGCTCGACGTTATGACCAACGACATGCTGACCGATCGGCTCAAGGCCTGTGACCCGGTCGCCGCCGTGGGGTCCGAGGAGATGGACCTGATCGAGCCGACCGGCCGAACGGGAGGATATCTGGTCACCTTCGATCCGCTGGACGGGTCATCCAATATCGACATCAACGCCCCGGTGGGGACCATCTTCTCCATCCTGCCCGCGCCCGAGGATCGCGCGCCCGTCGAGGCCGACTTCCTGATCGGGGGCCGGAAACAGGTCGGGGCCGGATACGCCGTTTACGGCGCCCAGACCATGCTAGTGCTGACCATGTCGGGCGGGGTGACGGGCTTCACGCTGGACGCGCAAGGGCGCTGGCATCTGACCAACCCCGATATCGTCGTGCCGGCCGATACGAAGGAGTTCGCCATCAACATGTCGAACCGCCGCCACTGGGCCCCTTCCGTGCGCGCCTACATCGACGACTGCCTGGCCGGAAAGACGGGACCCCGGGGCAAGGATTTCAACATGCGGTGGGTCGCGGCCATGGTCGCGGACGTTCACCGCGTCCTGATGCGCGGCGGGGTCTTCCTCTATCCGTGGGACCAGCGCGAGCCCGACCGCCCCGGCAAGCTGCGACTGCTGTACGAAGGCGCGCCCATGGCCCTGCTGATCGAACGCGCGGGGGGCAAGGCCACCACCGACGGCGTGACCCCGATCCTCGACGTCATCCCCCGGAATCTGCACGAGCGCTGTGCCGTCGCCCTGGGCTCGGCCAACGAGATCGACGCCTATGCCGGTACCCCCGCAGGGGAATGACCTGAGGCTGGTTTGACGACGCCGCTCAGCGGCCGGGGCGTTGGGTCATGGATGATGCGGGAGCCAGTTGCAGGCCCCGCGCTTCGAGGCCGGCGGTCCAGCGGGCGGCGGCCTCGACCGTGACGGGATAGCTGAAGCCGGTGCCCAAGGCTGCGCCGCGTTGCTTGGCGGCGGCTTCCAGCACGTTCAGGCGGCCGATGATGGCGGCGGGGGTCTGGGTCTCGTCGATGATGGTGTCAGCGCTGGCGCGGGCCCAGGCGCCGGGACGGCGACGCGCCGATCCGTCGTCGAGGAAGGCCAGGCCCCGCTGGCGCAGTATACCCATGAAGGCGGACATGCCGGTATCCGAGGTCACGAACCGGTCGCCGAGATAGTTGGTGACGCCGAAATAGCCGGTGGCGCGACCCAGCAGCCAGGTCATCCGCGCCTCGATGTCGTCGGGCGTGCCGGACGACAGCAGGGTCTGGGGGCCCGGATCGTTGTCGGGATAGCCGGTCGGCTCCATCGGGATCTCGATCATCACCTCATGGCCCTGGGCTCGAGCGAGGTCGATCCAGCCCTGAAGGCCCTCGGCATAGGGGACGAACGACAGGGTCACCTCGGCCGGCAGGCGCTCGATGGCGGCGCGGGTGGTCACGGCGTTGAGGCCCAGACCGCCCACGATCAGGGCGACGCGGGGCTTGCCGTTCGGACGGAAGGGG
>NZ_JAEMRD010000039.1:0-1842 GCF_016463485.1 Brevundimonas sp.
CCCCCGGTGCCGCCCGCCGGTCACGGTCGCCATACCTGGGTTATCACCGAGAACGGCGTCAGCCGTCAGGCCACCCCCGCCGAACGCGCCGAGTTCGCCCGTGCTCGCAGCCAGGCGCGCGAGGCAGGCCGTCACGCTCGCGCCGCAGCCGCCCAGGCCCGGGCCCATGCCGCCCAGGCGCGAGTCCATGCCCGCGCCGCCGCACCCCTGCGCGCTGACGCCCGGATGCAGGCCGATCATGCGCGCGAGATGGCCCGCACGGCACGCCAACAGGCCATGCACGCCCGGACCAACGGTCGCGTTCAGATGCACGGCGGCGCCGACCAGATGCATCAGGGGGCCGAACAGATGCGCCGTGCCGCAGCACAGCTGGACGACCCGGCCTTCCGCGCCGAACAGATCGCCCGCGCCCAGGCGAATGGTCGAAACGTTACCGACGCCCAGCTTCAGGCCGCTGCGCCCCGTCTGCGGTCGCGGGCGGACACGCTGGACCAGCGCGCCGCCCGTCTGGCGGCCAACGCCGACCGCCAGGACTGACCGAGGCTTCTAGGCTGCGTCGACCAGTACGATCTCGCTGTCGTTGACGGCGGTGACGGTGATCGTGTCCTCGCCCGTGATGGCCAGTCCATCGCGGGCGTTGGCGCGCACGCCGTTGACCTCGATCGCGCCGACCGCAGGCACCAGATAGCCGCGACGGTTCGCTCCGAGCGGATAGGTCGCCGTCTCGCCGGCCCTCAGGGTCGCGGCCACTACACGGGCATCCGTCCGGATCGGCAGGGCATCCGCATCGTCATCGAAGCCGGACGCCAGGACCACGAACTGGCCCGCGCGGTCGCCCTTGGGAAAGGGCTTGGCCCCCCAGGCCGGCTTCTCGCCGCGCCGGGTCGGCTCGATCCAGATCTGGAAGATCCGGGTCAGGTCGGGCTCGGCATTGTACTCGGCGTGCCGGATGCCGGTGCCCGCGCTCATCACCTGGACGTCGCCCGCGACCGTGCGACCCTTGTTACCCAAACTGTCCTCGTGGGTGATGGCCCCTTCGCGGACATAGGTGATGATCTCCATGTCGGCGTGCGGGTGCGGCGGAAAGCCCGATCCGGCGGCGATTTCGTCGTCGTTCCAGACCCGCAGATTGCCCCAGCTCATCCGCTTGGGATCATGGTAGTTGGCGAAGGAGAAATGATGCTTGGCGTTCAGCCAGCCGTGGTTGGCACCGCCCAGGCTGTCGAAAGGTCGAAGTTCGATCATGGTCTTGGTCCCTGTCTTGATCTGCGCGGCCAGCCGATGCCGGTACCGCTGTGGCTTGAGGACAAGATAGCGATCGGCGTAGGTTCAGAAATAGAAACGGCCGAAACACACGGTTTCCGAAATCATGTCCAAACTCCCCGACCTCGAAGCCCTCGCCATCTTCGCCCGGGTGGCGGAAAGCCAGTCCTTCTCCGGGGCAGCAGAGGCGCTGGGCCTGTCGAAGGCGACGGTGTCCAAGGCGGTGACGCGGCTGGAGCAGAGGCTGGGTACCACCCTGCTGCACCGAACCTCGCGCCGCTTCGCCCTGACCGATTCGGGTCGCACCCTGGCGGCCCGCGCTGCCCAGATGGTGCATGAGGCCGAAGAGGCCGAGGCCCAGGCGCTGGACCAGTCGATCACGCCGCGCGGGCTGGTGCGTCTGGCGGCACCGATGTCGTTCGGCATGACCTATGTGGCGCCCGCCCTGCCGGATTTCCTGGCCCGTCACCCCGACGTGTCAATCGACCTGCATCTGTCGGACGAGACCGTCGATCTCGTCGGTGGCGGCTTCGACTGCGCGCTCAGGATCGCGGCGCTTCCCGATTCGTCGCTGACGGC
>NZ_JAEMRD010000039.1:1852-23735 GCF_016463485.1 Brevundimonas sp.
CACGGAAACTGCGTCCGATCCGCCGTCATCTGGTGGCTTCGCCGGATTATCTCGACCAGCGTGGCCGGCCGGCCCATCCTGACGATCTGTCGCGCCACGCTTGCCTCGGTTATGCCTATCTGCCGACGCCGAACACCTGGCGGTTCCGGCATGTGAAGACGGGTGAGGAGGCCGTGGTGCGACTGGCCGGACCCTTGCGCGCCAACAATGCTGATGCGCTCACCGCCTCCCTGTGTGCGGGCCTCGGTATCGCCGAACAGCCGGAGTTCATCCACTGGCGCGACATCGCCGAGGGGCGGCTGGAGGTCATCCTGCCGGACTGGTCCCTGCCGGAGATCAACCTGCATCTGGTGGCACCGGGTGGGGGGCCCCGGCCGGCCCGGGTCGCGGCCCTGATGGATCATCTGGCGGCCGTCTTCACGGCACCGCTCTGGCCCGGCGATGCGGTCGGGCGGCGCGCCCCGCTTGCCCCCGCGTCACGATTGGCCTAGCCCTCCGCGCCAAATCAATAATCAGAGGGCGCCTCGAATGTCGCTTGCATTGCTGTTTCCCGGTCAGGGCAGTCAGAGCCTGAAGATGGGCTGCCTGCTGGGGGACGCCTTCCCGGTCGCCCGCGACGTCATGGCCGAGGTCGACGAGGCCCTGGGCCAGAACCTGTCGCAGATCATGCGCGAGGGCCCGGAAGACCTGCTGACCCTGACCGAGAACGCCCAGCCGGCCCTGATGGCGGTGTCGATGGCGGCGATGCGGGTGCTGAAATCCGAGTTCGGTTTCGACGTGACCCAGGCCTCCTACGTCGCCGGCCATTCTCTGGGTGAATACTCCGCCCTTTGCGCGGCCGGTTCGATCACCCTGACCGACGCCGCCCGCCTGCTGAAGCTGCGCGGTCAGGCCATGCAGCGCGCGGTGCCGGTCGGCGTCGGCGGCATGGCCTCGCTGATCGGGCCCAAGACGGATCTGGTCCTGGCCGAGGCCGCTGCGGCGGCGGGGTCCGAGATCGGAACCTGCGTCGTCGCCAATGACAATGTCGGCGGCAATATCGTCATCTCGGGCGACAAGCCCGCCGTCGAACGCGCCATCGAAAAGGCCAAGGAACTGGGTGCCCGTGCCATCCACCTGAACGTCTCGGCCCCCTTCCACTGCCCGCTGATGCAGCCCGCCGCCGACGAGATGGCCAGTGCCCTGGCCTCGGCGACCATCCTGGCCCCCGCCGTGCCCCTGGTCGCCAATGTGACCGCCAGCCCCCAGACCGATCCCGAGGTCATCCGCCGCCTGCTGGTTGAGCAGGTCACCGGCCGCGTCCGCTGGCGCGAGAGCCTGAACTGGATGACGGGCGAGGGTGGCGTCACCCGTTTCGCCGAGGTCGGCTCGGGCAAGGTCCTGACCGGTATGGCCAAGCGCGGCGCGCCCGACGCGGAAGCCGTGGCTCTGAATACGGCCGAGGATCTGGAAGCGTTCGCCAAGAGCCTCTGACCGCCTTCTCCCCTTGCGAGGGGAGAGGGTCAGTGAACCTTTCGACCGCCGACCCAGGTCCCGATGACCTTGCCCTGCAAACGCCGCCCGTCGAACGGCGAGTTCTTGGACTTGGACTTCAGCGTCGCCGCATCGACGATCACCGGCGCATGCGGATCGAACAGCACCAGATCGGCCGGCGCGCCAGCCTCCAGCACGCCGTTGTCCAGCCCCAGCAGTCCCGCCGGCCCCGCCGTCATGGGCCGCAGGATATCCAGCAGCGGCACCCCGTCCTCGTGGTGCAGGCTGAGCGCGGCCGCCAGTAAAGTCTCCAGCCCGATGGCCCCCGGCGCCGCCTCGGCGAACGGACGGCGCTTGTCCTCGGCGGGCAGGGGGGCGTGGGCCGAAGTGATGACGTCGATCAGCCCGTCGCGCACGGCTTCGATCAAAGCCTGTCGATCGCTCTCGGGCCTAAGCGGCGGGTCCAGCCTATAGAAGGTCCGGTAGTCGCCGATGTCGATCTCGTTGAAGCAGAGGTGATTGATCGACACCGACGCCGCGACCTCCAGCCCCTTGCCCCGCGCCCGCGCCAGGCTGTCCAGCGCATCGGCGGTCGAGATCTGGTCGACCAGGAACCGCGCGCCGGTCTGTTCGACCAGGGCCAGGTCGCGATCCAGCTGGATGCGCTCGGCGATGGCCGGTACGCCCGACAGCCCCAGACGGGTCGCCAGCTCCCCCGACGTCGCCACACTTCCCTCGCTCATCCAGGGATCGGCCGGCCGGCACGCGATCAGGGCGTTGAATGTCCCGGCATAGCTCATGACCCTTTGCAGGGTGCGGCTGTTGGCGATCACCCGGTCGCCGTCGGTGAAGTACAGGGCCCCCGCCTCGTGCATCAGGCCGATCTCGGCCATCCTTTGGCCCTCGCGCCGCTGCGTCGCCGCGCCCGCCGCATAGACATTGACCAGGTTCAGCGCCGCGCCGCGTCGCTGGATGAAGTCCACCATGGCCGGGTCGTCCACGGCCGGATCGGTATCCGGCTGGATCACGATGGTGGTCACCCCGCCCGCCGCCGCCGACAGACTGGCCGACTTCAGCGTCTCCTTGGGCTCGAAGCCCGGCTCGCCGGTCTTGACGCGGATGTCGATCAGGCCGGGCGACAGGCACAGGCCGCGGGCGTCCACGACCTCGACGCCCGCAGGCACGCGGACGTCGCCGCCGCGCACGACCTCGACGATCCGTCCGTCGGCGATCAGGACCGCGCCCTGACCGTCATAGTCGCTGACGGGGTCCAGCAGGCGGGCGTTGATGATGGCCAGCGCGCTCATCGGATGGCTCCCGACCGGGCCCAGAGCGACGCCAGCACTGCCATCCGCGCCGCCACCCCCATCTCGACCTGATCCTGGATCAGCGACACCGACAGATCGTCGGCGACGTCCGAATCGATCTCGACCCCCCGGTTCATCGGCCCCGGATGCATGACCTTCGCCCCCGGTTTGGCCCAGGCCAGTTTCTCGCGGTCCAGGCCCCAGAAGCGGAAATACTCGCGCGTGGACGGCACCAGCGCCCCCTCCATCCGCTCCAGCTGAAGCCGCAGCATCATCACGACGTCGCAGCCCTCCAGCCCCTCGCGCATGTCGTGGAACACCTCGCAGCCCCAGCGGTCGGCGTCGCCCGGCACCAGGGTCGGCGGCCCGATCAGCCGGACGCGGGCTCCCATCATCGAAAGCAACGCCACGTTCGACCGCGCCACCCGGCTGTGGGTGATGTCGCCGCAGATCGCCACGGTCAGCCCGCCGACATCCCCGAAGGCGCGCCGCAGCGACAGCAGGTCCAGCAGCGCCTGGGTCGGATGTTCATGGCGCCCATCGCCCGCATTGACGACCGCACATCCGACCTTCTGGCTCAGCAGGGCCGCCGCGCCCGAGGCCCCGTGCCGCACCACCAGGATGTCGGGCTTCATGGCGTTCAGCGTCACGGCCGTATCGATCAGGGTCTCGCCCTTGGCCACCGACGACGCCTGCACCGGCATGGTCACGACGTCGGCCCCCAGCCGCTTGGCCGCGATCTCGAACGACGAACTGGTTCGCGTCGAGTTTTCGAAGAAGATGTTCACGACCGTGCGCCCGCTGAGCAGGTCCAGTGTCTTGCCGCCCTCGCTCGCCGCCAGCCGGTTCAGATCGACGAACACGTCGGCGATGTCCAGCAGGGCCAGGGCGGCCGGCGGGTTCAGGTCGCCTGCGGACAGGAAATGGGCGGTCGGGAACGGGACCAGCCGCTCGGAGATCAGGTCGGTGACAGCGGAGGCCTGGGTCATCGAAGGCCGCCTATAGAGCCTGATCGGTGGAGGGGGAAGCGCCTCGCGCGACACCAGGGCCGTGAATCAGGCTCTCTTGAAAGGCAACAATCACGTCAGATGAAACAGGAACAGCAGGATCGGGATCATCAGGGCGCTCATCACGGTGGTCAGGGCGATGACTCCGGCCATCAGCGGTGCGTCCCCGCCCATCTGACGCGCCAGCAGATAGGCGGCCGCGGCCCCCGGCGCCGCCCCGCACAGCATGGCCACACCTTGCGCCAGATGATCGCCGCCGAACAGGATGCACAGCCCCCACATCAGCGGCGGCATCAGGATCAGCTTCACGAAGGATGTTCCGATCACCGTCCATTTGCGCCGCGCGACCTCGGCGAAGCTGAGGCCAGCCCCCGCGATGATCAGCCCCAGCGGCAAGGCGGCCGATCCCAGCAGTTGGAGCGTCTCGGTGACTCCCGGCAGGTGCGGCACGCGCGCGAAATTGAGCGCAAGTCCGATCAGACAGGCCAGCAGGATCGGATTGGCCAGCATGGCCCGAACCAGAGCCAGCGGCGACACGCCCCGCTGGTCCGCGCCCCAGCGGGCCAGGACGGCAACGCACAGGATGTTGGTCACCGGAATGATGCAGGCGATCATCACGGCCGCCAGCGCCAGCCCCTCGGCCCCGAACGACGCCTGGATCACCGGCAGGAAGACGAAACTGTTCCACCGGATCACCCCCTGGAACACCGAGGTATAGGCCGGTCCGTCGATCGTCATCAGCGGCTTGGCCAGCAGGGTCAGGGCCGAGACGATGACGATGGCGCTCACCGCCGCCCCCGCCGCTGCGCCCGCGCTGCCGCCAGACAGGTCCGCGCCCCAGATCGAGGGGATCAGAAAGCCGGGATAGAGCAGGTTGATCGACAGCTTCTCGATCGGCCGCCACGTCTTGTCGGGCAGGAAGTTCGATTTCCGGAGCCCATAGCCCAGCACGATCATCAGAAAGACCGGGATAACCCCGGCCAGGGTGGCCGTCAGACCCATGTCGCCTGATCCCGCACCCGGTCCAGCGCCCCTTGCAGGATCCAGGCGGCGGCGGTGCGATCGACGACCCCGGCACGGCGCTTGCGGCTCAGGTCCAGCTCGTGGATCAGGAACCGCTCGACCGCGCTGGTCGACAGACGCTCGTCCCAGAAGGCGATCGGAACGTCGCGCAGCCGGATCAGGTTGCGCGCGAACGCCCGGCACGACTGGGCGCGCGGCCCCTCGGTCCCGTCCATATTGACCGGCAGGCCGACGACCAGCCCTGACACCTTGCGGTGCGCCATCAGCCGGAACAGCTGTTCGGCGTCCTGGGTGAATTTGGACTTACGCACCAGCTCGAGCGGGCTGGCGATCATGCGCGAGGTATCCGACGTCGCTACCCCGATCGTCTGTTCCCCGAGGTCGAGCCCCATCCACGCCGTGTTGGGCGGACAGGCGGCGGACAGGTCAAGCAGGTCAAGAACGGGCACGGCCGTGCGGTAGACCCCGCGCAAGCATGCGTCAAAGGTCCGGCGACGTCCTTGTGGGCGAACGCTGTTGTATCGCGCCGTGTGCCGCGCCACTGTCGCGCCGAACCGGAGGAACCGATGACCACGCGCCTGATCACCGCCGCCGCCCTGCTTGCCGCCTTGTCCCTGACGGGCTGCGACCGGCTGACCGCCGCCTGGACCGCCTTCCAGCAACCCGCCGCCCCAACGGCTGCGACCCCGTCACCGCCCACCGTCGTGCCCGCCGTCGCCGGAACGCCGCCGACCATCGCCCCGTTGACGCCGACGTCGCGCGGCCTGCCGGTCAAGGCCCTGCCGGACGAGACGCTGCAATACTCGGCCGGGGTTGTCGAACTCTACTCGCTGGACAAGCAGCAGGGCGTCGGGGCCAAGATCTTCGGCACGGCCGGCGGTGATCCCGCCATGAACGGGCTCCAGACCTATATCGCCTTCTACCGCAGCCCGGCCGACGGCTGGTGGGTCTATGGCCTCGGCGATTTCCTCGACTTCAAGGTGCTGAACGAGGTGCCGGGCCAGGTCGATCTGGAAATCGAGGAAAGCACGATGGATGCCGAAGGCACGATCGGCAGCCGCAAACGCCGCGCCATCATCGTCTTCCCCGTCGGCCCGATCCACGAGACCCAGCCGGTCAATGTGCGGATGATGCCGGCCGACTGAAATACTTTTCCGCACCAATCCCTTGCCCTGCAAGGGATTGGTGCAATCTCGGGCCTCTCGACCTGGCGCCGGTCGCGGTGGTGGTAGACTGCCCGTTCGACCCCGGTCTTTGACAATCGCAGCCTGACGCGCACCCGCGACACCGGCAGAGTCCGGACTCGTCGGACTCCTCGGACTCCTCGGACTCTGTTTTTGAGTCCGGACTCTTCGGACTCTGTTTTTTGAGTCCGGACATCGGCGAGTTCAGACCATTCAGACCATTCAGACCCTGTTTTTCTGTTCGCACGGTCCGGCCGAACCGCCCAGCCTTGGCGCGAATCCTTGTGATTCCGGCCCCGGGCGGCTAGTCACCGGCCCTCTCGCCTCGACTATCCGGAGGGCCGCATGGCCATCGACGCAGCGACCGTGCGCAAGGTCGCCTTTCTCGCCCGCATCAAGACGCCGGAAGACCGGCTGGAGCCGCTGGCCGGCGAGCTGAACGGCATCATGGCCTGGATCGACCAGCTGAACGAGGTCGATGTTGAGGGGGTCGAACCCATGACCTCCAACGTCGCCCAGGCCCTGCGCTGGCGCGACGACGTCGTCACCGACGGCAACAAGGTCGCCGACGTCCTGTCCAACGCCCCCAAATCCGCCGACGGCTTCTTCGCCGTGCCCAAGGTGGTGGAATAGTCATGAGCAACCTGACCCAACTGACCCTCAAGGGTGCCGTCGACGGCCTCAAGGCCAGGGCCTTTTCCTCGGAAGAGATCACCCGCGCCTTCCTGTCCAACATCGAGGCCGCCAACCCGACCCTGAACGCCTATGTCGAGGTCACCGCCGGCAAGGCGATCGACATGGCCAAGGCGTCCGACGCGCGGCTTGCCGCCGGGCAGGGCGGTGTGCTGGAAGGCGCGCCGCTCGGCATCAAGGACCTGTTCTGCACCGACGGCGTCCAGACCACGGCCGGCTCCAATATGCTGCGCGGCTTCGTCCCGCCGTATGAATCAACCGTCACCGCCAACCTGTGGCGCGACGGGGCTGTCATGCTTGGCAAGCTGAACATGGACGAGTTCGCCATGGGCTCGTCGAACGAGACCAGCGCCTTTGGTCCGGTCGTGAACCCCTGGAAATCAAAGGGTTCCAACGCCGACCTGACGCCGGGCGGCAGCTCGGGAGGTTCGGCCTGCGCCGTCGCCGCCGACCTCTGCCTGGCCGCCACGGCGTCGGACACCGGTGGCTCGATCCGCCAGCCGGCCGCCTTCACCGGCACGGTCGGGATCAAGCCGACCTACGGCCGCGCCAGCCGCTACGGCATGGTCGCCTTTGCCTCATCGCTGGACCAGGCTGGCCCGATCGCGAAAAACGTCGAGGACGCGGCCCTGCTGCTGAAGTCGATGTGCAGCTTCGACGTCAAGGATTCGACCAGCCTCGACATCCCGACCCCCGACTGGTCCCGCTTCGTCGGCAACTCGGTCAAGGGCCTCCGCATCGGCGTCCCGGCCGAATACGTCGTCGACGGCATGCCCGACGAGATCCAGGCCCTGTGGGCCCAGGGCATGACCTGGCTCAAGGACGCCGGCTGCGAGATCGTCCACATCAGCCTGCCGCACACGAAGTACGCCCTGCCGACCTACTATATCGTGGCCCCGGCTGAAGCCTCGTCCAACCTGGCCCGCTATGACGGGATGCGCTTCGGGCATCGGGCCAAGAACGCGACCAGCCTGACCGACCTCTACGAGACGAGCCGCGCCGAGGGCTTCGGCAAGGAGGTTCAGCGCCGCCTGACCATCGGGGCCTACGTGCTGTCGGCCGGATTCTACGACGCCTACTACGTTCGGGCGCTCAAGGTCCGCCGCCGCATCGCCGAGGATTTCGACAACGTCTGGGACCAGGTCGACGCCATCCTGACCCCCTCCACCCCGTCCGCCGCCTTCGCCATCGGCGACAAGGAGGTCGATCCGGTGACCATGTACCTCAACGACATCTTCACGGTGACCGCCAACCTGGCGGGCCTGCCGGGCATCTCGGTCCCCGCCGGCGTCGATGCGAACGGACTGCCGCTGGGCCTTCAGGTCATCGGCAAGGCCCTGGACGAAGCCACGGTGTTCCAGGTGGCGTCGGCGCTGGAAAAGGCGGCGGGCTTTACCGGCAAGGCGGATAAGTGGTGGTGAACTAGCGAGCCCGGGCCTCTCCTTGGGGGAGAGGCCCGGTCTGATCAACGGGCCGGCAGAGCTTTGATGTCGGTGTCGATGGCAGCGATGATCTCTGCGGTCACCGCCCCCTGCGACATCGGCATGACCTGGGTCAATGTCATGTCCTGGAACTGAGGCAGGGCCGGGTGGTTCGCCAGGCCGGGCAGGTGTTTGTCGAGGATGGCCTTGGTCGCGGGGTTGGCCAGCAGCGCCTTGATCGGGCTGTTCACGGTCAGCGGAGCCGGTGCCGGCGCGGTCTGGGCCACGGCGGCGCTCGTTGCGCTGGTCAGGGGCGCCGCGACGAGGGCGAGCGCGGCGAAGGCGGCGAGGGTCTTGGTCATGGTGTTTCCTGGCTGTTTCCCAACGTTACGAGAACATTGATTTGAGACAGGCTCAAGACAGCAACTTTCGCCGATCGCTTCAGGACGCTAATCAAGCCCCATGACCGACACCACGACCAAATCAAACCTCATCCAGGGCCGCACCGGAGCCTGGGAAATCGTCATGGGGCTGGAGATCCACGCCCAGGTGGCGTCGAAGGCCAAGCTGTTCTCTGGCGCCGCCGTTGGCTTTGGCGCGGGGCCGAACGAGCAGGTGTCGCTGGTCGATGCGGGCTTTCCCGGCATGCTGCCGACCCTGAACGGCCACTGCGTTGAACAGGCGGTCAAGACCGGCCTGGGCCTCAAGGCCCAGATCAACAAGCGCAGCCAGTTCGACCGCAAGAACTATTTCTACCCCGATCTGCCCACCGGCTATCAGATCAGCCAGTTGTACTTCCCCATCGTCGGCGAGGGGGTCGTCGAGGTCGAGGCCGAGGACGGGTCTTTCTTCAACGTCGGGATCGAGCGGCTGCACCTGGAACAGGACGCGGGCAAGCTGATCCACGACCTGTCGCCGACCGAGAGCTTCGTCGACCTGAACCGCGCCGGCACCGCCCTGATGGAGATCGTGTCCAAGCCCGACATCCGCTCGCCGGAAGAGGCCGTCGCCTACGTCAAGAAGATCCGGACGATCCTGATCTATCTGGGCACCTGCGACGGCGATATGGAGAAGGGCAATCTGCGCGCCGACGTCAACGTCTCGGTCTGCCGCGAGGGCCAGTACGCCAAGTTCAAGGCGGACGGCGACTTCAAACACCTTGGGACGCGCTGCGAGATCAAGAACGTCAACTCGTTCCGCTTTATCAGTCAGGCCATCAACATCGAGGCGCGCCGGCAGATCGAGATCCTGGAGGACGGCGGCAAGATCATCCAGGAGACCCGCCTCTACGATCCCACGAAGAACGAGACCCGTTCTATGCGGTCCAAGGAAGAGGCGAACGATTACCGCTACTTCCCCGATCCGGATCTGCTGCCGCTTGAACTGGAGCAGGCCTGGATCGACGAGATCAAGGCCAACCTGCCTGAACTGCCCGACGAGAAGCGCCGCCGGTTGATGAGCCAATACGGCCTGTCGCAATACGACGCCGTCGTCCTGATCTCGGACCAGGCCAAGGCCGACTATTTCGAAACTGCCGCCGCCGGTCGCGACGCCAAGCTGGTCGCCAACTGGGTCACCAACGAGCTGACGGCGCGTCTGTCTGCGGACGGGCTTGAGTTCGACGCCAGCCCGCTGCCGGCCGCCCACGTCGCCGAACTGGTCGCCCTGATCGAGGAGGGGGTCATCTCCTCCAAGATCGCCAAGGAGGTGTTCGACCACGTCTGGAACGGCGAAGGCTCGCCGCGTCAGGTGGTCGAGGCGCGCGGTCTGGTCCAGGTCAACGACACCGGCGCCATCGAACAGGCCGTCGACGACCTGATCGCCGCCAACCCCGACAAGGCCGCCGCCGTCGCCGAAAAGCCCCAGGCCCTGGGCTGGTTCGTGGGCCAGGTCATGAAGGCCACCGGCGGCAAGGCCAACCCCGCCTCCGTCAACGCGATCCTGAAGGCCACGCTGGGTCTGTAGGCAGCGCCGTCACCCTCGGGCTCGACCCGAGGGCCGGACGGTCATCATGCCGGACAAAGAAAGGGGCGCACCATCACTGGTGCGCCCCTCGACTGTTCTGCCTGCCGATGGTCCGGCCATCGGGTCGAGCCCGAGGGTGACGGTGCCTTAATTCCCCAGCAGCGACAGGATCACGCCGGTGGCCAGGGCGGCGACGACGATGTCGCCCGTGTCGGTCCGGTAGTATCCGTAGCCACGCGGCGGAGGCGCATAGCCGTACCGGTTGTAGTCGCGAATGTACCAGTTGGACCGGTACTGGTACGGCAGCGTCGCCCCCCGATACCAGCGGCGCTGGTTGTAGCCATAGGCGTTGCCGTGCGGTGGGCCATAGTAGCGGTTGTCGCGCCACTGATCGCGCTGGCCACGCCGGTAGTCGTTGTACCGCTCGTTGCGGGTGTAGCGGCCGCCATCATGGCGGTTCTGGTCCGAACGGCGCTCCCAGCGCTCGTAGCGGCCGTCGCGGTCGCGATCCCCGCCACGCCACGACTGGGCCGATGCGGCCATGGGCGCTGCGGTCATCGCCACCGTGGCGACGGCGAGCGCGGCGAACTTGATCATCCTCTTCATCTCGGTCTCCTGAGCTGAGCCGCCTGCAGCGGCTGTTGAACCCCACCGTGAGAACAGGATCGTCGGCGCTGCCTGAACCGCTCCTGAACGCCCCATTCAGGGTTGACTGCCGGGCACCAACAAAAACGGCCCCTCCGAGGAGGGGCCGAGATCGTCGCTGATGGTCTGTCTACCAGCGCCAGGCGTCGCGGATGACGTCGATGATATAGCCGTCGTACTCGTCGATCAGATAGATGGCATTGTCGACATAGACCCACCGCGTTCCAGGAGGCGGATAGCCCAGGCCGTAGGTGCGATAGTCGTTGACCGAATAGCGCCAGAAGATCGAGGGCAGGTAGTCACCCGCGTAATACTGGCGGCCATAGTAGTTCCGGGGAACGCTGTAATAGCCATAGCCCGGCGCGAAATAGAAGCCGAGGCGGACGCCGGACCAGCCGTTGAAGCGACGGTCGGACCGCCACCAGTCGGAGCGGTGGCTGCGGTTCCAGTTCTGTTGCCAGCGGTTGGAATCGAAGCGGCTGCGGTACTCCTGGCGCGTCCGGTCACGATCGCGGCTGCGATCGCCGCCGTTGTTCCAGTCGCCCGGACGATTGCGGTCGTTGCCGTTCCAGCCGCCGTTGTTGTCGGGGCGGTTGGGACGATCCTGGCCGGGCCGGTCCCGACCGGGGCGACCCTGATTGCCGCCGTTCCAGCCACCGTTACCGTTCCAGCCACCATTGTTGTCGGGACGATTGGGGCGGTCCTGACCTGGTCGGTCCTGGCCGGGGCGACCCTGGTTTCCGCCGTTCCAGCCACCATTGCCGTTGTCGGGCCGGTCCCGGTCGGGGCGATTCTGGCCGCCCCCGTTCCAGCCGCCGTTGCCGCCGTTGCGGTCACCGCGATCACGTCCGTCGCGACCCTGGCCGGCATTGCCGCCCCCGAGGTCGGGCCGGCTGACCCTGTCCTGGCCGCCCGAGCGGTCTGGCTGAGGCTGAGGCTGCGGGGCTGGTGGGGCAGGCGTCTCGTCGCGAGCCGGGCGGCCTCCGCCACCTCCGCCGCCACGGTCGCCGTCACCGCCGCGCCGGTCGCCGCTGGTGTCGCGGCCGCCGCGATCGCCCCCGGCTGTTTCCTCGCGGTTGCCGGGACGGCCGCCGTCACGACGGGGACCCTGCGCACGGTCGTCCTGACCCCGGTCGCCGATGTCCTGGGCGAGGGTCGCCACCGGCGCCAGGGCCGGCAGGACAAAGGCGGAGATGGCTGCAAACACCATCAGAGAGCGTTTCATGGTCGTTTTCCCCGCACGCCCTTTTCGGGCGGCTTGTGGACAGGTTCGTCTTCCTCGCATGAACCCCGGCTGAATGTCGCGTTGGGCGTACAGCCGGGTTGCGGAAGAGGGCTTGGGCACCCAGCTTCACCCCGGTGCGGATCGCCGCCTCAGCCCTGTCAGGATCGCCATGCCCCGTCCGATCGAACTCTGGTACTGGCCCACGCCAAACGGCTGGAAGGTTTCCATCGCCCTGGAAGAGATGGGCCTCGCCTACGAGCTGAAGCCGGTGAACATCGGCAAGGGCGAGCAGTTCGAGCCGGCCTTCCAGAAGATAAGCCCCAACGGCCGAATGCCGGCCATCATCGACCCGGACGGGCCGGACGGTTTGCCTCTGTCGATATTCGAGTCCGGGGCCATCCTGCAATATCTGGCCGCCAAGTCCGGCAAGTTCTACGCGACCGACCTGCGGCGCAAGGCCGAGATCGACCAGTGGCTGTTCTGGCAGGTCGGTGGTCTGGGCCCGATGGCAGGCCAGACCCATCATTTCCGCCAGTATGCGAGGGCGATCACGCCGGACCAGCGCCACATCGCCTATGGCGTCGCCCGCTACACCAATGAGACTCACCGGCTGTATGGCGTCATGGATCGGCGGCTGGCCGACCGCGACTATCTGGCAGGTGACTATTCCATCGCCGACATGGCCGCCTGGCCGTGGGTGCTGCCCGAATTGCAGGGGCAGAACATCGATGAGTTTCCGAACCTGAAGGGCTGGCTGGCCCGGGTGGGATCGCGCCCTGCCGTGATCGCCGGGCGCGCGCTGGGCGAGGCGTTGAGAGGCAATCTGGCGGCCTCGGGCAAGGCGGCCGAAGACGCCCGCAAACTTCTGTTCGGCCAGCGCGCGCGTTAACCTCGCCTGTACATGTATGAAGCCCGTGTTACCCGCGTCTTGAGAGGATGTGAACGCGGATTTCAGTGTTCATTCCGCCTTTACTGAAAAGAATTCGCGGACCTTTGCGCCGTTAACTTTAACTTCAAACCGCGGGTATTTGATCAGACCTACAAGGACGGGCCCAGAACGGGCGGCGTCAACGAGGATCTGGTCATGCAAGAAGCGATGCCTGAGTTCGAGACCGCCGACGCCGGTCTCCCCCTGCCGACCGCCGAGATGGACGGCGACGCCCTGTTCCGACTGGGGATGATGTATTCGTCCGGGTCGGGCGGATGTCCGATGGACCGGGTCTCGGCCCACATGATCTTCAACCTGGCGGCCATGAAGGGTTCGATGGAAGCCCGCGTCTATCGCCGCGAGATGTCGGCCGAGATGGAACGCGAGGAAATCGCGGAGGCCCAGGCTGCCGCGCGCCGCTATGTCGACGCCGGCGTGGTCAAGTTCGCGGCATAGACTTCTCTCTCCCACAAGGGGAGGGAGGTATCAGAACTGCTGATACTGGCCGTTGATCGTGTAGTTGAAGCCGACCGGCAGGGCCGCCTTCACCTGGGTGAAGAAGTTGGCCAGTTCGCCGAGAGTCGAGCGCGGTACATAGATCATGTCGCCTCGGCGCAGGGCCACCACTTCTCCACGACGCTCGCGCGCGTCGATGTCACGCAGCATTCGAGTTCCGCCTGGGCCACGCCGAAGGACGGCAACCCGTCCCGATCGCGCACTGGGCAGATAGCCGCCCGCCATGACGATCGCTTGCAGCGCGTCGATGTCGCCCGGCATGTCGTAGACGCCCGGCGTTCGCACCTCACCGGCGACCCAGACCTTCATCGGCCCGGCCTGTTTCAGCGTGATCTCCACGACCGGTCGCACCAACTGCGAGGCCAGGGCGGATGAGACATTCGTCTCCAGCTCGAACAAGGTGTGGTCCGCCGCCATGACCTGGCCGATCAGGGGCAGGGCGACCCGTCCGTCGGGGCCGACCTTCAGCGTGCGGGTCAGTTCGGGGGCCGTCGGCGTGGCGATCTCGATCTCGTCGCCGGGATAGAGCAGGTATTCCGGCTCGGCGTCGGTCCAGTCCGAGAAGCCGACGGGCTCGAACCCCTCAGTCGTGATCCGCTCGCCCGTCAGCGGCCGTTCGCGCGGCATCAGGCTCTGGGTCGCCCCGCACCCGGTCAGGGCCGCGGTGCCGATGAGCATCAACAGGTGTCGGCGGTCGGGAATCATGGGGTCTCGTTCGGACGGGACGGAAAGCGATATCGGTGAGGCTCGCCGGTTATGGGTAACCAATGGTTAATGCGGGTCCGCCAAGGATCGGTGTCATTCATAGATACTACGGATTCGCCCCAGTCATGCGTTCGACGGCCACCGTATCGACCCGACCGCGCTACGGCCTGCTGGACGTGATCGGCCTGCTGTTCCGCGAGCTGGGGCTGATGATCCTGATCTTCCTGGTCGTGTTCGCGATCGGGGCGGCGGCGGTGCTGACGATCAAGAAGACCTATGTCGCAGGGGCCACCATCTATGCCGGGGCGGGCCAGGAATATGTCTATCAGTCCCGGGTCGGCACTCTGACCGAACGGCCCGCGCCGCCGACGCCTGGCGAGATCGCCAATACAGAGGCCCAGATCATCGGCAGCCGCGAGGTCAAGCTGCGCGCCGTCCGCACCCTGGGTGTCTCGGCCTTCCAGAAAAAGCCGTCCGCCGCGCCCATGGCCAAGCAGGAAGGCGACGCGATCAAGGAGATCAACGACAGCCTGACGATCGGCACCACCCCGACCAGCGGAATCATCTCCCTGGGCTATGAGAGCGACAATGCCGAGAAGTCGGCCAATGTCCTGGCTGCAATCATCGAGGCCTATCGGGGCTATCGCCGCGAGGTGTTCCAGGATGGATCGACGTCTGCGATCGATCGCCAGAAGACCGCCTTCGAGGGCGAACTGGCCGAGGTGGACGCGGCCTATGAACAGTTCCTGGCGTCAAACGACATCGGGGATTTCACCACGGCCAAGGCGTCGGCGGCGGCGACCTATCAGACGACCTTCGCCGACCGGCTGACCACCCAAGCCCAGCTGACCCAGGCCACACAGCGTCTGGCCACGATCGAGCAACAGCTGGCCATGACGCCCGCCGAGATCGTGCTGCAACAGGACTTGAACATTTCGGCCCAGGACCGGATCCTGACGCTGCGAACCGAGCGGGAGCAACTGCTGGCGCGCTATACGCCCGACGCCCAGCCGGTGAAGGATAAGGACGCCGAGATCGCGGCCATGCAGGCCTATGTCGCCGGTGGCGACACCGTCGGTGCCAAGGAGGTCCGCACCGGGCCCAACACCAACTGGACGGCTCTCGAGACCGCCCGCACCAATGCCGAGGCCGACCGCGACGCCCTGGCCGCCAAGCTGGCGGTAGTCGACGCACAGTTGGCCCAGTTGCGGGACCGCCAGTCCCGGCTGACGGCGCTGGAAAGCCAGAACACCATCCTCGCCGGCAACCGCGACAACCTGACGGCCAGTATCCGCGAGTTCCAGCAACGCGGCAGTCAGAGCCGTGCCGAGAATGACCTCGTCCGCAACGGGGCGGACAATGTCATCGTGATCTCCGACCCGGCCGCGCCGACGCGGGGGTCGAGCCTGAAGGTGCCCTTGCTGGCCCTGGTCTTCCTGTTCGCCGGGTTCACGGCCCTGTGCGTCGGCCTGTTGCGGGTCTTCAGCCGCCGGGGCTTCATCACCCCGGCGTCGGCGGGGCGGACCCTGAACCTTCCGGTGCTCGCCGTCGCGCCGATGAAGGCTTGAGGCGCGCGCCATGAGTTCTGCGTGTTAGCCTTGAGAACCCGTGTAGCGCGTAACCGATTCGATGGTTGATCTGACATCCGAGATGGCGGGCCTCTGGGCCGCGCTGGGGCCGGCACCCGCTCACCGCGGGCGGGTGATCCAGTTCGCCTGCGCCACGACCGGCGAGGGCACATCGACGGTCGCGCGCGAGTTCGCCCGACTGGCCGCCGTCAGGGCGCGCAAGCCCGCGTGGTTGATCGACGCGGACCTGATTCAGCAGGGCCAGCAGGAGGCGGTGGCCGCCGAGCCGGAACGTTTCGGGCGTCTGGGACCGTCCGCGGCGGCGTCCCCCGACGGATCGGTCTTCTATGTGGTGACCCCGCCGGTGCTGGGACGCGACAACAAGCCGGTCGCGCCGTCGCGTCTGATGACCGCCCGTGCCTGTCTGGGCGGCCGACTGTGGGTGACGCGGTTCAGGGCCGAGGGGCTTCGTTCGGGACAGCGCGCCGAGCCCTTGCCGGATCCGCGCTACTGGGACGCCATGCGCAAACACGGCGACACCATCATCATCGACGCCCCCGCCGCCGATCGGAACGACGTCGCCCTGACCCTGGCCCCCTATGTGGACGCGACCGTGCTGGTGGTTTCGGCCGGATCGACGCCGGCGAACGAGCCGGTCACCTTGCGCGACGAGATCGAGGCGGTGGGCGGCCGGATCGCCGGGATCGTGGTCAACCGCTCGACCTACAAGGCCCCGCCGTTCCTGAAGCGGCTGACCGGCTAGGGAACGCGCCGCAATGGCGGTGGCGGTTACGGAAAGTGGCCGCCAAAGCGCCAAACCGCCATCTGCCCCACTTTGGCGGCGGCGGTCAGAAAACAGGCCGCCAAACCGCCAGACCGCCAGTTCTCTGAAGCGGGCGAAAGGCGATGGCCGCGTCGAAGCCCGCCGGGCGTGATGCGCTTAGGCTTGGGGGAGCGCGTCGATCGACTGACAATTTCAAAAACCCGACATCGGATATGGGAGGCGGCCCACTGGGCGCAAGAGCCAGAGAGGAATCTATTCCTTTGTCGGGTGGGGGCTCGGCATGTCGACGCCGGGTTACGCCCAAATGGCGATCCCGCCGATCAGGCGGGATTTAATGCGTCGAGGCGAGCCAGTTCGCGCGCGCCATAGAACTGTGGTTCGAAGCCCTTGAACCAAAGGACCTTGCCCAGGCCCCTTGCGGTCCGGTCCATCATCTGGGCGCGGCGGGGATTGCCGATCGCGCTCAAGGCGATCGAAGCGGCACTCCAGACGACAGTCTGCGCAGCACCGATCAGCATCCACCGAACGACGGCGACGGGTTTGCGGTCCCGGGCCGCCAGCTGGCTGGGGCTCTGGCCATAGGCAAAGGCGCGGGCGAGGGCGTAGCGCATCGTGGCCCGGTGCGGCGGCGCGAACTCGTCGACCCAGGCGTCGGCGGCCCAGCCGAAGGTGCCGCCACGAGCTTCCAGCGCCTGGAAAAGGGCGTCGTCCTCCCCGCCGCTGCGATCGGCCGCCGGATCGAACGGGGTCGCGCCGGGCAGGGCGGTGTCCCGCAGCATCAGGGAGTTGCCGCAGCCATAGGCGTGATCGATGACCTGTGTGCCGACCGGACCCTCGCGGCCGAAGAACCGCTCCAGATAGGCGGCGGCCCAGCCGGTTCCCTCGGGCACCCGTCCTTGGATGGGGCCGAAGACAACGTCCGTGCCCAGGGCCTCGCGCGCGGCGATCAGACGGGCCAGCCAGTCGGCTTCGGCCGCCTCGTCGTCGTCCAGGAAGGCGATGAGGGGGGCGGCCGTGCGGCCCAGGCCGGCGTTCCGCGCAGTCGCGACGCCGGGACGCGGCTCGTGGTGGTAGACGAGGGGGCAGGGGCTCTCGGCGATCAGACCGGCGACGACCCCGGCCGCGCTGCCGGTCGGATCGTTGTCGATGACGACGATCTCGGCCAGGCGGTCGTCGACGCCCCGCTGGGCAAAGACCGACCGCAGCGCGCGAGCCAGGCTTTCCGGCCGCCGCATGGTCGGGATCAGGACCGCGACATCCCTCATCTCAGACGGCCTCGGCATACAGAGCGGCGCGGTAGAGGCGCAAGGCGAAGGCGCGGCTGGCCACCGGCAGGGGCTCGAACATCGCCACACGCCGGATCCAGGGGCGGATGGCACTCAGAGCCGGAATGCGTTTCAGCAATCGGGCCGCCTTGAAGCTGGGGTAGCCCTGGATGATGTCGGGGTGTTTGGCGATGACGCGGGCGAAGTTCGGAGCCGACTGTTCGTACTTGCCGGCCAAGGCCTGGACGGTGTCGAGGCCCATGTGGGTCGCCGGATTGTCGACGTGGATCACGGGATATCGCCGCGAGACCCGCATGGCCCACTCCACGTCCTCCCAGCCCCAGCCGGCGAAAGCGGCGTCGAAGCCTTCGCTGTCGAAGACGTCGCGGCGGACCAGCAGGTTTGAGGTGTAGACGTATTTCTCGGGCGTCAGGGCGCGGATATCGTGGGCCACGCATTCTGACTTCGCCGCCATCGACCGGTGTACCGCGAAGCGCCGGTCGGTCGGGGCCTGAAGCAGGGAGAAGCCACCGAACGCGACGGCGGGATCATCGCACCGCACCAGATCGGCCCAGGTGCCGAGGAAATGCGGGGTGTCTGGCCTCATGTCGCTGTCGAGGAACAGCAGGCTGCTTCCGCGCGCCGCCGTGGCCAGACGGTTGCGCCCCTTGGACCGACCTTCGTTCGTGGCCAAGGTCAGCAGGGTGACGGGGAGGACAAAGGTCGCGATCCGCGTCTCGATCGCCACGGTGAGGTCGGGGTCGCCCGTGCCGTCGTCCATGACCACGACCTCCACGGTCCCCGCCAGTGCTGCGGCCTCGGTCTCCAGGGCATCCAGCAAGGGTTGAGGGTCGTCGCGCAGGAACGGGATCAGCACCGACAGGATCGGTTGTGCCGTCTGGCTGGCCGGATTGGCGAAGGTTCTGACGGTCATGCGGGGGCCCTGCGCTGACGGGCCTCGGCGACGAGGCGCAGGATCAGGTCCCTGACGCCCGCAGCGTTCATGGTGACCGCCGCCGCGCCGTAGACGAGGGCTCCGACGGTGGCGTCCAGCATCAGCTCGGCGAAGCCTCCGATCGGGGGCAGGGTCCAGACGACAAGCGCCATCAACCCCGCCGCGATCAGGCAGCGGATCAGGCAGTCCCAGGGTATGGGCAGGGGAATGACCTTGCGACCCATGGCCAAGGTCGCGAGCATCCCCAGACCAAAGCTGATCGCCGTTGACCAGGCCGCGCCGACGAGGCCGAAACGGGGGATCAGGAACAGGTTCAGCAGGACGTTCGCGACGGCGGGGATGATCATCGCCACCAGCAGCAGTCGGGTCTTCTGGCCGAGGGTGAAGGCCTGGCCGAAATAGTAGGCGGTCATGCCGTAGAGCAGGGCCGACAGGGCGATCCACGGCGTGACCAGGGTGGCGGCGTCGCGGAGATCAGGGCCGATCATGACCTCGGCGAGCGGGCGCGCCACGAGGGCCACACCGGCTGCTGCCGGGATGCCGATCAGGAAGAAGGTCGAGGCCTGTTCCCTGGCGGCTTCCTTGAGACGGTCAAGCCCGCCGCGCTCCAGCGCCATGACCAGCGCCGGCTGACCCGCCGCACCCAGCCACAGAAACAGCACGTCCAGCGTCCGGTTGGCGATGGAATAGCCTGCGTGATAGGCGCCGACCGCCGCTTCATCCATGAAGATGGCCAGCAGGAACCGGTCGGTCGAGGCCAATACCAGGGCCAGGGTCAGGGACGCCGCGATCGGATAGCCATAGGCCGCATAGGTCTTGAGCCGCGCCACTTCGACGACGCCGGCCCTGGCCTGCCTGAGCTCACCTGGCAGGATGAAGGGCAGGGCGCACAGGGGTGCCAAGCCAAGCCCGATGAGGGGCGCGGCGCCGCCCGCGCCGCCGAGGGCGAAACCCACGCCTATAGCGAGGCCGCCGATGGTCGTGGCGATGTCGAGCAGGGCCGAGCGCGAGACCTCTCCGGCCGCGCGGTATCGCTCCTGTGCCAGCTTGGTCAGGCAGCGCACCGGACTGCCCAGCAATCCCGCGCCGATGGCGATCTTGAACACCGGATCCAGCGGCACGAGCCACAGGGTGATCCCGGCCACCGGCACGAACAGGGCGATCAGGATGAAGGTCGTACGATACAGGCTGGCGAAATGAGCCGCCATGGACTGGCCCGGCGTCTGGGCCGCCCAGTAGCGCGCCATGGCGGCTTCCAGCCAGCTGAAGACCAGGACGTGGGCCAGGATCGTGATCGAAAAGGCCAGGGCGTAGCGGCCGAAATCGTCGGCGCTCAACAGGCGCGTGAAGATCCAGATCGCGCCGAAACCGACGACGCCCTGGATGATATTGGCCGGCAGATAGCCCCAGACGCCACGCCAGAACATCAGCGAACCGCCAGCCGATCGCCGAGCAGGACCGGTACTGTCAGGGCCATGATCCAGAGGTCGAGCCAGAGCGATTGACGCTCGATATATTCCACGTCGAGCTGGACGCGGCGACGCACGTCCTGGGCATTATGGAGCGGGCCGCGCGAGCCGTTGATCGCCGCCCAGCCGGTCATGCCGGGCTTCATCCGGTGGCGGTGGGCGTATTCGGCGACCAGCAGGGCCGACTCGATCTGGCCGGTCTTCATGCCGATGGCGTGGGGGCGGGGGCCCACCAGCGACATCTCGCCCTTGAGCACGTTCAGCAGTTGGGGTAGTTCGTCCAGGCTGGTCGACCTCAGGATCTTGCCGACCCGGGTGACCCGGTCGTCGTCGGCCGTGACCTGACGCGAGGCCGTCGCGTCGGCCGTCTCCTGGCGCATCGAGCGGAATTTCCAGACGACGATCTCTTCCTGATTGAAGCCGTGACGACGTTGGCGGAAGAAGATCGGGCCGGGGCTGTCGAGGCGTACGGCCAGGGCCGTCAGGGCGATGACCGGGGCCAGCAGGACCAGCGCCAGCCCCCCGACCAGCATATCCTGCATCCGCTTGTTGAACGCACGGCGGTCGGCATCCAGGGGGCCGTCCAGCGATGCCAGGGGCGCGCGGGCCAGGCGTTCGAGGGCGGCATTGCGCTCGTCCGACCCCTGCGGATCGACCAGCAGCATGACTTCGTTGGGCAGGGTCTGCAGCCGTGCGGTCAGTTCGCGCACCCGGGCCTGGGCGTTGGGATCGATGGCCAAAACGATGCGGTCTACATAGGGCGTCATCTTGTGGGTCAGGAGGTCGTTCGATCCACCCAGCACAGGCACACCCTCGATGCTCTGCGGTGACCGCGCGAGACGATCGTCGAAGACGCCCAGCACATTGATGTCACGGCGCTTCAGGGCCTCCTTGATCAGGCGCTCTGCGTGTTTGGTGGCGCCCACCAGCACGACGTTGGGGGTCAGGGCTCCGGAGACGCGCCAGCGCGCGACCGTCCCGCTCCAGATCAGGTGCAGGGTATAGAGGGTCAGCAGAGTGGTCGCCGCCCAGATCAGCAGCCAGGCCAGATCGGCCTCGACCGGGTCGATCAGCAGGCCGATGGCCATGGCGACGGCTCCGCCCGCCGTCACGACGGCGGCGACGCGGCCCAGATGCATCAGCACCGCTTCGCCGCGCGAAAAACGGTACAGGCTCAACGACCGCATCAGGCCGAGAACGGTGATCGCACCCAACCCGAACGGCAACACCAGCGCCAGCCGGTCCTGCAGCAGGCTGCCTGAGCCCGCCGCCCATCCGCAGACGAGCGTTACGGACATGACGGCCAGCACGTCGATCGCCCGGAAATAGTGGCCCGCGAGTCGCGAGGCGTGTCTCTGACGTGCGTTCAGCCAGACCTCGGGACGGAAAGGGCCGCGCCGTGCCGAGCCGCTCGCTGCGGGCTCAGCCCGGCCTTGGGTGGCTGTGGCCGCCAGGGCCTGGAGCCCGGTCACATCCAGGGGCCGACGCTCGCGAGAGGGCTGGCGACTGGCATTCAGGGTGGAGGACATAGACAACCAGCGCGGTGACAAGGACGCCGCATCCTGCACAACCCCCATGGATGTCGCGTTAACGCGCGAACTTTGGTGCTCCCCCGATTGCGCCCGGCGACGGTCTTCGCTATCGACAGCGCCTGCCGGAGACGTGGCCGAGTGGCTGAAGGCAACGGTTTGCTAAATCGTCGTACCCTGTAAGGGGTACCGAGGGTTCGAATCCCTCCGTCTCCGCCAGA
>NZ_JAEMRD010000182.1 GCF_016463485.1 Brevundimonas sp.
GGGCGAGGGATGGGGGATGAGGGATGGGGTGTGTGGAATAGGGGGCGACGATCGCTTTGGCGATAGGGGCCTCCGTGATGCCCGATCCGTAGCGCCTGGCCCCTATTTTCTCACTTCCTCCGCCAATGCTGCCCGCACCGCCTCGATCGCGCGGGGCCAGCCGTCGAAGCCGCCTGTGGCGAAGGTGCGGACTCGCGGGTAGAAGGGATAGCGTTCGGTGGACATCAGGTGCCAGTCGTCGGGCGCATGGATCAGCCAGGTGCGCGCCCCCGTTGCCGCCGCCATGTTCGTGCCCGCGATGCCGGGGCCGACGACCAGATCCAGCGCCGAGGACAGGGCGATCAGGTCGTCGAGGTCGTTCTTCAGATCGATCGGCGGGGTCCAGATCCTCGCGCCCGCAGCCTCTGCGGCGGCCAGGTCGTCCGAGACGTCGCCGCATTGCAGATTGACCATGACGCAGCCCGGCGTCGTCAGGATCGGCGCCCACAGATCGAACGCCGAGAAATAGCGCGCGCGAACGCCGGTCAGGATCGAACTCTTCCAGTGCAGGCCGACCTTGAAGCCGGGGCCCAGCTTTTCGATCTCGGCTTTCCAGTGAGCGACCTTATCCGGATCGGGTTTTAGATAGCCGTCGCGATCGGGGAAGTCGGATACCGAATGGCGGAACACGGCGCAGAGACTGGCCATGGGCACCCAGACGTCGGCCTTCCCCTCGGTCTCGCCCACCTCCTCCATGAAGGGGACGTAGCGGGTCAAGCGGCCGTCGAGGCGGACGGCCTTGTGCGTACCCACCACCGCGGTCGGGAAGCTGCGCTGGAAGGTCGAGACCAGCCGGCCCTCGACGGCGATGAAGACCTTGCCGTCGTGGCCCACGGCGTCGATGACGTCGGGAATGCAGCCGCCGAAGACCATCTCGTCGGCGATGCCCTGTTCGCCGATGATCAGGACCCGCTTGCCCTTGAGGTCCTGGGTCTTCGGATCCCAACGGGGCGCGTCGACGACGAAATGCACCGCCTCGGGCATCTCCGGATCCAGCCGGACCTCATAGGCCTCGAAGCCTTCCTTCAGCCGGCCCATGCCCATCAGGGTCATGGCGCGAGCCATGTTCATCATCGCCGCTTCATACGGAGTCTCGGCACCGGTCAGGGCGGCGTCCAGGTCCTCGAGGGCCCCTTGCGCATCGCCCAGCGGCTGGCGGGCGTTGGCGCGGTTGTAGCGGGCCTTGGCGAAGGCGGGGTCGAGCCGCAGCGCCTCTTCGAAGAAGGTCAGTGACGGTTCCATCCGGCCCTGGTCGGTCAGGATGGTGCCCAGGGTGTTCCACAAGGTGGGGTCGGCCGGTTCGATGGCGATCAGGTCGCGCAGCACGTCGATCGCCTCGTCATACCGCTTCTGGTCGCGCAGGACGCAGGCCAGATTGTTGGTGCCCTCGATATGTCCCGGCTCTGCGGCCAGGAATTTGAGGATCAGCTTTTCGGCGATCTCGAGGTGCCCCAGCCGCTGGGCCAGCCGTCCCAGATCGTGGGCGATGTTGACGTCCTCGGGATTGATCTTCAGCGCCTGTTCGTAGGCGGTCAGGGCGTGGGCCAGATGGCCGGCCTTCTCGCGACAGATGGCCAGGACGTGCCAGGCCGCACCGTGGCGTTCATCGAACTGCAGCACCTGGAGCGCCCGCCGCGCCCCGCCCGCATAGTCGCCGACGCGGATGGCCGACAGCGCCGCCTTCAGCGTCTCGATCGCCTTCTTCTGGGCCTTGATCGAGGTTCGGTCGCCGGCCAGGGCACGGGACAGGCGGCTGATCGCGGCAGGGGAAGCGGCGTCGCCGACCACGCCTGTCGCCTGGGGCATCAGGGCGTGGACGTCTTCTGCGTCGGGTGTGGGGGCTTCGTTGGACAGGAACTGGGCGAGTGCGGACATGGATCAGGCTCGTCGTCGGGATAGCGCAGCTTGGTCGCGGTGTTCACAAGGGATGGTTAACCACGAGCGTTTAATCGGTGTTTGCGGGCCTTCGACTACGACACGTAGGCGAGCCTGATGGAGACCTCGCGCAGATGCCCCTGAAGCTGTCGCTCAAGCCCGGCGAGAAATTCGTCCTGAACGGCGCCGTCGTCCAGAACGGCGATCGGCGCGGTGTGCTGATCCTTCAGAACAAGGCCAGCGTCCTGCGCGAGAAGGACATCATGCAGCTGGAGGAGGTCACCACTCCGGCCAAACGGGTCTATTTCCCCGTGATGATGATGTACCTGGACGAGACTCAGGCCTCCAAGGTCTATGACGAGTTCATCCAGCGGCTGTCGGAGTTCATGGGGGCGATCTCGAACCCGGTGGTGATGGCCGACTGCGTCGCCGCGTCCAAGCACGTGATGGCGCGCGAATACTACAAGGCCCTCATGGCCGCACGAAAATTGGTCGACTACGAAGAGCAAAGGCTGGGGCATGCTTCAGGCGTACAAACAGGCGGCGACGCGGACTGAATCTCCGCGTGAGATGGAGTACCGCCTGTTCGGCCAGGTGACGCGCGCGCTGATGCACGCCGCGAGCGTCGATGCGTCGGATATCGCGACCCGGATCGACGCCCTGGACTGGAACCGCCGGCTCTGGTCGACGCTGGCGACCGACTGTTCGGACCCCGGCAACGCCATGACGATGTCGCTGCGGGCCCAGATCATCTCCCTGTCGCTGTTCGTGAACAAACACTCCTCTGCCATCATGCGCGACGGCGAAACCTTCGACGTCCTGATCGACCTCAACCGCGCCATCATGCAGGGCCTGGCGACGGATCCGACGGCGGCTCAGGCTGCGTGATGGTGGTGATTGGTGGCTAGTGACTAGTCGCTGGTCGCTGGTCGCTAGGGGTTGGCGCGCCGCGGCCTGCTGAGAGCCGGTTACGCCCCGCTGTTTCCAGCAACCACCAACCACCCCGCACACCCAATCCTTCCGGCTTCGTAGGCGAAATCTGCCTAGCGCACCCGGGTGCGCGTAAAAACTCCAATCCTTTCAATCTGATCGAGGCGGCCTGAACAGGCCCGTTCCTTGCGTGGCGTTGCCCGAACCCAGAACCGGTTCGACGGCCAGAAGGCCGTTGCATCTCCCGACCAGAATGGAAGGACACACACCATGGCCAACTCGGTCAACACCAACAGCGGCGCGATGGTCGCGCTGCAGAACCTGAACGCCACCAACGCCCAGCTGTCGACGACCCAGAGCCGGATCAACACGGGTCTGAAAGTCTCCTCAGCCAAGGACAACGGGGCCGTCTGGGCCATCGCCCAGGGTCAACGCGCCGAGATCAAGGCGTTGGGGGCAGTGAAAACGGCGCTCGATCGCGGAACCTCCGCGGTGGATGTGTCGCTGGCAGCGGGCGAGTCGGTCTCTGACCTCTTGCTCCAACTGAAGGAGAAGGCACTGTCCGCGACCGACCGGTCGCTGACGACCGCAGCGAGGAGCGCCCTCAACGAGGACTTCAAAGCCATCCGCGACCAGATCACCACGGTCACCAACAACGCCGATTTCAATGGGATTAATCTCATCAAGACCGGCGCGACGGCGTTCCAGGCTCTGGCCAATACGGCTGGCGGGACCATGACGATCGGCGCGGAAGTGCTGGCCCTCGGGTCCACGAATGTCACCGTGGCTGCGACTACGTCCATCGGCACCTCGACCCTGGCCACCACGGCCCTGGGTCTGGTGAACGCCTCCATCGACCGGGTCTCGGCCGCTCTCGGGCGTCTGGGCACCAAGTCGAAGGCTCTGGAAACCCATACGACGTTCGTCGGGAAACTGTCGGACGCGCTGGAATCCGGAGTGGGCAATCTGGTGGATGCGGACCTGGCGAAGGAAAGCGCCAAGCTCCAGTCGCTGCAGACGAAGCAGCAGCTGGGCGTGCAGGCGCTGGGCATCGCCAATCAGACTCCTCAGATCATCCTGTCACTGTTCCGCGGCTAAAGCGTTCAGGTCATCGCCGGGGAGTGGAAACGCTCCCCGGCGTTCCTTTTTCATAAGGGGGAAGGGCGCTAACGCTCGGCTCGCGGAGCCTCGCTGCTTGAGCGCGACGCTTGCTGGAGATGGCGCTGACGGCTTATGATTAACGCTTGAGTAGGCAAATCATCGAACGCTGATCGTCTTGATCCCTGGGAGTTTCGATGATGTTGTCCGCCCTTGCCCTCGCCCTCTCGATGATCGTCACAGGGCCTTCGGACCATGCCCCGGCCCGCTATGAGCTCGATCTTTCCCTGATGCGCGACGGCGAGCCGGCCGTCCTGGCCAAGACGATCATCGTCGAGGACGGCACGGCCAATGTGACCATCAACGACGCCAGCGGAACGTTCGAGATGAACGCCAGTCTCAATCCGGTTCAGGGCGACGCCGACGTCGACGCCCTGTCCCTTTATGTCACCATCAACGACGGCGACGCCCAGCCCCAAGAGCCGCACCTGCTCATCAAGCGCGGCCAGACCGCCCGGGTCGTCATCGGTCAGGAGGGGCCGGATGGGAAAATGTCCGAGGGCCTGACCCTGACGCTGACACCGATCCAAACTGACGATTGACGCGGGCCGGAATGCGTCCCACCTTCCTGCTCCCTGTTCAACAGTCGAAAGGAGGTGATCCAGTGTCTCATAGTTTCATCCGCGTAACCGAATGCCAGACCCTGGCCTTCGTTGGGGCGGCCACCTCCTGAGGGTCTGATTCAGACTCTCGGAGACCGCCTGGCGGTCAGACTATGGAAGGGCCGCTCCAGCGATGGGGCGGCCCTTCTCTGTCAGGGTCAGTCGATCTTCAGCCGCAGGAAGATCATGGCGCCGTCGGGGTCGCCGCCGTAGCTCGCCTCCAGCCCGGCCGGGACGCGGTTGATCGCGTACAGGCCGCCGAGCCCGAACCGGACGTGTTCGGCGATGCGCCAGTCGTGGATCGCCCCGACCGAGGCCTTGGCGACGGTGAAGATATCGCCGTGGCCGCCGTGGTGGCCGGGCAGGAGTTCGTCGGTCTCGGTGCGTTCGGCGCGGGCGAAGAGGGTCCAGCGATCGTTGGGGTGGATCGCGCTTTCCAGCAGCCAGGCGTCCTTGGACTCTCCATGATCGGGGGTCTTGCGACCCCAGGCCAGGGTCGAGGACCACCAGCCGTCGGCACCGAACCGCCGGGTGTGGATGGCGCTGGCCGAGGTCTTGGTCTCGTCCTCGCCGGGCTCGAGCTGCTCGGGCTCCGTGACGTCGGCCAAGGAGGCTTGCAGCGACCACTCCGGCGTCGGGTTCCACGACGCCCGCACGGCCCAGCTGTCGAACGACGGGCTTTCGATGTCGTAACGGTCCTGATCCGGTTCGCGGCCCCGGAAGGACGAGGCCTCAAGCTTGAAGTCGTCGTGGACCCAGCCGACCGTGGCCACGCCGAAGACGATGTGGGTCGAGTCGAGCCAGTGGTGGGTGATGGGCGCCTCGGGGCTATCCATCGCGCTCATCCGGTGCATGAAGGCGGGCGGGCCGAAGGCGGGTTCGCCGGGCAGGCCGACGTAGGCGAACAGGCTGTCACGTTCGCCGATCGGCCGGGCGTAGCTGGCCGACAGTTCCATGACCAGTTCGTGCGGGTGCTGGCGATCGACCAGGGGGTCGACGCCGTTCGCCGTCTCGCCCGCCGCCAGCAGAAGGGGGTACCCCTCCTTGCCCATCAGCGGATCGGGACTGAGCATCCCGCGCAGGTTCAGGATGCCGCCGTCAGAGAAGTCCCGGCGGGCGGCGGCCATCAGCATTCCGGAGACGAAGGTCTGCTCATCGCCGCGCGGGCCGGACTGGCGATCCCAGGTCAGGTTGAGCAGGGCGTGGGTCATGATCGACCAGTCGCCTGCGGTGGTGTGGACGCCGCCGTGCTGTGACGCGTCCGGCTGCCAGCTGGTGCCCGAGGCGTCACGGCTCATGGGCCAGGGGCCGAGCGAGGAGGTCATGGGCATGGCGTGATCCATGCCCGCGCTCATGTCGTGGCCGGTGTGGTCCGTACCGGTCGTCGGGGGCGGGGT
>NZ_JAEMRD010000040.1 GCF_016463485.1 Brevundimonas sp.
CCCTCCCCCGAGGGGGAGGGAGACCGGTTACTGGCTGTACGCCGCCGGCATCCCGTTGGGTCCCGCCCCACCATTCCGATAGCGGTCCCGCAGCTGGAACTGGCGCGTCTGCATCGGCTGTTCGACACCCGAGATGAACACCTGCGAGGCCGTGGTCAGCGGTTCCAGCGGGTCGCCGGACCAGACAACGACATCGGCCTGAGCCCCCGGGATCAGCTCCCCGAACGTCCCGCCCTCGCCGAAGATGCGGGCCGGGTTCACCGTCAGGGCCGCGATCGCCGCCGCATAGGGCAGGCCGTGCGACACGGCGTTGCCGGCATTGTAGCGAGCCTCGCGCGCCCGGTGGACAGAGCCTTCGTTGCCCTTGATGGCGATGACCACGCCCGCCGCGTTCAGCGCCGCCGCATTTTCCATCCGCGACGCCCGCGTCTCGAGCGACCCGGGCAGGTTGGAGATGGGGTTCAGCAACACCGGCGCCTTGGCCGCCGCGATCTGGGTCGCGACCAGCCAGCCTTCTTCCGCCCCGTCCAGGATGACCTTGACGCCCTCTTCCTGGGCCAGACGAAGCACTTGCAGGATGTCGGACGCCCTATGGACGGTGACGATCAGGGGCAGGGTCCCGTTGGCGACGGGGATCAGCGCCTCGAGATCCGCCCGCGACAGGCTGAGGTCGCGCAGGCCCGCCCGATCATAGGCCGCCTTGTTGCGCGCATAGAGGCGCACCTCGGCCAGGCTTTCCTTGAACAGGGTGAACTCGGCACCGCGAGCACCGCCCGCAACACCCGCTCCGGCCTCGCCGAACGGCGCGACCATGGCCACGCGCGGCTTGACCAGGATGTCGGTGCCTTGGGCCAGGGTGATGATGGCCGCCTGACCGGCGAACAGACCCGGCGACTGGAAGCCGCCCTCGCCGGCACCCGCGAAATCGTCCTCGCCGTCGTCCTTGTGGTTGCCGTGACCGCCCCCGCCGCCCGGATGGGCCGGCACGACGATGGCGCGGGTGATCCCGCCCGTGCGCGCCACCGGCAGGGTGAAGGACCAGGGGTCCAGCCCGTAGGAGACGTCGAACGAGGCGCTGATCGTGTTGGCGTTGTTCGACAGGTCGTTCGACCCCTGGACCGACGACACTTCTGAGCCACCCAGGCCGGAATCCACCGCGACGAAGCCGGGCGACACCGTCTTGCCGCGGCCGTCGATGATGCGGGCCCCAGCCGGCGCCGCGCCCGTCCCGACCGAGACGATGGTCGCCCCGTCCATGACGACGGTGCCGTTCTCGATAACGGCGGTGCCGGTCAGCACCCTGGCCCCGGTGATGGCCACGACCTCGGCCGAAGCGGGAATGGCGAACGCGGTCAGGGTCGCGCCCAGCAGGAGCGTCTTGAGCGAGATGCGCATCAGCGGGCTCCTTCGGTCACGTTGGCGGCGGTCAGGCCGTATCCGGGCTGGCCCAGCTCGAAATCCGATCGTGGCTGATAGGCCGGGTCAAACCGGTCATAGGTCTTGGCCCCGTCGATGAAGACCTGGTCGGCGCGGGCGTAGACGCTGAGCGGATCAGCGGACCAGATCACCACGTCGGCGCGCTTGCCGGCCTCGAGAGACCCGGTTTGATTGTCGATGCCGATGGCCTTGGCGGCGTTCAGGGTGAACCAGCTGATCGCGCGTTCCTCGCTGATGTTGAGCCCTGCCGCGCGACCGGCGGCGAGCGCAGCGGCCGCCTCCTGGTTCAGGCGCTGGGTCAGCTCAGGGTCGTCGGAGTGGATGACGGCGCAGGAACCCTCGGCCGCATCGACCAGGGCCGCGTTGGCCTCGACCGCGTCCAGCCCCTCCATCTTGAAGCCCCACCAGCCGGTCCACATGGCGGCGCAGGTGCCGTTGGCGGCCAGCATGGGGGCGACCTTGTAGGCCTCGATGGCGTGGTGGAAGGTCGTGATCCTGTAGCCGAATTCCTTGGCGATATCGAACATCACCGCCATCTCGTCGGCCCGGTAGCAGTGGTTCTGAACGAGGATCGAGCCGTCCAGCACGCCGGCCAGGGTCTCGTTCTGGAGATTGCGCGTGGGAGGCGATCCCTCGCCCGTCTCGCGCCACTTGTCCCACTTGTCCTTGTAGTCGCGGGCCGCGATGAAGGCGGCGCGATAGCCGGCGACATTGCCCATGCCCGTCGCCGGGCTCTGGTTGCGCCCGCCATAGACCCGTGAGGGATTCTCGCCGCAGGCCATTTTCAGCGTGTGGGGGGCACCGGGGAACTTCATGCCCTGCATGGTGATGGACGGCACATTGCGCACGGTCACGCCGCGCCCGCCGAACAGGTTCGCCGAGCCGGGCAGGATGCCGAGGGTGGTGACGCCGCCGGCGCGGGCGGTGTTGAAGCCGGGGTCTTGCGGCCAGATCGAATGCTCGGCCCAGACCTGGGCGGTGTTCGGACTGGTCGCCTCATTGCCGTCCGACATGCCCGACACGCCCGGCGACGGATAGACACCCAGGTGCGAGTGGACATCGATCACGCCCGGCGTCACGAACCGGCCACGGCCGTCGATGATCGTGTATCCGGCCGGCACCGGCGTCTCGGCCCCGCCAATCGCCTCGACCTTGCCGTCGGCCATCAGGACGACGCCGTTCTCGATCTTCCGGCCCGCCCCGTCGAACACGGTCGCGCCCACGATCGCCGAATTCTGGCGTGGCAGGGGGGTGTAGGTGGAGGGGAAGGGATCGAGGTTGGCCTGGACGTCCAGCCCGGTCGCCAGCGGCTTGACCTCGGCGGTGTCCGTCGCGTCGTCGGCGGCGGGTGTGGTCCCGGTGGTGGCGCAGGCACCGAGCATGAGCATCACGCTGCCCAGCACCGCGAGGCTGGTGCCCCGCAGACGACGATCGATCATCGAAACCCCTTTGGACGAAAGGCGACCGAGGGACGGCCAGCCTGATTTCCGCCATACAATCGGCTGCGCCCGTCGCCGTCAAAGCGTTTCATCGTTCTGTCAGAGCAACGATCGCAAAATAAAGGGCGCGGACCCGAAGGCACCGCGCCCTTTGTCTGAACAGCTCGAAAGCCTTAGCCCAGTGCGGACATCAGCTCGGGCACGACCGTCTTGTAGTCGCCCACGATGCCGAAATCGGCGACCTGGAAGATCGGGGCGTCGGCGTCCTTGTTGATGGCGACGATGATCTTGGAGTCCTTCATCCCGGCCAGGTGCTGGATGGCGCCCGAGATGCCGATGGCGATGTAGAGAGCCGGGGCGACGACCTTGCCGGTCTGGCCGACCTGATAGTCGTTGGGCGCGTAGCCCGCGTCGACGGCGGCGCGGCTGGCACCGACGGCGGCACCCAGCTTGTCGGCCAGGGGATCCATGACGGCGTGGAACTCTTCGGCGGAACCCAGGGCGCGGCCGCCGGAGACGACGATCTTGGCGGCGCCCAGGTCCGGACGGTCCGACTTGACCATCTCCTCACCGACGAAGCTGGCCTTGCCGGCGTCCGAGCCCGTGACGGTCTCGACCGAGGCCGAGCCGCCCTCTGCCGCGGCGTTGAAGGCCGTCGGGCGCACGGTGATGACCTTCTTGGCGTCCGAGGACTGGATCGTCTCCAGCGCATTGCCCGCATAGATGGGGCGCACGAAGGTGTCGGCGGAGACGACCTCGACGATGTCGGAGATCGGGGCCACGTCCAGCTTGGCGGCGATGCGCGGCATGAAGTTCTTGCCGTCCATCGTGGCGGGCGACAGGACCGCATCATAGCCGTCGGCCAGGGCGACGACCGTGGTCGCGACCGCCTCGGCCAGGTGGTGACCCAGCTCGCCGCTCTCGGCCAGCAGGACCTTGCGCACGCCGGTGATCTTGCCAGCCGTATCGGCGGCGGACTTGGCATCCTTGCCGACGACCAGGACGTCGACATCGCCCCCCAGGGCCAGGGCGGCAGTCACGGTCTTGTTCGTTGTGTCGCGGACGGCCGAGCCGTCGTGATCGGCGATGACGAGAACGGCCATTTACAGCGCTCCTGCGGTCTTGAGCTTGGACACCAGTTCGGCGGCGTCGGCCACCTTGATCCCGGCGGAGCGGGTCGCGGGCGCGGTCACCTTGACCACCTTGAGGCGGGGCGCGGTATCGACGCCGTAGTCGGCGACCGCCTTCATGGCGATCTCCTTCTTCTTGGCCTTCATGATGTTGGGCAGGGACGCATAGCGCGGGGTGTTGAGACGCAGGTCCACGGTCACCACGGCCGGCAGGGTCGCCGCCAGGGTTTGCAGGCCGCCGTCCACTTCGCGGGTCACGGTGGCCTTGCCGCCGGCGATCTCGATCTTCGAAGCGAAGGTGGCCTGGGGCCAGTCGAGCAGAGCTGCGAGCATTTGACCAACAGCATTGTTGTCGCCGTCGATGGACTGCTTGCCCATCAGGACGAGATCCGGCTTTTCCTCGGCCACGACGGCGGCCAGCAGCTTGGCGACGGCCAGGGGCTCCAGGTCGGCGTCGGACTGGATCAGGATGCCGCGATCGGCACCCATGGCGAGGGCCGTGCGGATCGTTTCCTGCGCCTGTTGCACGCCGATGGAGACCACGACGATCTCGCTGATCGTGCCGGCGGCGTGATGCTCCTTGCCCTCTTTCAGGCGCACGGCCTCTTCGACGGCGATTTCGTCGAACGGGTTCATGCTCATCTTGACGTTGGCCAGATCGACGCCGGTCTGGTCCGCCTTGACGCGGGCCTTGACGTTGTAGTCGATGACCCGTTTGACGGGGACGAGTACCTTCATTGCGCTATCCACACGATGGCCAGATTGTTGGCGCAGGGAATGGAACGCGCCGCCCGGCCTGTCAACGTAACGCAACGTGAACTAGACAATCCATCGCACCCGTAGTGTTCAACGAGACCCCATGACCCGCTTCCTGACCACGAAACGCCTGGGCATACTGTTCGCCGGCCTGTTCGCCCTGACCCTCGTCGGGGTGTTCGGTTACCAGCGGCTGTTCCTCGACCCGCAGGAGAAGTGCGAGGCCAGCGGGCGGTGGTGGTACGAAGAGGACAAGACCTGCGAGACCCCACTCTATCTGCCGGACCTGACGGGTCGTCCTGCGGGGGTCTCTCGCGACGAATGGTCGAGGGAACAGGCCCGCGAACTGGTCGGGATCGAACACCGTCTCGCCGCCGAAAAGGCCGCCCGCCAGGCCCAGACCGACCGCGATCGCGCCCTCGTCGAGAAGAACAGCGGCTTCTGATGTCTTTTCAGGCCTATCTCGACAACATTCAGACCAAGACCGGCAAGACCGCCAAGGATTTTGCGGCGCTCGCCACCGAGAAGGGCTTCGTAGCGGACGGCGGTCTGGCTCCCGGCGTCAAGGCCGGTCAGATCATCGACTGGCTGAAGTCCGACTTCGACCTGGGTCACGGTCACGCCATGGCGCTGGTGGCCTGGTTCAAGGGCAAGCGGGACTGAACCGCTCTCAGCGGAACAGCAGCCAGCCCGCGAGAGCCGCCAACGCCAGGATGACGGCGGTCGCATAACGGCTCTTCCAGAACCAGATGGCCGCGAAGGCCAGGACGAAGATCGCGACGGCCACCGGGATCGACGGCACGCGTTCCAGGGTCGCCCAGCCCAGTTGCAGGCTGGTCGCCGCGATGATCCCGACCACGGCTGCCGCCACCCCTGCCAGCAGACGGTGCAGCCGCTCGTCGGCCACCACCGCTTCCAGCCGCTCGTAGAAGATCATCGAAAAGGCGAAGGCAGGCAGGAAGACTCCGGCCGTCATCGCCAAGGCTCCCGCCCAGCCGCCGACCACGAAGCCGACGAAGGTGCAGAAGATCACCAGCGGTGCGGGAATGACCCCGGCGAAGGCCACCCCGTCCAGGAAGGTCCCGTCCCCGATCAGGCCCCGCCCCACCGTATCGGCCCGCACATAGGGGATGGCCGTATAGGCACCGCCGAACGTCAGCAGCCCCGCCTTCAGTCCCGTCCAGAACATGGCCAGGGTTCCGGCGGACGTGCCGATCGCCACGCCCGGCTCGACCACGGGCGCGACACGGTGAAGCAGCACCGCCACGACGACGACAGCCGCTGCCACGGCCACGGCCACGGCCAGAAACGGCCGACCGCCCTTGACGAGCGCATAGGCCACACCCCCGCCCAGCAGCACGATCCAGAACTCGACCCCGACGAGCGTCGCGATCAGGCCGAGCCCGGCTATGCCCCACAGCCAGCGGTCCTCCAGGATATGGCCACCGATCTTGTGAACGGCCCGCATGATGACCGCCACCACCGCCGACTGAACGCCGAGGAAGGCTCCGGCCAGCGCCCCCATGACCGGTACCAGCGACACATAGGCCCAGCCGATCCCCAGCATGATCAGGAACCCCGGCAGCATGAAGCCGAGCCCGGCCAGCAGCCCGCCGATCCGGCCGCGTGCCCGCATCCCCAGATGGACGCACAGCTCGTGCGCCTCCGGCCCCGGCAGGACCTGAAGCACCGCCAGCAGACGGTTGAAATGGCCGCTCGAGATCCAGCGATCCTGATCGACCAGTTCCCTGCGGATCATGGCGATCTGGGCGACCGGCCCACCGAAGGCCATGGCCCCGAAGCGCAGGAAGCGCAGGAACAGCGCCGGATAGGTCAGGATCGGCGGGGCGGGTTCCGGATCGGAAAGGGTCAGGCCGGAGTTCGTCAGGTCAGGCGTCGTCACAGGTCATGCTCCGACCCACGCCATCGGCGTGGGAAAAGGAGCGGAGCTTGGACAGGAAGGCCGTCTGATCGGGCGTCCGCATGAGCCCGATGCGCTGAAGCTACGCTGCCGAGATCATCCTGCCAAGCCGGCTCAGCGCGTGCCGCCGGGAACCCATTTCACGTCATCGGCCCCGTTGGCGTTGGCCCGGCGGGCGGCGACGAACAGATGGTCCGACAGCCGGTTCAGATAGCGCAGGGCCGCCGGTGTCACGGATTCCCCGGCCTCGACCAGCCGGATGGCGTCCCGCTCGGCGCGCCGCGCGACCGTCCGCGCCAGATGCAGATGCGCCGCCAGCGGCGATCCGCCGGGCAGGATGAAGCTGTCGAGCGCGCTTAGGCTCTCGTTCATCCAGTCGATCTCGGATTCCAGCCGTTCGACCTGGCCGTCCAGGATGCGCAATGCCTCCCAGGCCGGCGGTGGGTCCAGCGGGGTGGCCAGGTCGGCGCCCAGGTCGAACAGCTCGTTCTGGATCCGGCCCAGCATGGCGTCGATCCGGTCGTTCTGGCCCGCATGCAGGCGGGCGATGCCGATGACGGCGTTCAGCTCGTCCACCGTGCCATAGGCCTCGACCCGGGGATCACTCTTGGACACCCGTGCGCCGGACGCCAGCCCGGTGTCGCCCGCATCGCCGGTGCGGGTATAGATCTTGTTCAGCACCACCATCGGATCAGGTCCCCGCCTTCACGATCGACCCGTCACGATCCGTGCGTCGCCTTCCACCACAGACCCAGCATCAACAGCACGATCGCAGTGGCCTGGAGCACGACCCTCAGCCGCATCAGCTTGTTGGAGTTGGACCGCGCATAGTCGCCGCCGCGGTACAGGGAATAGATGCCGAAGCCGAGCGTGACCGACACCGCCGCCACGGCCAGCAGGATCAGGATGGTGAAGACGTTTTCCATCCGGCCAGTCTACCCCAGGATCGTCCCGGCCGTGAACGGATTCACACCACCGACCGGAGGCTCAATCGCCGCAGTAGCGCATGGCAACGTCGCACCGGGCGTAGCGGCATCCGAACTCGGCCTTGATGTCCGCGTCGTGCGCAAAGCCGTTCTTCTCGTACAGGTGGATGGCGGCCGCGCATCGGCTGTTGGTCAGCAGGTACAGGCTCGTCGCCCCCATATCCCGCGCCCGGGTGATCGCGGCCTGCAACAGGGTCTCGCCGATCTTCAGGCCGCGCGCTGAATCCAGCACCCCCATCTTGGTCAGTTCGTAGCGATCCGGACCCGTTTTCTGGAGCGCGCAGGTTCCGACCACGCCCAGGCCGGCGACGCGGGCGAACAGGATGTCGCCGCCCGGGTCCATGATCCGGGCGCGCGGGTTCTCCAGCACCTCCCGATCGGTCGGTTCCAGGGTGAACATGGTCTGGATCCACTGGGCGTTGATGTCGTGAAACGCCGCCGCCAGATCGTCCGTGAACGCCAGGATCTCGACCTCGGGTCGCGCCACGGTTTCCAACCTCTGATCCGGCATCACGGCCTCCACGTTCACGCGCCTTCATGACAAGGCGAGACCCGGCGAGGCAAGGCCCTAACCCCTCGCTAACCCTGTTTAACGCCGATTGATCAACGCTCTCCCGCTATGGTGGCGCTACCTTCCCCGGACGCCTCATGACCGATCGCACCATCCGCAGCCTGGCCAACCTTCGGGGATCGGCCTCCACCGCGCGGGTGCTCAACCTGTCGCGCGTGCATCGCGAGCATGGGGACACAGACGCCTGGCGCGACCAGCCGATGTTCCGCAATCCCATGCTGAACCGCTCGATGATCGTGAAGCACAGGCTGCGGCGCGACGAGATCGACCGCTTCCGCTTCCGCCGCTATGTCGCCACCAAGATCATCCTGCCGATCGACGCCGGCGATCTTCGGGCCGGGGGGCGGTATCTGTTCGTGGGCGAGGCCGGCTTCGAGACCACCATGACCCAGGCTTTCGGCCTGCAGCCCGACCATCCCGACATCCAGACCCTGCGCATCATGGACGGCCTGCCGGGCCTCGACCCCTTCCTGTTGCGCGAGCAGTTGCGCCGCAACGGCGTGACCCCGGCACCCTGCTATTTCAACCTCTCCGAGGCCGACCTCGGTGCCATGATCGCCTTCGTCGCCGAAGAGATCTCGCCTCTGGTCGACCTCAGCCTGGGTCCGGACTGGGATCTGACCGCGGACAATCCGGTCGCCAGACTGACCGACAAGATCCTGTCGAGCTCGGCGGGCGAGGACCTCAGCGCCCTGGGTCTCACCCTGCGTCTCGCCCCCGAGGAGTATGAAGAGGGTGTCTTCTGCTGGAAGGGTTTCCTCTACTACAAATGGGTGCTTCGCGGTGCGGTCGGCGAGATCGGCGACGTCATGGAGGCCGTGCGGGTGACCAAGCCGCGCGGCCGGCCCACGAACCAGCAATATGTCACCCTGGCTCGCAGCCGCGAGACCATCCGCCGGCGCATCATCGACACCTGCGACACCACCGCCAACATGCTCCGGGTCTATGACGACGCCTTCCGGGGACTGACCCAGGAAGGTCGCCCGACCGCCTTCCGCGACTTCCTGCGCGACGCCCCGCACCTGTTCGCCAAACTGGGCGAACGGCTGGGCGCGATCCAGCACATCGTCAGCTTCTGGAAATACCGCACCGCCCCGGGCAAGCCCGTCCCGACTCCCGACGAACTGCTCGACATGCTCGCCGATTTCGAGGTCAGCCTGACCGGCCGCGACGACGCGCCCACGGGATCGTTCTCGCTGGCGGCGTAGAAAAGGCCCCGCGATGTGATCGCGGGGCCTCCTCCAATCTCTAACCTCAGTCTCGGATCACGCTCAAGCAGCGAGGCTCCGCGAGCCGAGCGGTAGCGCCCTCAGTAACGGTAGGCTTCCGGCTTGAACGGGCCTTCGGTCGGCACGCCGATGTAGGCGGCCTGTTCCTTGTTGAGCACGGTCAGCTTGGCGCCCAGCTTGGCCAGGTGGAGCATGGCGACCTTCTCGTCGAGGTGCTTGGGCAGGGTGTAGACCTGGTTCTCGTAGGCCTTGATGTTGGTCCAGAGTTCGATCTGGGCCAGGGTCTGGTTGGTGAAGGAGGCCGACATCACGAACGAGGGGTGACCCGTGGCGTTGCCCAGGTTCACCAGACGGCCTTCCGACAGCAGGATGATCTTCTTGCCGTCCGGGAACTCGACGTGGTGGACCTGCGGCTTGATCTCGTCCCACTTGAAGTTCTTCAGGCCGGCGACCTGAATCTCCGAGTCAAAGTGACCGATGTTGCAGACGATGGCGTTATTCTTCATCGCCCGCATGTGGTCGACGGTCAGGACGTCCAGGTTGCCCGTGGCGGTGACGAAGATGTCGGCCTCGTGGGCCACGTCCTCGACGGTGACGACCTCATAGCCTTCCATCGCCGCCTGCAGGGCGCAGATCGGATCGACTTCGGTGACCTTCACGCGGGCGCCGCCCTGGCGCAGCGAGGCGGCCGAGCCCTTGCCCACGTCGCCGTAGCCGCAGACCACGGCGACCTTGCCCGACAGCATGACGTCGGTGCCGCGGCGGATGGCGTCGACCAGGCTTTCGCGGCAGCCGTACAGATTGTCGAACTTGGACTTGGTGACGCTGTCGTTGACGTTGATGGCGGGGAACGGCAGGTCGCCCTTCTTGGCCATTTCGTACAGGCGGTGGACGCCGGTGGTGGTCTCTTCCGACACGCCGCCGATGGCGTCGCGGATGGCCGAATAGAAGCCGGGCTTCTCGGCGATGTAGCGCTTCATGACCTTGAAGAGGGCTTCCTCTTCTTCGTTCTGCGGGTTCGAGATCACCGACAGATCCTTCTCGGCCTTGGGGCCGAGCACGCACAGCAGGGTCGCGTCGCCGCCGTCGTCGAGGATCAGGTTCGGATAGCCGCCGTCGGCCCATTCGAAGATCTTGTGGGCATAGTCCCAGTATTCTTCCAGCGTCTCGCCCTTGGTGGCGAAGACCGGCGTGCCGTTGGCGGCGATGGCGGCCGCGGCGTGGTCCTGGGTCGAGAAGATGTTGCACGACGCCCAGCGGACGTCGGCGCCGAGGGCTTCCAGCGTCTGGATCAGGACGGCCGTCTGGATCGTCATGTGCAGCGAACCGGCGATGCGGGCGCCCTTCAGGATCTGCGACGGACCGAACTCTTCACGCAGCGCCATCAGGCCCGGCATTTCGGTCTCGGCGATGGCGATTTCCTTGTTGCCGAACGGGGCAAGCGAGATGTCGCGAACGATGTAGTCGACCATGGTGGGCGCTCCTGGAAAGGTCTTGGGGCGTCGGCACATGGCCGGATCGCGGATTGTCGATTGCCGCGCCTATAGACCGCCCGACGCCTCAGAGCAAGAAACATATAAGGATATCCTTATGTGATCTGCTTCATGTCCACGGGTTGAGGACCGGGACTCCTAGCCCATCGAAATCGCGCACGTTACGTGTCACGACCGTCAAACCGGCCGAGACGGCGTTGGCTCCGATCAGCGCATCGACCGGCGACTGTGATCCTCGCGCGCCGAGACGACCCCAGATCTGGCCCACAGCCTCATCGACTACCAGGACCCGATCGCCGAGCCAGGCTGGCAAGTCGGTTTCAAGCCATTGCGCCAGCCGATCCTTCTTCTGGCTGGGCGGCAGCATTTCGACACCCCGGCGGAGCTCGCCGAGGCAGAGGACGCTCGTGTGGATATGCTCGGGCGGAACCGATTCAAGCCACTCGATGAAACCGGGGTTGGCCTGGGGTTTGGTGGCCTCCGATAGTGCCACGGTGTCGAACAGAAACATCAGATCGCGCCTTCACGCCAAGCCCCAGCCCGTGCTGCTTGTGGAACGTCGATGTCAGCGAGGGGCGATGCCAGCATGAAGGCGCGGAAGCTGGTGGACCCCGGCTTGGCCGATGGCGCGCTCGCACCGGAAATCAAAAGATCAATGTGGTCACGGACCTTGGCGACCGAAGCGACGTCGATGCCGCCGTCGTCAGTATAGCCAACTGGCTTTGCAAACGTCAGCTGACCCGCCTGGGGGCTTCTTTGAACGAATCCATTTCGCTCAAGCAAGCCCGCGAGACGCTCACCTTCCGCACGGCCACGCCCATAGAACTGAACCCCCGCAAGATCCTGGCCATAGCGTTGCTGCGTTGTCGCCCAGAGGCGAATACCAGCCCGACTGTCACGGCTCCTGACATAGCGCCCACTGGCGGCGCGTGTATCGACCTCGCCCCCCATCGCCAAGAGCACCTTCTCGGCGCGCTCCTCAGGTGAAAACAACGGCATCTCCTATCTCCTTTTGACAGACGAGCTTTATACGAACTTCGTACGAATATCAAGCTGAAAGGGTGGGGCTTGGCGCTTGGAAAAGGGGGCGGTAGTCACTCGCCATGGCCGATGACGCATCCCCCATCCGTTCCGCTTTCGCCGACCCGGCCCAGCCACGCCACGATTGGACGCTGGACCAGGTCGAGGCCCTGTTCGCGCGGCCGTTCATGGAGCTGGTCTTCGACGCCGCCACTGTTCACCGGCGCTGGTTCGATCCGTCGCAGGTCCAGAAGTCCCAGCTTCTGTCGATCAAGACCGGGGGCTGCGCCGAGAACTGCGGCTATTGCAGTCAGTCCGCCAGTTTCGACACGGGGCTGAAGGCCGAAAAGCTTATGGACGCGACCGCCGTCATCGCCGAGGCCATGGTGGCCAAGGCCGGCGGGGCCTCGCGCTTCTGCATGGGCGCGGCCTGGCGCGAGCTCAAGGATCGCGACACGCCGAAACTGGCGACCATGATCGCGGGGGTGAAGGCTCTGGGTCTCGAGACCTGCGCCACCCTGGGCATGCTGACCGCCGACCAGGCCCGCCAGCTCAAGGAGGCCGGCCTCGACTACTATAATCACAACCTCGACACCGGGCCGGAATACTATGCCCAGGTCGTGACGACGCGGACCTATCAGGACCGGCTCGACACCCTCCAGCACGTCCGCGACGTCGGCATGAGCACCTGCTGCGGCGGCATTGTCGGCATGGGCGAGAGCCGCCGTGACCGGGCCTCGCTGCTGCACGCCTTGGCCACCCTGCCCGAACATCCCGACAGCCTGCCGGTCAACGCCCTGGTCCCGGTCACCGGCACGCCTCTGGGCGAACGGGTGCTTCAGACCGGCGAGATCGATCCGATCGAGTTCGTGCGCACCGTCGCCGTCGCCCGCCTGGTCTGCCCGCGTGCAATGGTCCGTCTGTCGGCTGGTCGGGAGACCATGAGCCCCGAGATGCAGGCGCTCTGCTTCCTCGCCGGTGCAAACTCCATCTTCGTCGGCGGCAAGCTGCTGACCACGCCCAATCCCGAACAGGACGAGGACGCCCGCCTGTTCGCCCTGCTGGACCTGAAGGCGATGGAGCCGGCTTCTCCCTCCCCTTCATGGGGAGGGACGGCGTAGCGTAGCGAAGCCCGGGTGGGGCCGTGTGAAGCGACCCCGATCATGCCTTGCGGGATACTTCCCCACCCTGGTCGCTGCGCGACCGTCCCTCCCCACTCCGGGGGAGGGAGAAGCGTAACCCGACCTTAAAGCGTGGCCGCTAGGATGACGGCATGGATCGTCGTCAGCTCTTTTCCCTCGCCCCCCTCGCCGGTGCCGTTCTCGCGGCCGCTGCCGTCGCGCCTGCTCAGGCCAGCGGCAGCAGTGGCGGCGGCAAGTCCGCCGGCGGCTATATCCGCTTCGGCACCATCACCTCGACCATCATCCGGCCCGACGGACGTCGCGGCGTCCTGACGGTCGAGACCGGTCTCGACGTTCCCGACCCCGAACTGAACGCCCAGGCCGCCCTGGACGGCCCGCGCCTGCGCGCCGCCTTCAACACCGTGGTCCAGGGGTTCGCGGCGGGCCTGCTGCCGGGGTCCGTGCCCGACGTGGACCGTCTGCATCGCGCCCTCCAGGTGGCCACCTTCCGCACCCTCAGAAAACGGGGCGCCGTGCTTCTGCTGGGCACGGTCATGGTCGCCTGAAGACGCCACCGCCCCTGTAACCTTTGTCGACCTCGCGGCGTAATCGGTTTCAGGGGGACAGACCCCCGGTTTGATCCCAGGGGTTTTCCACCATGATCCGCACCATCCTCGCCGCATCCACCGTCGCCGCTTTCTCGCTGTTCGCCGCCGCCTGCCAACCTGCGCCCGAGGGCAAGGCGGACGAAAGCGCCATGGCACCAGCAGACTCCGCAATGGCACCCGCCGACGGTGCGATGGCCCCCGCCAACAGCGGCGCGATGGCTCCGTCCGACAGCGCCATGGCTCCCGCAGGCGACGCCATGGCCCCCGCTGACAAGATGGCTCCGGCCGACAAGATGGCCCCGGCCGCCGACGCCATGGCGCCCGCCGCCGACAAGATGAGCGCGCCGCACTGATCCGACGACAGGGCGACGGCTTTCACCGTCGCCCGCATCACCGCCCCGCGTGCCACCCGAACGAACTTTCCGCAGGCCCGACGCCCGCCCGTGTGCCAGACTGGGCGCGGGCCGTGCGGACGGCCGGGAGCGGCCGTGATCGACCGGGAAGCGCATTTCAAGGCCCTGATGCTGCGCGGCCTCGACGGCGACGCGGCGGCCTGGCGCGTGCTGCTGACCGATCTCGGGGCGCACCTGAGGGCGTGGTTCGGCCGCCAGTTGTTCGACGGCGGGGCCGATGCGGAGGACCTCGTGCAGGAGACCCTGATCGCCATCCACGCCAAGCGGGCGACCTGGGATCCGGCGCGGCCCTTCACCGGCTGGGCCTGGGCCATCGCCCGGCACAAGCTGATCGACCATCTGCGCAGTCGACGCCGACGCCCCACCCGCCCGATCGAAGAGGCCGAAAGCCTGTGGGCGGATCATACGGTCGAGGACGGCGCAACCCTGGCCGATCTAGGACGCTGCCTGTCCGCCCTGCCGGTTCGGCAGCGCCGTTTGATCGAAGATGTCCGCCTGACCGGCCTCAGCGTCGCCGAGGCGGCCGAACGCCACGGCTATTCGGTCACCGCCGCCAAGGTCAGCCTGCATCGCAGCCTGAAGACACTCAATGCCCGGTTCGCCGGGACCGACACAGCGCCCGGGAGGGTCGACCATGAAGACGGATGACCTGATCGCGGCCCTGGCCGCCGACACCGCCCCGACCGACGCGGGAACCCTGCGCCGTAGCGCAGGCCTGGCCCTGATCCCGGCGGCCCTGCTGGTCCTTGCCGGCGTGATCCTGTCGCTGGGCCTGAGGCCGGACCTGATGGTCGCGATGGGCGGTCCGACCTTCTGGGCCAAGGCGGCCTATACGGCGGCGCTGGCCTGTGCCGGCTTCTGGCTGCTGGACCGGGCCGGACGGCCGGGCGCCGACGTTCACGTGCCACTGGCCGTCTTCGGGGCCGTCGTCGTGATCGCGATCCTGTCCGGTGCCGTCAGCCTGATGACGACCCCCGAAGCGGCACGGGTGGAGGCCCTGATGGGCCAGTCGGCACGGGTCTGTCCCACCAATATCGCAGGCCTCAGCCTGCTGGCGGCCCCCCTGATCCTGTTCGCGGTTCGCGGATTCGCGCCCCTTCGTCCTGCCCTGGCCGGAGCGGCCGCGGGGCTGATGCTCGGGGGATTGGCCGCGACCCTCTACGGCCTGCACTGCCCCGAGCACACCGCCGCCTTCGTCGCCGTCTGGTACACCATGGGCATGGCCATCCCGGTCGTGGTCGGGGCGGTGATCGGTCGCTGGGTCTGGCGCTGGTAGGTCAGATCCGCTTCAGCCGCCGCGCATGGCCGCCGATGATCTTGAGCGCCACGGCGTCGGGCAGCAGTTTCGGAATCGCGGCCAGCAGGGTGTTGCGCCAGCCCGGCACGACGCGCGCCCGGTTGGCCTCGACGGCGGCGTAACCCACCCGCGCCACATGGTCCGCCGTCTGCCACATCCAGGCCGGATAGGCCGAGGACACCTGATCCCGCGACCCGTTCACGTCATGGAACTCGGTCAGCGTATAGCCGGGGCACAGGGCCGTGACGTGAACGCCCATCCCCTGAAGCTCCAGGTGCAGCCCGGCCGAGGCCTTGATCAGGAAGCCCTTGATCGGCCCGTACAGGGTGTCGCCCCCGGTCGCCGGCATCAGCCCGGCCAGGGACGCCACATTGAGCACCCGTCCGAACCCTCGCTCGACCATGCCGGGGATCAGCAGCCGCGACAGCTCGATCGGCGCGCTCAGCATGACCCGCACCATGGCCGCATGGTCCGCCGGGTCGGTGGCCAGAAACCCCGTCGTGCGCGAGAAGCCGGCGTTGTTGACCAGCGCGTCGATGGTCAGGCCCTGTGCCGCCATGGCCTCGACCAGCCCTGCCGATGCGTCGGGTTCGGCGAGATCGGCGGGGATCACGCTGACCTCGATACCGTGGTCACGGCGCAGGGTCTGGGCCAGCGCCTCCAGCGGCCCCGCCCGCCGCGCGGTCAGGACCAGATCCCAGCCCTTCTCCGCATAGGTCCGCGCCAGGGCCGCACCGATTCCTGCGGAGGCCCCGGTGATGAGGGCCGTAAGCCCACGCCCCGCATCGATCATCTCAGGCGGCGACAGGGCAGCTGGCGTGGGGCGCATGGGCCGCCAGCGACGGCGCGTTCTCGGCCAGCAGGTCGGCGATGGTGATGTGGGACAGGGCCTCGTGGGCGGCGGTGTCGGCGGCGGTCAGGGCCTTGGCCACCTGGCGGGGGATATGCTCCGAGATTGGACAGCCCTTGGCCCCCTGCGGCGGCGAACCCAGGTGGGCACAGCCGTTGACGGCCCGCAGCACCTCGTCCAGCCCGATGTCCTCGGGCCGGCGCAACAGCCACGATCCGCCCGACGCACCCGGCCGTGTCGCGATCAGCCCGGCCTTGGCCAGCAGGGCGGTCACGCGCCGGATCACCACCGGATTGGTCGGGATCGAGGCCGCCAGCACGGCGCTGGCCGCCGCGCGCGAGGCGTCGTACGCGTCCCTGTGGGCCAGATAGGCCAGGGCGTGGGCGGCGACGGGAAAGCGTTGGCTGTCAGACATGGGCGGGGTTCCAGCCCATAAGGTAGTGCGGGCGCGGAAGATTCACAAATGCGCCCTCGCCGTCCCGTCCACCGCTTCGCGATAGGGAGGAAAAGGCGCACCGCAACCGAATCCTCGGCCCACGATTGAACCTTTGTCGGAATGAGCCTACAGCGCGCTCCGCTTTGATGGGCGCGCTCGAACAGCGCGACCCGGAGGATATTCATGGCTGGGGATACGCCCCGCGATTCAGGCGCTCCCCCGCCCACGTCGCCAGACACGACCGCCGACGCCTCGGCGCCCGCGACCGCTCAAACCGCACACGCCGCCCACGGGCCGGGCAAGGCCGGATTCTGGGCCCTGACCATCGGGGCCATCGGCGTCGTTTTCGGCGACATCGGCACCAGCCCGCTCTACGCCCTGCGCGAGGCGATCGGCCATGCCCAGGGCGGGGTCGGCGGCGACCTGGCCGTCATCGGCGTCGTCTCCCTGGCCTTCTGGGCCCTGATGATCGTGGTGACGCTGAAATACGTCCTGTTCCTGATGCGCGCCGACAACAAGGGCGAGGGCGGCACCCTGGCCCTGATGGCCCTGGCCCAGCACGCGATCGGTCGACGCAGCGCCTGGATCTTCATCCTGGGGGTCTGCGGCGCGGCGCTGTTCTATGGCGACGGCATCATCACGCCGGCCATCTCGGTTCTCTCGGCGATCGAGGGCGTCAAGGATGCGCCCGGCGTCGGCACCCGTCTGGACGCCTTCATCGTGCCGGTGGCAGCGGCCATCCTGATCGCCCTGTTCCTGGCCCAGTCGCGCGGCACGGCGGGCCTGGCCAAGTATTTCGGCCCGATCACCGCGATCTGGTTCCTCAGCCTGGGGGCGCTCGGCCTCTATCACATCTTCGACGACATCTCGATCCTGCGGGCCCTGTCGCCGCACTACGGGGTGATGCTGCTGATCAACGACGGCGTCCTGGGCTTCATCATCCTGGGATCGGTCTTCCTGGCCGTGACGGGTGCCGAGGCGCTCTATGCCGACATGGGCCATTTCGGAAAGGCCCCGATCCGCGCCGGCTGGCTGTGTTTCGTCCTGCCCTGTCTGACATTGAACTACCTGGGCCAGGGGGCCCTGATCCTCGACAACCAGGCTGCAGCCGAGAACCCGTTCTGGGCCATGGTGCCGCATTTCGCCTACTGGCCCATGCTGCTGCTGGCCACGATCGCCACCGTCATCGCGTCCCAGGCCGTGATCACCGGTGCCTTCTCGGTGACGCAGCAGGCGGTCCAGCTGGGCCTGCTGCCGCGCATCGACATCCGCTTCACGTCCGAGACCCAGGCGGGTCAGATCTTCGTGCCGGCGGTCAACACCCTGCTGATGGTGGGGGTCCTGACCCTGCTGGTCGTGTTCCAGAGCTCGCACAATCTGACGGCGGCTTACGGCGTGGCGGTCACCGGCGTGATGCTGATCAACACCCTGATGAGCTTCTCGGTCATAACCAAGAAATGGGGCTGGAGCGTGTGGGCCACCCTGGCCTGTCTGATCCCGTTCGGCTTCATCGACAGCGTCTTCCTGACCTCGAACCTGCTCAAGATCCCCGACGGGGCCTGGCTCCCGCTGGTGCTCGGCGCGGTGCTGATCCTGATCATGTGGACCTGGACGCGGGGCTCCCAGATCCTGTCCGACAAGGCCAAGAAGGACAGCCTGCCCCTGACCGACCTGATCGAGATGCTGCGCGCCCGGCCGCCGCATCGCGCGCCCGGCACGGCCATCTTCCTGACCAGCGACCCGGACGTCGCCCCCGTCGCCCTGATGCACAATCTCAAGCACAACAAGGTGCTCCATGAGAAGAACGTCATCCTGACGGTGCGCACCGCCGACCGCCCGCGCGTGCCCGACAGCCACCGCGTCCAGATCGAGCCGATCAACGACGACTTCAAGAAGATCACCCTGACCTACGGCTTCATGGAAAGCCCCGTGGTGCCCCGCGCGCTCAGCCTGTGCCGCAAGCAGGGGGTCAAGTTCGACATCATGTCGACCAGCTTCTTCCTCGGCCGCCGCTCGGTCGTGCCCTCGGCGTCGCAGGGGATGCCCCTGTGGCAGGACAAGCTCTATATCTTCCTGATGCGAAACGCGGCCAACCCGACCGACTTCTTCCACATCCCGCCGGGGCGGGTGGTCGAGCTCGGTACGCAGGTCTCGGTTTGAGCGGCGGAGCCCCGAAAGGGAAAGATTCCGGCGCGCGCGGCCGTCGTCTCGCCGACAAGGCGCGTGGGCCCCGTCGCGAGCCAAAGCCCCAGGCCGAACGCGTCCCCGACGAGGCCGCAGACATCGGGGTCGAGGCCCGGATCGCCGCCGGCGTCCTGCTGAACGCCGCCCTGATCCGGCGCGGCGGGCTGGACGAGGCGCTGGCGCTGCCCACCGTCACGGCGCTTCCCGGCCCAGACCGTGCCTTCGCCCGCGCCGTGGCCATGGCGGCCCTGCGTCGGCTCGGCGAGATCGACCAGATTCTGGATCGCAAGCTTCAGAAGCGGCCGCCCGAGACCATCCGCACCCTGCTGCGCATCGCCCTGGCCCAGACCCTGGTGCTGGGCACCCCCGCCTTCGCCGCCGTCTCCACCGCCGTGAAGCTGGCCGAGCGCGATCCCAAGACCCGGCCCTACAAGGCCCTGGTCAACGCCGTCCTGCGCGGGATCGAGCGCGAAGGCCCGGGCCTGACCACGGCCGAATCCAACCTGCCCGACTGGATCGCCGCCCGCTGGAAACAGACCTATGGCGACGCCGCCCTGGCCGGTCTGGCCCTCGCCGCCCGTGAGGAGCCCGCGACCGACCTCAGCCTCAAGCCCGATGCCGACCCGGCCGCCCTGGCCGAGGCCGTAGAGGGCGAAATCCTGCCCGGCGGCACGGTCCGCACCTTCAAGCGCGGCGACGTCGCGACCTGGCCTGGCTTCGAGGACGGGTCCTGGTGGGTGCAGGATGCGGCCGCTGCCGTCCCGGTGCGCCTGCTGGCCCCCAAGGGCGGCGAGACCGCGCTCGACATGTGCGCAGCCCCCGGCGGCAAGACGCTCCAGATCGCGGCCTCCGGCGCGTCGGTCGTGGCGCTGGATCGTTCCGACGCCCGCCTGAAGCGCCTGCGCCAGAACCTGGCCCGCACGGGCCTGGAGGCCGAGATCGCGGTCATGCCGGCCGAGGACTGGCTGGACAGCCGGACCTTCGACGCCGTCCTGCTGGACGCTCCTTGCACCGCCACCGGCACCTTCCGACGCAACCCCGAAGTCCTGCGCGCCACCAAGCCCGCCGAGGTGGCCAAGCTGGCCGACGTCCAGCACCGGCTGCTCGACGCCGCCGCCCTGCGCGTCGCCCCCGGCGGCCGGCTGGTCTACTGCGTCTGTTCGCTGGAACGCGAAGAGGGTGAAACCCAGGTCATCGCCTTCCTGCGCCGCAACCCCGCCTTCCGCACGACCCCCGCCGTCCCCGCCGAGATCGGTGCCCCGGACGAGGCCCTGACCCCCGAAGGCTGGCTCCGCATCCTGCCCTCGATGTGGGCTGAAAAGGGTGGCGTGGACGGGTTCTTCGCGGCCAGGCTGGAACGCGTATAGCCTCCCTCTCCCATCGGGAGAGGGCTTGAGCGCACGGCGGCGTCAGCCGTCGTCCTGGCGCGAAAGGGTGAGGGGTTACGGTGTATCCCTTCGCTCACCGCCGCTCTGAAATGCCGTCAAAGGGATCGGTGGCTCATTCAGGGCACCACGCCCCTCACCCTTTCGCACAAGACCGATCGCTGGCGCTCTCGGGGGCTCAAGCCCTCTCCCCATGGGAGAGGGCACTAAAGCGAAGGCCCCATCACACTCACCGTCTCCCCGTCCGCCACCGCCTCAGCAAAGGGCAGGCGGCGGATCAGGGCGTTGGCCGCCGCCATCACGCTGACCAGCGACGAATCCTGATCGGCAAAGGGCGTCACCCGCCGCGCCCCGTCCGGGCCGGGTGCCGCGACAGCCCGGATATAGTGATCGCGCGGGCCGTTGGCCGGCAGCGTCCCGCTCAGGGTCGTCGTCTCGAACCGCTCGCCCAGCGCCCCGCCTTGCAACCGTGCCAACACGGGGGCCAGGAACAACTCGGCGCAGACAAGCGCGGACGCCGGATTGCCCGGAAGCCCCAAGACCGCCCGACCGTCCGGCAGGGTGGCGAACCACACCGGCTTGCCAGGCCGCATCGCCACCCCCTCGACATGCAGGACGGCCCCCAGGTCCCGCAGCGCGGGCTTGACCAGATCGTGGTCCCCGACCGAGGCCCCCCCGATGGTGACCAGCACGTCGAACGTCGCCCCGGACACCGCCGCCGCGATCGCAGTCCGATCATCGCCACTGGACGCCAGGACCTGAGCCGCAGCGCCCTGACGCGCGACAAAAGCCGCCAGCGACGGCGCTCCCGAGTTGTAGATCTGGTCCGGGCCTGCCGCCTGTCCCGGTTCGACCAGTTCGTCGCCGGTCGCCAGGATCGCCACCATCGGTCGCCGCCCGCACAGCAAGGTGGCCACCCCTGCGGACGCCGCCAGTGCCAGCCGCCAGGGGTTCACGCGTGCCCCGGCCTCCAGCAGGATCTCGCCCTCACGAAAGTCACAGCCGCGGCTGCGGATGTTGCGCCCCTCGCTCGCCGTCGGCTTGAACACGGCATGGTCGCCGCGCCGCTCGACCTCCTCCTGGATCACCACCCGGTCGGTGCCGGTCGGCACGGGCGCGCCGGTGAAGATCCGCGCCGTCTCTCCGGCCACGACACGACCCGCCATGCCCCGTCCCGCGACGCTTTCGCCCACGATCCGCAGGGTCGCCCCGTCCCGCACGTCCGCATCCCGCACCGCCCAGCCGTCCATGGCGGAGGCGTCGAACGGCGGCTGATCCCGCCCGGCCCTCACCGCCTCTGCCAGCCACCGCCCATCTGCATGAGCCAGCCCCACGTCTTCGACACCCGGCGGCCCGACCTGGGCCAGAATGGCCTCCAGCGCCCTCTCGACCGTCGGCAACTTCACGCGCGCACCCAGTCGCCCGAGGCCCCGCCCGACTTGGAGACCAGCCGCACCGCCTCGATCGTCATCCCCCGGTCCACGGCCTTGAGCATGTCGTAGAGGGTCAGCAGGGCCACGCCGGCCGCCGTCAGCGCCTCCATCTCCACCCCGGTCTGGCCCGTCGTCCGCACCCGTGCCGTCACGCCCAGACCCGTCCCGTCATCCAGTGGCTCGACCGCCACCCTGACCGAGCTCAGCATCAGCGGGTGGCACATCGGAATCAGGTCTGACGTGCGCTTCGCCGCCATGACCCCCGCGATCTCTGCAACCGCCCGCACATCGCCCTTCTTACCCCCGCCTGACAGGGCAAGCGCCAGGGTCGCGGGCAGCATCGTCAGCCGCCCCTCGGCGATCGCCTCCCGCGTCGTCGTCGCCTTGTCGGAGACATCGACCATCCGGGCCCGGCCATCGGCGTCGATGTGCGTAAGGTCGGCCATCAGACTTCCAGCAGGCGCGGCATCAGCTCGACCATGTTGCAGGGTCGGTGACGGCTATCCAGCTGCCAGCGGATCACCCCGTCCCACCCGTCCCGCACCGCTCCGTTCGACCCCGGCAGGCAGAAGACGAACACCCCGTCGATGATCCCAGCCGTCGCCCGCGACTGCAGCGTCGACAGGCCGATGGTCTGGTAGCTAACGGTGTGGAAAATGACCGAAAACCCGTCGATCCGCTTGTCGAACAGCGGCTCCAGCGCCTCCGGGGTGACGTCGCGCCCGGTCAGGCCGGTGCCACCCGTCGTGATGATCGCATCGACGTCGCCACCCGCGATCCAGCCCCGCACCTGCGCCCGGATGGCCTCGATGTCGTCGGCGACGATGGCCCGGCCGGCGCAGGCATGACCCGCCGCGGTGATCCGGTCAGCCAGGATACCGCCCGAGGTATCGCTGTCCTCGTCGCGCGTGTCCGACACGGTCAGGACCGCGATCCGGATCGGCTTGATCGGCCCATCGATCAGCTTGCCGCCCGGTGCCGGCAGAATGTCGTCGGTCATGTCGTCTCTCCAGCATTCCAGCGAGCGGTGTCGGCGTGGTCCTGCGCCCGCGCCTCGATCCAGCGGGTCCCGTCCGGTCCCGTCTCCTTCTTCCAGAACGGAGCCCGTGTCTTCAACTGATCCATCAGAAAATCGGCGGCCTGAAACGCATCCCGGCGATGCTCGGCCGCCACGGCGACGAAGACGATCGCCTGCCCCACCTCCAGATCGCCCCAGCGGTGGGCGACCAGGACGTCGATCACCTGGAACCGCGCCCGCGTCTCGGCCTCCAGTTCGGCCACGACCTTTTCCGTATAGCCGGGATAGGCCTCCAGGCTCAGCCGAGACACCGCCGCCCCGTCGGTCGCCCCGCGCGTCAGGCCGGTGAAGCTGACCACGCCGCCGACATCGGTGCGACCGCGACAGAAGCCGGCCAGCAGGGCCCCGGGATCGATGGCCTCGTTCTGGACCCGGATCACGGCTCAGCCCCCGCTGACCGGCGGGATGAAGGCGACCTCGTCGGCGGCGCTCAGGACAGGATCGCCCCGCACCATCTCGGCATTGAGGATGGCGCAGGTTCCCGGGCCCGCCAGCCGCTCTCCCAGCCCGGCGTCCTCGGCGGCCAGCATCGCCCGCAACACGCCCAGCGACCCCGCGTCGATATCCCGCTCGCGCCAGCCCGCCACCTCGGCCAGGGCTCCGAACATCAGCACCCGAACCATCAGCCGCCCGTCATCGACATCGGCCGCGACACCGCCGGTGCCGCCCCCCGACGCCCGATCTCGAAATCGTGGCCCTTGGGCTTGCGTGAGATGGCCTCGCGGATCGCGGCCTGGAGCGGAGCGTCGTCGCCGGGATGGTCGCGCAGCACGGCCCGCAGATCCGCATGATCGTCCTGGCCCAGACAGACGAACAGGGTCCCGGTGCAGGTCACCCGCACCCGGT
>NZ_JAEMRD010000183.1 GCF_016463485.1 Brevundimonas sp.
TCCAGCTTGGCCGAGCCCTCGATCACCTCGATCTTGTTCTTCTTCATCAGGAAGGTGATGCCCTTGCTCATCGTCGCCGCGACCCCGCGCGAGCGCTGGATGATGGCGTCGAAGTCGAAGGTCGCCCCCGATGCGGACAGGCCGTACTCCTTGAGGTGGCTCAAGGATTCGAACTTCTCGCCCGACTTCAGCAGGGCCTTGGTGGGGATACAGCCCCAGTTCAGGCAGATGCCGCCCAGGTTCTCGCGCTCGACGATCGCGACCTTCTGGCCCAGCTGGCTGGCGCGGATCGCGGCGACGTATCCGCCTGGACCGGAACCGATGACGATCAGATCAAACTCGGCCATGCGGGGCTCCTTGGTGGTGCGGCGTGTTGTGCGGTCTAGGGCCGATGGTCATAGACCCGCAACCCCCTGTCGGGCCATGGATATGACGCTACGGAAACGAAATGTCAGGCGTTCACATAGCCCCAGAACGCGCCCCAATCGACGACCGTCATGTTGATCGCGATCGCCACCGGCAAAAGCACCAGCAGGACATAGGCGGTCAGGTGCACCATGCCGCGCCACAGCGTCGAGAGGGCGCTCATCTGGTAGTATCGCGCCCCCGCGACGGTGAAATAGGCCAGATAGGGCAGGATCAGCAGCGGTGCCGGCAGATTGGCCCCTCGGCTGTTGATCCCGGCCATGACCATCATCAGCACGAAGCTGATCGCATGGGCCCACATGGCGAAGATGACGTGCTCCAAAAACAGCCGTCGCCGCCCGAACAGCGGGATCAACAGCAGCGCATAGAGCGGCATCAGCAGCCACAGCACATTCGGCAGCCAGTCGGAGAGCCGTTTCGCCAGCTTTTCCTCGGTCTGGTTCCAGGCGATGTCGTACTGGATCGAAGCGCGCTCCGCCGGGGTCGTCGCCGCCGCCGCGGCCTGCTGCAGCGCCTGGGTCACGGCCCGATCGATCGCCGGATCGATCTTTTTCTGCAGCCAGCGTTCCTGTTCGACCGCCCCGCTGACCTCGATGTCGTCCAGCCGGGGGTCATAGCTCACTACAACAGGCTGGCCCGGCAGGACCTTCCAGGTGAACTGATACAGGTGGGTGTCGCTGAAGTTCAGCACGGCCAGAAACAACGCCGTCGCGGCCACGAACAGCTTCAGCGGGGTGACGTACAACGACCCCGCTCCGGCGCGGTAAGCCTCCAGCAACCGGCCGGGCCGCACCGCCAGAACCGCCAGCGTCCGCGCCATCTTGCCGTCGATAGGACTGTAGGAGGTGGCCACCGACATCGCCATCTCCCGCAAGGGTGCGGGCTTGGCCCGGCTGTCCTGACCACAGGTGTAACAATAGCGGCCCCGGAGCGCCGTCTCGCAGGCGGCGCATTTGGCTTCGGCCTCACTCATGTGGTGCCCCCCGTCAGGGCCTTCGAGGTCCGGTCTCGAGCAGGGCCTCGATGTCGGATCGGATCGCAGCGGGCTCCACCTGGGGTGCATAACGTTTGACGACCCTGCCCTCTCGGTCAGTCAGGAATTTGGTGAAATTCCATTTGATCGCGCTCGACCCCAGCAGCCCACGCTTTTGCTCGCTGAGCCAGGCGTACAGCGGATGCCGCCCCGGACCGTTGACCTCGACCTTGTCGAACAGGGGAAAAGAGGCCCCGAAGTTCGTCGTGCAGAACGTCGCGATCTCTTCGGCGAGCCCGGGTTCCTGGGCACCGAACTGGTTGCAGGGAAAGCCAAGGACTTCGAACGGCTCGCCCGCGAACTGCCGGTGCAGGTCCTCGAGCCCCTTGTACTGACCGGTAAATCCACAGCGTGACGCGGTGTTGACGATCAGCAGCGCCTAGCCCCGAAACCGATCGAGCGAAACCTCAGATCCGTCGATCGCCCGGGCCGTGAAATCATAAACCGTGGTCATTGGCCGAACCTATGGCCTCACCGCGACCCGGTCCAGCCGGATCAGCGCACTTCGCACGCCGCGAGCGCCGCTGCCGATCCCATCAGGGGGAAGGTTTCGCGTAGCCCGGCGCTGGGGATGGCCACCGTCACGCTACGCCCCGCGCGCATCCGCTGCATCAAGGCTCTGAGCTGGGTCTTCTGCGTCGGGGTGACGGCGTCGGCGGTGAAGATCACCTGCCCCTGGTCCAGCACGCGACGGTTCAGCGGCCAGCTCGTGGAGCGATTGTCGACCATGATGAGTACGCCGACATTGGCCACATCCTCCCCGCCGGTCACGCCGCGCGGCTCAAGCGTGACGGTTGTAGCCTGGCCGAGCGCGGCGTCAGGACAGGCGACGTAGAACGTCGTGCCCCGGGCGTTGGTCACGGTGGCTTCGGTCTGGCCCTGGCCATAACCACTGGTCCACCGCCCATCGCCCGCCATGGCGGAAAGAGGAACGGAGACGCAGGCCAGCGCAGTGACGACGGATGCGATCTTCATGGCGAACTCCCGGAGCGGTTGCCCGGAAACAACCCCCAAAAGCCGTCAAAGGTTTCCCCCGACCGTCTCGCCGATCAGGCCAGCATGGTCACGGGATCTTCGATCAGGGGCTTGAAGGCCTGCAGGAACCGCGCACCCGTCGCGCCGTCGACCACGCGGTGATCGCAGGTGACGGTGACGGTCATCACGGTCGCCACAGCCAGCTGGCCGTTCTTCACGACGGGCCGCTGCTCGCCCGCGCCCACGCTCATGATCGCGCCCTGGGGCTCGTTGATGATCGACGAAAAGGTCTTGATGCCGAACATGCCCAGGTTGGAGACGCTGAAGGTCCCGCCCTGGAATTCTTCGGGCTTGAGTTTCTTCTCACGCGCCCGCTTGGCCAGATCCTTAGACTCTACAGCGATCTGCGACAGGGTCTTGGTTTCGGCCTTGAAGATAATCGGGGTGATCAGGCCGCCGTCGATCGCCACCGCCATGGCCACGTCGGCATGATGGTGCATGGCGATGCCTTCGGGCGAATAGCTGGCGTTGGCTTCCGGCACGGCCTTCAGGGCCATGGCGGCAGCCTTGATGACGAAGTCGTTGACCGAGACCTTGACACCGGCCTTCTCAAGCAGGGCGTTGACCTTGACCCGCGCGGCCAGCAGGGCGTCGATCTCGACGTCGATGGTCAGGGGGAAGTGCGGTACCTGCTGGACCGAGCCCACCATGCGCCGCGCGATGGCCTTGCGCATCCCATCCAGCGGGATCAGGTCATAGCTGCCGTCCGGGATGCCCATCTGGGCCAGGCTCTGGGCCTTGGCCGGTTCGATGCCCGACGGCGCAGCGGCCGGGGCCGAGGCCGTGGTCCCACCCTTGCCGGCGGCCTCGACGTCGCGCTTGACCACGCGACCGTGCGGCCCGGTGCCCTTGACCGACTTCAGATCGACGCCGGACTGCGCGGCCAGACGACGGGCCAGGGGCGAAGAGAACACGCGATCGTCGGAAGCGGCCTTTGAGGCGGGTGCCGCAGCCGGAGCGGGCGCGGCGGCGGCCTTGGCGGGTTCAGCGGCCTTGGGAGCCTCAACCTTTGCGGCCTCCGCAGCCGGCGCGGCTTTCGGTGCGGGCGCAGCCGCCCCGCCCTCTTCGGCCAGGCGCGCGATCGGGGTGTTGACCTTGACGCCTTCGGTGCCCTCGGCAACCAGGATGTCGGTGATCGTTCCCTCGTCGACGGCCTCGACCTCCATCGTGGCCTTGTCGGTCTCGATCTCGGCGATCACGTCGCCGGCCTTGACCACGTCGCCGGCCTTGACGTGCCACTTGGCCAGCACGCCCTCTTCCATGGTGGGCGACAGGGCGGGCATCAGGATGTCGGTCATTGCGACGCTTCCTTCAGGGAGTTCGTCTTGAATGGTTCGGTCTGGGTCTGGACGTTGTCCGCCTTGATGACCGCGTTCATGCCTTCCAGGATGCGGAAATAGGCCGTGCGCTCGTCCACGCCTTTGCGCACCGCATAGGCATGGCCCATGTGTTTCGCGGCCTGGGCCAGCATCTCGCCGTACTTGGCCGGATCGTTGAAGGCCGGCATGATCGACATGACCGGCTCGTTCTTCGACCACCACATCCGGGTCACCTCGATGGCGTCCGGGTCGGCGGCGACGCTTTCGGGCGTCTCGATCCTGAACTCTTCGCGTTGGCTCACGCCATCACCGCCTTCACGGCCGCGACGATCTTGTCCACGCCCGGCAGGGACAGGACTTCGAGGTTGGCGGCATAGGGCAGCGGCACGTCTTCTTGGTGCACCCGCAGAGGCGGCGCATCCAGATAGTCGAAGGCGTGTTCGATCACCCGGGCCACGACCTCGGCGCCGACGCCCATAGGACCCCAGCCTTCCTCGGCCGAGACCAGACGGCTGGTTTTCTTGACGCTCTCGACGATGGTGGCGTGATCCAGCGGGCGCAGGGTGCGCAGGTCGATGACCTCACAGCTGATCCCCTCTTCCGCCAGTTTTTCAGCGGCTTGCAGGGCAAAGCCGACCATACGGGCGTGGGCGGTGATGGTCACGTCGGTGCCTTCGCGGCGGACCTTGGCCTTGCCGATCGGCACGACATAGTCCTCGACGTCCGGCACATCGAACTCGATGCCGTACATCATCTCGTGCTCGAGGAAGACGACCGGGTTCGGATCGCGGATCGCGGCTTTCAGCAGGCCCTTGGCGTCAGCGGCGTCATAGGGTGCCACGACCTTGAGGCCCGGGACATTGGCGTACCAGGCCGAATAGTCCTGGCTGTGCTGGGCACCGACGCGACTGGCGGCGCCGTTCGGGCCCCGGAACACGATGGGGGCCCGGATCTGACCACCCGACATGTACAGGGTCTTGGCCGCCGAGTTGATGATGTGGTCGATGGCCTGCATGGCGAAGTTGAAGGTCATGAACTCTACGATGGGCCTGAGGCCCGCCATCGCCGCCCCGACGCCCAGACCGGCGAAGCCATGCTCGGTGATCGGGGTATCGACGACCCGCTTGTCGCCGAACTCCTGAAGCAGCTCGCGAGAGACCTTGTAGGCCCCCTGGTACTGGGCGACCTCCTCGCCGATCAGGAAGACGTTCTCGTCCCGGCGCATCTCTTCGGCCATGGCGTCGCGCAGGGCGTCGCGCACGGTCGTCTTGATCAGCTTGGTGCCTTCCGGGAACTCCGGATCGCGCAGCTCGACCTTGGCGGCGACGGGCGCAGCGGCCGGGCCCGGTTCGGCGGAAGCCGCCTCGGCAGCGGGCTCGGCCGGAGCAGGAGTCTCGGCCTTGGCCGGAGCGGCAGCGCCGTCGTCACCCGACAGGCGCGCGATCAACGCATTGACCTTGACCCCCTCGGTGCCCTCGGCAACCAGGATTTCGAGCACCTCCCCCTCGTCCACGGCCTCGACCTCCATCGTGGCCTTGTCGGTCTCGATCTCGGCGATGACGTCACCGGCCTTGACCGTGTCCCCCGCCTTGATGTGCCATTTGGTCAGAGTGCCCTCTTCCATCGTGGGCGAGAGCGCCGGCATCAGAATGTCGGTCACGATCAGGCCTCCAGGTACACGTCGGTATAGAGCTCGGACGGATCCGGCTCCGGGCTTTCTTGGGCGAACTGCACGGCCTCGGCCACGATCGCCTTGATCTCGGCGTCGATGGCTTTCAGCTCGTCTTCCTTGGCCCCGGCTTCGTCGAGCAGCATCTTGATGTGGTCGATCGGGTCGCGGGTCTTCTTGACCTCGTCGACCTCTTCCTTGGACCGGTATTTGGCCGGATCGGACATCGAGTGGCCGCGGTAACGATAGGTCTTCACCTCCAGGATGAAGGGACCGCCGCCCTCACGGGCGCGAGCCACCGCACGGGCCACCGCGTCCTTGACCGCCAGCACGTCCATGCCGTCGACCTGCTCGCCCGGAATGCCGAACGAGGCACCGCGCATATAGAGTTCGGTGGTCGACGAGGACCGCTCGATCGAGGTCCCCATGGCGTACTGGTTGTTTTCGATGATGTAGATGGCCGGCAGCTTCCACAGCTGGGCCATGTTGAAGCTCTCGT
>NZ_JAEMRD010000041.1 GCF_016463485.1 Brevundimonas sp.
GTCGTCATCTCCGGCGGTACGGGTTCGGGCAAGACGACGCTGCTCAATACCCTGACCGCCTTCATCGACCCGACAGAGCGGGTCATCACCTGCGAGGACGCGGCCGAACTGCAGCTGCAGCAGCCGCACGTGGTCCGCCTGGAAACCCGGCCGCCGAACCTGGAGGGCCAGGGCGCCATCCACATGCGCGACCTGATCAAGAACTGCCTGCGGATGCGCCCCGAACGCATCATCGTCGGCGAGGTCCGGGGGCCGGAGGCGTTCGACCTGTTGCAGGCCATGAACACCGGCCACGACGGCTCGATGGGCACGCTGCACGCCAACTCGCCGCGCGAGGCGCTGGCGCGGATGGAATCCATGATCACCATGGGCGGCTACGGCCTGCCGTCCAAGACGATCCGCGAGATGATCACCGGTTCGGTCGACGTCATCATCCAGGCTGCGCGCCTGAGGGACGGATCGCGTCGCATCACCCACATCACCGAGGTGGTCGGGCTGGAAGGCGACGTGATCGTGACCCAGGACCTGTTCATCTATGAGATCACCGGCGAGGACGCCAACGGCAAGATCATCGGCCGCCACCGCTCGACTGGCATCGCCCGGCCCCGATTCTGGGACCGCGCCCGCTATTACGGGCTGGAGCGCGAACTGGCCGAAGCCCTGGACGCGGCGGAGTAGGCGGCGATGCTTCCGATCCTCGCGGCCATTCTCGCCTTCGTGACCATCGGCGGCCTGGGCTGGGTCTTCGTCGGCGGCGACGATTCCTCGACCCAGGCGCTGAAACGTGCCCAGGGCCTGGGGACCCGGACCCCGAACGCCAATCGAAAGGCTGCCCAGGCCGCCGTCGCCAACACGCCCGAAGCGCGCCGAAAGGCGATCCACGACCAGCTCAAGGAGGCCGACCGCAAGGAGCGAAAGGCCCGCATGACGATGGCCGCCAAGCTGAAGCAGGCGGGCCTGACCATGCCGATCCGGACCTTCTGGATCATCAGTGCGGGCCTGGCCGTCACGGCCCTGCTGCTGCCCCTGCTGCTCGGCGCCAACATCGTGTTGTGCCTCGGTCTGGCCGTCGTGTTCGGGGCGGGCCTGCCGCGCTGGATCGTGGGCTTCATCGGCAAGCGTCGCCGCAACAAGTTCTCGCTCGAATTCGCCAACGCCGTCGACGTCATCGTGCGCGGTATCCGGTCCGGCCTGCCAGTCCAGGAATGTTTCCGGATCATCGCTCGTGAGAGCCCCTCGCCCTTGGGGCCCGAGTTCCAGCGGCTGGTCGAGGGGCTTGGCGTCGGCCTGACCCTGCCCCAGGCGCTGGACAAGATGTACGAGCGGATGCCGACCGCCGAACTGCGCTTCTTCGCCATCGTCATCGCCATCCAGCAGAAGACCGGCGGCAACCTGGCCGAGGCCCTGGCCAACCTTACCACCGTGCTGCGCGCGCGCCGGATGATGGCCGAAAAGATCAAGGCCCTGTCGTCCGAGGCCATGGCCTCGGCCGGTATCATCGGCTCCCTGCCCCCCGTGGTCATGGGGCTCGTCTTCATCACGACCCCTGCCTACATCATGCTGCTGTTCACCGACCCGCGCGGTCAGGTGATGCTGCTGGGGGCCGGGCTGTGGATGTCCTGCGGCGTCTTCGTGATGAAGAAGATGATCGCATTCAAGTTCTGAAGGCACAGCACCGATGATCGCCTTCCTCACCAATCCGCAGAACCTGCTCAGCCTTCTGGTCGGAGTCCTGGCCTTTGCGGCCCTGTTCACCGTGCTCAGCTCGATGAGCGGCGGGGCCAAGCTGGAAGACCGGATGAAGGCCGTGGCCACGCGCCGCGACGAGCTCAAACGTCGCTCGCGCCAGGCCCTGGCCAAGGAGGGTGGCCTGCGTCACGCCGACGACGGCTTCCACAAGGACGTGGTCGAAAAGCTGAATCTGGCCAAGATGCTGGAAGACCCCAAGGTCGCCGAAAAGCTGGCCCAGGCGGGATTCCGGGGGCCCAAGCCGCTGAACCGGTTCTATTTCTTCCGCTTCGCCTCGCCCTTCATCTTCTTCGCCTTCGTCGGCTTCTACCTGTTTGTATTCAACGATTTCGGCCTGCCGCTGATGGCGCGGGTCACAGCGACGATGGCGGCGACGGTGATCGGCTTCTATGCGCCCAACATCTATCTCTCGAACGTCATCGCCAAGCGCCAGCAGTCCATCATGCAGGCCTTTCCCGACGCACTCGACCTGCTGCTGATCTGCGTCGAGGCCGGGATGTCGATCGAGGCGGCGATCCAGAAGGTCAGTCAGGAGATCGGTGGTTCCTCCATCGAACTGGCCGAGGAACTGAGCCTGCTCTCGGCTGAGCTCAGCTACCTGCCCGAACGGCGTCAGGCCTATGAAGGGCTGGCCAAGCGGACCAACCACGCCGGGGTCAAGTCGGTGGCCACGGCCATGGTCCAGGCTGAACAGTACGGCACTCCCCTGGGCTCGGCGCTGCGCACCATGGCCAAGGAAAACCGCGACCTGCGGATGTCGGCCGCCGAGAAGAAGGCCGCGGCCCTGCCGGCCAAGCTGACCGTGCCGATGATCCTGTTCTTCCTGCCGGTGCTGTTCGTGGTGATCCTGGGGCCCGCCATCATCAACATCCAGGACACGATGAAGGCCTCGGGCGGGTGATCTAGCCTTCCGCCGCCGCTTTCAGCGCTTCGCTGATCGCCACCACGGCGGGCTTGATGGCCTTCTTCTGCTTGTCGAACGCCAGTTCCCCTCGCAGGCCCGAATAGATCACGCCGTTGGCGAGGATGCAGTTCTCGGGGCCGAGCGGCTCGATCTCGTAGAAGCGGGCCACGGTGAACAGAAAGCCGCGCTTTTCGATCCAGACCAGCTGGCTATTGGGGGTCCAGTCGCTGACCTTTGCCGTTACGGCACGTTCCGTCAGGCCCGGAATCCGTTCGGTCAGGGTGACGGCGCCGCCATATCCGACCGCACCCGAAACCCCCGTCTCGACCGGGTTCCACTGATCCCAGGACGCCAGGTCCGCGATGAAGGACCACAGACGCTCGGGGGGGGCCACGACCCCGATCCTGCTTTCGACCTTGAATTGCATGGGTCTGGATTTGCCACGCTATTTCGGCGGAGGAAAGGCGCAAGCGATCTGCCTTTCTGGCCGACTCAAGGTGTTCAGTGGCCGCCTTCGGGGCCGGGCTGAGACGCGGGCGGTGCCTCGATGGCGCGTCGGGCTCCGTGCAGCAGCGCCACCTTCAGGGTCTTGCTGAACAGACAGACCGCCAGGGCCCCCAGCAGCAGGGCGGCGTTGGCCGCGAAGGGTGCCCATTCGGACAGCTGGTACAGGCCAACCCCGATCACGGGTGGTGCCAGAAAGCTGAGACCTGCCAGTGACATCATCAGGCCGGCGACCGCGCCCTGCTCACGCGGGCCGACCGCAAGCGATGACCCCGCCGTGAACCCCGGGCGAGCGAAACCCACGCCCATCGACACCACGGCATAGCCGACAACCACGCCGAAGAAGCCCGGTGCCGCGATCGACAGCAGGTTTCCGCCGAGCGCCAGTGCGGCACCCCAGCGCATAAGGTCCCTGGCCTGGATCTTGAGCAGGGGAATCAGCCCCCACTGGACCATCAGGGTCGCCGCCGCGCCGGCGAACATGGCCACGCCGATGAAGGGCTGGGCCTGGGCGGCGGTGATGCCCTGGGTCGCCATCTCGTCGATGATGTGGAAACCGAGGACCGAAATGTTGACCCCCTGCGCGCTGGTGACCAGCAGTCCGTACAGCAGGAAGGCGCGCACGCGCCGGTCCTTCCACAGGCCCTTGCCAGTGCGGTCGGTGCGGCCGCTGGGGGACGGGGTCCGCACGACGTCGCCGCTCGGCAGCCGCTTCCAGACGATCCAGAGCACGACCAGGCCGCACGCCGCGAACGCATACATAGGTCCGGCCAGTCCCACGATCGGCAGGACGAAAAAGGGGGCGACCGTCGGACCGATGACCGTGCCGAGCCCCTGGGCCGAGGCCAGCAGGGCCATGGCCTGGGTCCGGCCCGCGCCCTGGGTTCGATCGGCGACATAGGCCTGGGACGCGATCGGCGCGGCCGATCCGAACACGCCGTAGACGGTGCGCGCCATGGCCATCAGCACGAAGGCGGCGATCGGCCCCATCCACGCCTCAAGCCCGGCCGTGGCGGCCAGTCCGAACCCCGCCATGGAGACCGTGAAGCCGCCCAGGCCGATCAGGATGACGCGCTTGCGACCCAGCCTGTCGGACAGCCGGGCCCAGACGGGTGAGGCGAACGTCCACATCAGGGCCGAGATGGCAAAAGCCGCGACCACCAATGTGTCCGCCAGACCGAAGGCCCGGCCGATGTTCGGCAGCACCGACTGCAACGCCATATTGCCCGCCGCCGCGATCAGGCTGACGGCGAACAGGATCATGAAGGTGGGTGATCTGGGCGACACGGGATGGTCCTAGACCTGTCGACGCCCCGCGTCACCTCGCCGCATCATTCTCCGACCAGCGACAGGCTGGGTTTGGCTCGACGGCCGTCGTCCAGCCCCAGTCGCGCCTTGACCTCCAGCAGATCGGCACCGACCGGCACGATCAGCAATTGCTTGGGCTGGGCGGCGTTGACGGCGATCACCGCGTTTTTCGGACAGACGTCGAAACAGGCGGTTTCGATGACGGCCAGCTCGGCCTTGCGCCCCTTTCCGGCCTTCAGATATTTGCGCAAGGCCTTCTTCAGCGTCTTGTCGCCGTCGGGGCCGAAGCCGCCGCCCTTGAGCTTCTTCGAGCATTTCTTGCAGACCAGGACGACGTCGCGCCACTGGGTCTTGGAAGTCTTGATGGCCATGAAACGCAGATCGGCGAGATCGGGGATTCTTGCAAGGGGGTCGCGTCGGCCTTGCGCGGAGACCCCGGCGCCCGGCATGATCGGGCCATCCCCGGAGACGCCATGACACGCCTGTTCGCCACCCTCGCCGCGGCTCTTACACTTGCCGCCGGCACCGCGCAGGCCCAGAGCGCGGACACCCTGTCGGCCGATGTCGCGGCGGCGACCACGACGGTCATGCCCCGGGTCATCGAGTGGCGGCGACATCTGCACCAGAACCCGGAGCTGGGTTTCGCCGAGGTCAACACCGCCGCCTATATCGCCGAACGGCTGCGGGCCATGGGGCTGGAAGTCACCACCGGGGTGGGCAAGACGGGCGTTGTCGCAGTGCTCAAGGGCGGCCTGCCCGGCGATCACGTGGTGGCGCTGAGGTCCGACATGGACGCCCTGCCGGTGCTGGAAGCGACTGGCCTGCCCTTCGCCTCGACCGCGACCGGAACCTATCAGGGGGCGAGCGTGCCGGTGGCCCACGCCTGCGGTCACGACGCCCACATGGCCATGCTGCTGGGGGCCGCCGAGGTGCTGTCGGGCATGAAGGACCGCATCCCCGGCACGATCGTCTTCATCTTCCAGCCGGCGGAGGAGGGCGCGCCTCCCGGCGAACCCCTGGGCGGCGCGGCCCTGATGATCGAGGAAGGCGTCCTGACCGACCACAAGATCGAGGCGATCTTCGGCATCCATGTGGTGCCTGGAAAGGCGGGGACGTTGTTCTATCGGCCGCAGGGCTTCATGGCGGCGTCGGACCGGGTCGATATCACCCTGAAAGGCCGCCAGACCCATGGGGCCTGGCCCTGGCGGGGGGTGGATGTCATCGCGGTGGCCAGCCAGATCGTGACGACGATCAATACCCTGACGGCGCGGACGATCGATCCGACGACGACGCCGACCGTCTTCACCATCGCCACCATCAACGCCGGGGTCCGCTACAACATCATCCCCGAGGACGCGACCATGAGCGGGACCCTGCGCACCTTCGACGTCGCCTCGCGCGACGACCTGGTGAGGCGGGCCGAGGCCGCCGTGGATCATGTCGCGGACATCTATGGCGCGACCGCGGAGTTCTCGATCCGCCAGAACGCGGCCCTGACCTATAACGACCCGGCCCTGGCGGAATGGCTGGCACCGGTGCTGGCCGAGGCCTCGCCGGTCGGGACGGTCAATCCGGCCAGCCCGCCGACGACGGTCGCCGAGGACTTTTCCTTCTTCCAGCAGAAGATCCCCGGCGTCTTCTTTCACTTGGGGGGCACCAAGGACGGAGTCGATCCGGCGACGACCGCCCCAAACCATTCCCCCGGCTTCGACGTGGACGAAAGCGCCCTGCCCGTCGGGGTGCGCGCCCACGCCATGACCGCCCTCCGCTATCTGCAAAGGCCCTGAGCATGACCGACATCACCCGCCTGGACCCCGGCACCCGCATGAGCGAGGCGGTCATCCATGGCGACACCGTCTATCTGGCCGGTCAGGTCGGCGAGCCCGGCGACGACGTCACCGCCCAGACGAAGACGGTGCTGGCCGAGATCGACAGCCTTCTGGCGCGGGCGGGGACCGACAAGTCGAAGATCCTGATGGCCACCATCTGGCTGGCCGACATCGCCGACTTCGCGGCGATGAATGCGGTCTGGGACGCCTGGGTCGACAAGGCCAATCCTCCCGCGCGCGCGACGTCGGAAGGCAAGCTGGCCACGCCCGACTATCTGGTCGAGATCATCGTGGTCGCAGCGAAGTAGGATCGGGGCGTTGAGCGACAGCGAGCTGGAGCGGTTCAAGGCGGCGCGGACGACCGCCCTGTTCCGCCTCGACCTGATCTCGAAGGGGGCCCAGATCACCTATGACGACGGGACGCCTGTGGACATGGCGTCGGAGAAGGCGCGGCTGGAGGATGTCGTCGCCGACATGGATCGCCGCATCGCGCGGCTGGAGCTGGCAACGGCCAAGGCACCGCCCGGCCCGCTGCACTGACCCGAAACGAAAACGGGGCCGGTGATTGCTCACCGACCCCGCAAGTCACTCGAAAAATCCGTGAAGGACTATTCGGCGGCCTTCAGCTGACCGGCAGATTCCTTGCCGGTGCGACGGTCGCGTTCGACCTCGTAGGAGATCTTCTGACCTTCGTTGAGGGTGTTCAGGTCGGACGTTTCAACGGCCGAAACGTGAACGAACACGTCCTTGCCGCCGTCCGAGGGCTCGATGAAGCCGTAGCCCTTGGTGGAGTTGTACCATTTGACAGTGCCGGTAGCCATTTTAAGGACCTCCGCTAGCAATTAGCCACGTGCAAGAGCGCGCGCGGCCTGTCGGGTCTGAATGGGATCGGCCAGAAACTCGGTGCGTTCGCAAAGAGAGAGGGGCGTGACGCAGAGAGATCGACGAGCGGCTTATGCCCGCAAACCGGGGCAGAAACAAGGTCGATGATTCGGACGCCGATTCAGGCGTCCTCATCCTCGTCCTCTTCGACCGCCTTGGCCGGTTCATCCTCGCCCTCGGGCGCGACATAGTGGGCGACACAGAGCTTGCGCAGGGCCGAGGTCAGGGAGCCGCCGTAGAGCCGGTCCTGGACCCGCTCATGGCCCTCTTGCTGAAGCTTCGTCTTGATGTCGCCGACGGTGCGGCAGGAACCGCTCTTGGCCAGCTCGTAGGCACGTTCGATCGTGGTGGGGCGAAAAGTCATCCCCACAAGATAGCCGCAAGCGGAGCGATATGCGAGAGGACGAAGAAAACCCGCCTTGTTTCAATGTTGTGTCGGATTGCGGACAGAAGGCGGCGACTAATCTGTTGCCTTTTTGTTCCACATGGAACACTGTCTCTGGAAACGCCGGAGGAACCCCGTCATGACCGACGAGATCGTGCTCTACACCAACCCCCAGTCGCGCGGCCGCATCGCCCGCTGGATGCTGGAAGAGGTGGGGCAACCCTATCGCGCCGAGATCATCGACTATGCGGCGATGAAGACCCCCGATTATCTGGCCGTCAATCCGATGGGCAAGGTTCCGGCCCTGACCTATCGCGGAGTGACCGTCACCGAATGCGCGGCCATCTGCGCCTATCTGGCCGACGCCTTTCCCGAGGCTGGTCTCGCCCCCGCGTTCGACGATCCGGCGCGCGGGACCTATCTGCGCTGGATGTTTTTTGCGGCCGGGCCGGTCGAGACCGTGGTCACGGCCAAGTCGCTGGGCCTGCTCGCCCCGGCGGACAAGGCGGGCATGGTCGGCTACGGCTCGTATGAGGCCACCATCGACGCGCTGGAGACCGCCGTAAGCGCGGGCCCCTATATCCTGGGCGACCGGTTCAGCGCGGCCGACGTCTATGTCGGCAGTCAGATCGGCTGGGGGCTGATGTTCAAGTCGATCCCCGAACGGCCCGCCTTCGCCGCCTATGCCGCGCGGATCATGGGCCGGGAGGCGGCAATACGGGCCCGGGCGCTGGACGACGCGGCGGCAGCGATCTGAAAGGGCGCTTGATCGGTGGAGGAACAGGGCGGAAGGTCGGGTCGTTGATGTCGCGTCCCACAGGAGCTGGACCCATGCCTCGCCCCCTGATCCCCGCCGCCTTCGCCGTCCTTTTCGTTGCGCCCCTCGTCGTCGCTCTGGGGGCCTGCGCCTCCGCCGGCGCGCCGATGGAAAGCTATGGAGCCGCCACCGAACGCCTGGCCGCCGACTGTCAGGCGCGCGGCGGGATCCTGCAGGCGTCCGGTGCCCAGACCGGGCGGCCCGAAACGGACAACATCTGCAAGATCACCGGCGGGGCCTCGCGCCTGACCAGCGGCGGCCGTTGATCGGTCGGGCCCTTCAGACTTCGGCTTGTCTGATCCACCAGCCGCGCTAGACCGGTCGGATGACCGCCGCTGACACACCCGAAACGCCCCTGACCGCCCCCGAGGAACAGCCGGTGGTGCGGGTCATCGCCATGCCCGCCGACACCAACCCGGAAGGCGACATCTTCGGCGGCTGGCTGCTGGCCCAGATGGACCTGGCCGGATCCACCCCCGCCTTCGACCTGGCGCGCGGCCGTTGTGCCACCATCGCCGTGGACGCCATGGTGTTCCACCAACCCGTCTCGGTCGGGGACGAGGTGTCGATCTATGCGCGGATCATCAAGGTGGGCCGCACCTCGATCCGCGTCCATGTCGAGGCCTGGAAGCGGCCCCGCGCCTCCCATACCGTCAGCCGCGTGACCGAGGGCGTCTTCACCTATGTGGCCATCGATGAGGACCGCAAGCCCCGGCCGTTGCCGGAACAGCACTGAAAGCCACTCCCTGACTTGATTTGCGAACGTTTCGCAACTAAGTCCCGATCTGCACGAACCTCAGGACCGACGGCGGAGACCTTCCCATGACCCGATCGACCACCACCGTCGCGACCCCGAACGCATCGAAATACCTGACCCAGTTGTCCAAGCACTGGAGCCATCGATTTCCGGACCTGACCTATACGGCGGAGCGCGCCGACATTCCGTTGCCCGGTGGTCCCTGTGTGCTGACGGCCGATCCGGAGGCGCTCCATATCGTCATCGACGGGTCTGACGCCCCGACGGCGGAGCGGCTGGAAGGCGTCGTGGTCGAGCATCTGCGCCGTTTCGCCTTTCGCGAGGAACTGGCGTTCGACTGGGTCCGCGAGGCCGGCTGACGCGCCGAAAGCCCCGCAAATCTTGACCCGGAGCCCCTCCGCGCCTACCTGAAGACCATGTCCGTTCGCCGCATTCTCACCATCGACAACCCCGCCGACCTGGCTGTGCTCAAGCAGGTGTCGAGGCCGGTCGACGCCGTGGACGACGACGTCCGCGCCCTGATGGACGACATGCTGGAGACCATGTACGCCGCGCCCGGCATCGGCCTGGCCGCCGCCCAGATCGGCGATCTGCGCCGCGTCGTGGTCATGGACCTGCATGACGGTGAGCCGACCACCGATGGTCCCGTCGTTGATGAGGGCGGCGAGGACGCCGAGCCGAACCGCACCGCCAACCCCCGCTTCTTCGCCAACCCCCAGGTGCTGTGGGCGTCCGACGAGATGTTCCAGTACGAGGAGGGCTGCCTGTCCCTGCCGGAATATTTCGACACGGTCGAACGCCCGGCCCGCATCCGCATCGGCTATCTGGACCGCAACAACACCGCGATCGAGGAAGAGATCGACGGCCTTTACGCCGTCTGTTTCCAGCATGAACTCGACCATCTGGAAGGGGTGTTGTTCATCGACCACCTGTCGCGGCTGAAACGCGACCGGGCCGTGTCCAAGGTCAAGAAATACATGCGCTCGCGCGCGCTCGAGGACGCATGATGGCCCGAGGCAAATCCGTCATCATCGACGCGGCCGGCAGACGGCGCCTTACGACCTCGCAAAAGGTCGGCATCGGCAGCGTGGCGACCCTGGTCGGCGTCGCCGCACTCGGGATTATCGCCGGCGTCCTGCTGGACCGGCTGCTCGATTTCGACGACGCCCTGGATGCCGGTGGCGAGTGGGACGAGGGCGGCGGGGTTCGCACCCGCTGGTACGATCCGTCTTAGTTTAAGTCGCTTCGCGACGCGCTATGTTCGCGACGCGGTCGCTCACGACTTGAGCGCAAGCCTGCTGTATCACGCTCTACGATCTGGCGCTCAAGCAGCGAGGCTCCGCGAGCCGAGCGTTAGCGCCGTCGCCGTCAGGCGACCCAAGGAACAAGAATGCGCCTCGCCTTCATGGGAACTCCCGAATTCGCCGTGCCGTCTCTGGCCGAACTGATCGCCAGCGGTCATGAGATCGTGGCCGTCTATTCCCAGCCTCCGAAACCGAAGGGCCGGGGCCAGAAGCTGACGCCGTCGCCGGTGCAGGCCTTCGCGGAGGCCATGGGCCTGCCGGTCTTCACCCCCGCCTCGATGAAGTCGCCGGAGGCCATCGCCGACTTTCAGAGCCTGGACCTCGATGCCGCCTGTGTCGTCGCCTATGGCCAGATCCTGAAGACCGAAGTGCTCGAGGCACCGCGCCTGGGCTGTTTCAACCTGCACGGTTCGCTTCTGCCGCGCTGGCGGGGCGCTGCGCCGATTCAGCGCGCCATCATGGCCGGGGATCGCCAGACCGGTGTCCAGATCATGCGGATGTCGGAGGGACTCGACGAGGGGGCGATCCTGCTGTCCGAAGTCCTGCCGATCACGGCCGACGATACGGCCGCCAGTTTGTCGGAACGGATGTCGGTGATCGGCGCGACCCTGTGGACCCGTGCGCTCGCCGCCATCGAGCGCGGCGGGGTGACCGAGACGCCGCAGGTCGGCGAACCCACCTATGCCCGCAAGATCACCCCCGCCGAGGCCCGCATCGACTGGGCCCGTCCGGCGGCCGAGATCGACGCCCATATCCGCGGCCTTTCGCCCTTCCCCGGCGCCTGGTGCGAGGCACCCGACGGAACGCGGATGAAGGTCCTGATGTCGCGGCTCAGCCTGAACGGCACGGGCGAGCCGGGCGAGGTTCTCGACGACACCCTGCTGGTCGGCTGCGGCCAAGGTGCCGTCCGCCTGATGCGCGTCCAGCGCGAGGGCCGGGCGGCACAGGACGCAGGCGAATTCCTGAAAGGCTTCCCCATCACCGCCGGATCGATGCTCGGCTGATGCCCCGCTATCGTCTGACGATCGAATACGACGGCGGTCCCTACAACGGCTTCCAGGCCCAGGCCGGTCAGCCGACCGTGCAGGGCGCGATCGAGACGGCGATCAACGGATTCTGCGGCCAGGATGTGCGGATCGCCGCCGCCGGGCGCACCGATTCCGGCGTCCATGCGACGGGTCAGGTGGTTCATGTCGATCTGGAAAAGGACTGGCCGGCCGCGACGGTGATGAACGCCCTGAACGCCCACATGGTCCAGGAGGCGGTGTCGGTGCTGGATTGCGTCGCCGTCCCTGACGACTGGCATGCGCGGTTCTCGGCGACCGGGCGACGGTATCTGTACCGGATCCTGAACCGGCCCGGTCGCCCGGCCCTGTTGCAGGGTCAGGTCTGGCACGTGCGAAAGCCGCTGGATGCCGGGGCCATGCATGAGGCCGCGCAGCGACTGGTCGGCCATCACGACTTCACCACCTTCCGCGACCTGGCCTGTCAGTCGAAGTCGCCGGTCAAGACGCTGGATGTCGCCCGCGTCATGCCGGTCGGCGAGGAGGTGCATCTGGTGTTCGAGGCGCGGTCGTTTCTGCATCGCCAGGTGCGGTCGATGGCCGGGACGCTCGTCGAGGTGGGCCTGGGCCGCTGGACGGCAGAGGACGTCACCGGGGCCCTGGAGGCGCGGGACCGCGCGCGATGCGGCCCCGTCGCCCCCTCGGACGGACTGTATCTGACCGGGGTCGTCTACGACTGACGGCCCCGGATCAAGCCGGGATCAGGCGACCACCGGCAGGCGGCTGACGGCATAGCGGACCTGGGCGTATTCGGGCAGTTGCGCCATGGCTTCCTCGCGCACGGCGCGCTCGCAGGCGGTGCGATCGGAAATCCGGCTCGTGGCGCCACGGGACTCGCGGCAGAAGCTGCGGGCGGCCTTCTGAACGCGGGCGTCGAAGGTGGCGGCGCCGGCGGTGGTGGCCAGGTCGAGGTCTCCGTAGGCGATACGGGCTTCCTGGGCCGAGGCGGCACCGGCGGCGGCGAGAGTGCAGGCGGCGAGAACGGTGGCGATCGTGCGGGTCATGGTGCGGTTTCCTGAGAGATGTTCGTCGCTCTGATCGGCGACATTTGAAACCTGGAACCCGAACATCGCCGCCGGTTGTCCGACCGGCGGCAAACCTAAGGCAAAGCTTTAAATCGAGGTCATGACATCCGCTTCATGACATTCCGGACAGCCCGTCGGGCGACTATCGCGCCGGCTCACCTATGCAATTCCGCATCTGGCGCTGCCTTTCGCGCTGATCTATCGTCGGTTGAAACAACCATTGGGCAGGAACGACGTCATGGGTTTTCAGGTCGGCGGCGCAGGCAATGACACCCTCACGGGTCAGCCCAATGAAAACGATCAGCTCTACGGACTGACCGGCAACGACGTGCTCGTCGGCAACAGTGGCGATGACTATCTGGACGGGGGCGACGGCGACGACGTCCTGACCGGGGGGCTGGGCGGCGACGTCCTGTTCGGCGGAGCCGGTGCGGACCGGTTCGTCTATCTGAGCGGGGCGGACTCGGGCCTCAACCGCGACTACGACATGCTCGCGGATTTCGAGACCGGCATCGACACGATCGACCTGCGCGCCCTTTCGGTGTCCAGCGTCAGCATCCGCCGCGAGAGCGGCACCAACTCCAGCTTCGTCTTCGTCCAGCTGACGTCGGGCGAACTGCTGACCATTCTTGCCGCCGGACAGACGATCACGGCCGGTGACCTTCTGCTGTCCCAGAATGTCGGCGTCTTCGTCGGACGGGGCGATCCGGGCGAACTGCTGACCGGGTCGGCGGGGCCCGATACCCTGTTCGGATCGACGGGCAACGACACCCTGCTGGGCAACAACGGCAATGATGTGCTGGTCGGCGGCCTGGGCGGCGACACCCTGGGCGGCGGCGCGGGCGCGGACACCTTCCTGTATACGTCGGTCAACGATTCCAACGCCGCCGGGTTCGACAACCTGTTCGACTTCCAGACCCGCGTCGATTTCATCGATTTCCGGGGCCTGAGCCTGAACTCGATCAGCATCCAGCGCGAGGCCGACGGCACAAGCCTGGTCTTCGCTAGCTCCTCCGCGGGCCTGCTGACCCTTCTGGCGGCGACACCGATCAACTCCAGCGACCTGCTGCTGTCGGGGAGCTATTTTAACAACGTTGTCGTCCTGGGCACGGCCAACGCCGATATCCTGACGGGCGGGCTGGCGAGAGACGCGCTGTACGGACAGGCCGGGGCAGACGTTCTGTACGGTGCTGCGGGGAGCGACTCCTTGTTCGGCGGGATCGGGGACGACACCCTTCTTGGAGAGGACGGCAGCGATTCCCTTTACGGCCAGGCCGGAAACGATGTCATCTATGGCGGAGAGGGCAGCGATTATATTCAGGGTGATGACGGGAACGATGTCCTGTACGGCGACGCGGGCGGCGACAGCATGTACGGGTTTCAAGGTCGCGACGTCTACGCCTGGCGCGCCTACGAGGGCGCTGTCCGCCAGTCCGAATACGTCGATCTCAATCGCGCTGAGGGCGACACCCTGCGCTTCGACATGGCGTCTATCACCGGCGTGACCCTGTACCGGTTCGGGAGTTTCCAGACCCAGCTCGACATCGTCGGCGGAGCGGGCGAGTCCCTGTTACTGAACTTCTTCAGCAATGGCCTGCTGCTCTCGGACCTGACCTTCGTGGGTTCACCGACCTTCTTCACCATCGACGACCGCAGCGGTACGACGACCTTCAGCGGCACGACCCGGAATGAGGTCATCATCGGCGGCAGCGGGATCGACACCATGTCCGGCGGGGGCGGTCGCGACACCTTCCGCTATCTGGTCACCAGCGACTCGACGATCACGGCCTCGGACACGATCGCCGATTTTGTCAGTGGGGACGACCTGCTGGACTTCCGCGCGTTCGGGTCGAACGCCGTCATCAACCTGGCCGTGGTCATCGGTGCCATGAACGTCTTCGTCGATGTCGACGGCAACGGCACCAACGACATGCTGATCCGCCTGACCGGCGTTTCGGCCCTGACCCCCAACGACTTCCTGTTCACCGGCCGGTTCGGCAGCCAGCCGGCGGCCGCGCCGATCGAGGCGGCTGAGCCCGAGGCCCTCGCCGTCATCGGGTTCGGTGCGAACGACGACGGCCTGGCCGGCTTCGACGGTCTGACCGGCTGGTCCGGCCAGGGCCACGGCGACTGGGCCCTCTTCGCCTGAGTTCCAGGTGCCGGGCCGCCCTGGCCCGGCGCGGACCCAATCCCCTCGGAGACGATCATGGGATTCTTCACCGGCACGAGCGGCCCGGACACCCTGACAGGTCGTCCGAACGAGGATGATCAGGTCTATGGCTTCGACGGTGACGACACCCTGTCCGGAGACAGCGGTGCCGACTTCCTGCACGGCGGGAACGGGGCGGATTTCCTGTCCGGGGGCGCGGGCGGCGACGCCCTGTTCGGTGGGGCAGGGGCGGATGCGTTCGTTTATCTGACCGCGTCGGACTCCAGCCAGACGAGCGGGATCGACACCCTGATCGATTTCGAGACCGGGATCGATCGCATCGACCTGCGCGCCCTGTCGGTGACGGCGGCCAGCATCCTTCAGCGCCAGGGCGGGGGCAGCTATCTGTTCGTGACCACCAGCACGGGCCAGACCCTGACGCTGAACTCCAACCAGACCCTGTACGCTGGCGACCTGCTGATGACCCAGGCCGTGGGTGTGCATGTCGGGGGTACCTCGGCGGCGGAGACGCTGAACGGCACCGTGAACGCCGACATCCTTTATGGCCAGGGTGGCACGGATACGCTGATCGGCGGCGCGGGCGACGACATCCTGAACGGGGGGGCGGGAGGCGACACCCTGATCGGCGGCGCGGGCGCGGACACCATCCTGTATCTCGAGGCCACGGACTCGAACGGTAGCGCGCTGGACAACCTCGCCGACTTCCAGACCGGGGTCGACCGGATCGATCTGCGCGTGATCCCCCTGACCGAACTGTCCATCTCGCGCCAGACCGACGGCTCGTCGATCGTCTATGTACGGTCAGGCCCGGGCAATCTGACCCTGCTGTCGGGCAATACGATCAACACGGGGGATATTCTGCTGCCCTTCCTGCCGTCGGGCGGCATCAACGACCTGGGCTCGTCGGCGGCCGAGACCTTCAACGGCGGCGCGCTTCGGGACACCATCAACGGGTTCGGTGGCAACGACATCATCTTCGGCAATGACGGCGACGACCTGTTGTTCGGGGGCGATGGCGACGACGTCATGTACGGCGGGCGTGGCAACGACCGGATGGACGGCAGCGGCGGCCGGGACGTCTTCGCCTGGCGTGAGTACGAGGGCCTCACGCGATCGTCTGACAGTATCGCCCTGTTCACCGGGGCCGATGACCGGGTGCGATTCGAGATGCTGGACATCGTATCGATCAGTTTGAACCGATCGCCGTTCGGGACCGAGATAGATGTGATCGGCCTGGGCGGAACAACGCTTTATCTGACCCTTACCACGGGGGTGAACGGCCAGGACCTGGAGTTTCTTCGCGCGCCGCTGTTCATCAACCTGACGGGATCGGTGGGCAATGACACTCTGGTCGGCGGCGCGTTCAACGAGATCATCACCGGCGGAGGCAACTTCGATAACCTGACCGGTGGCGGCGGGCGCGACACCTTCCGCTACAATTCCGCGACGGACTCCCAAGGGGTGCTTGCCGACTTCATAACCGATTTCACCAGCGGGCAGGATCTGCTGGATCTGCGGCCGTTGGGATCCAACATCGTCGTGAACTTCGTCCAGTCCGGCAATACCATGCATGTCTTCGTCGATGTGGATGCGAACGGCACGAACGACATGCAGATCCGCCTGACCGGCGTCACCGCCCTGACCCCTAACGACTTCCTGTTCACCGGCCGGTTCGGGAGCCAGCCGGCGGCGGCCCCGATCGAGCCGGAGGCCGCACCGGTCATGCACGATGCCACGGCACCCGACGCAGCCATGCCATGGCTTCACCCAACGCATGGCGACTGGATGCTGACGGCCTGACGACAGGCAGGCGTCAGCCGCTGTTGCGTAGGCCCGCCGCGATACCGTTGACGGCCAGCAAGATTCCCTCCCTGACTCGGGGGTCGTCATCGCCGGCGCGGCGGCGTCGGATCAGCTCGATCTGGACGTGGTTCAAGGGCTCGACATAGGGCATGCGCAGGCGGATCAACCGGTCCAGCTCGGGCTGGCCGCCCAGCAGGTCGGACTGGCCGGTGATGGTCAGGATGGCGTCGCGGGTGCGGTCCCACTCGGCCTTGATCTCCCCATAGATGGTCGCGGCCAGGTTGGCGTCCGGCACCAGCCGGGCGTAACGCCTCGCGATGGTCATGTCCGACTTGGCCATGATCATTTCCATGTTCTGGATCAGGGTGCGGAAGAAGGGCCATTCGCGGCCCATGGCCTGGAGCTCGGCCATGTCTGCGCCGGCGACGGCTGAGCCGAACCCGAACCAGCCCGGCAGCATGACGCGGCTCTGGGACCAACTGAACACCCAGGGAATGGCGCGGAGATCCTCGATGGCGGTGGAGGCGGTGCGCGAGGCCGGGCGCGAGCCGATCTTCAACTCGGCCAGTTCGGCGATCGGGGTGGCGGCGCGGAAATAGTCGACGAAGCCGGGATGCTCGTACACCAGGGCGCGATAGGCGTTCATCGAGGCCTGGCTGAGGGCCGAGGCCGTCTTGCCGTGGCGCGCCGTCAGTTCGTCGTCCGGCGGTGGGGCCAGGGAGGCGATCAGCACCCCGGCGGTCAGGGCGTCGAGGTTGCGCCGCGCCACATCGGGCTCGCCGTATTTGTTGGCGATGACCTCGCCCTGTTCGGTGATGCGGATACGGCCCGCCACGGTGCCGGTGGGTTGCGAGATGACGCCGGCGAAGCTGGACCCGCCGCCGCGACCGACCGCACCACCCCGGCCGTGGAATAGCTGAAGCTTCAGCCCCGCCGCGCGGGTGACGTCCAGCAGGGCCCGCGACGCCTCGTGCAGTTCCCACGTCGATGTCAGGTAGGAGCCGTCCTTGTTGGAGTCGGAATAGCCGATCATCACTTCCTGAACGCCGCGCGCCGTCGCCACCGCCCGTGCGGAGGGTTCGGCCAGCAGCCGTTCCAGCGTCGGCTTTGCGGCGCGCAGGTCGTCGATGGTTTCGAACAGGGGCGCGGCCTGGATCGGGCAGGCGCCAGGGTCGGACGGCCGATAGATCCCGACCTCCTTGAGCAGCAGATAGACCTCCAGCAGGTCCGAGGCCGCATCGGTCTTGGACACGATATGGGTGCGTATCGCCTGGGGGCCGTAAGCGGCAAGCGCCCGGGCGGCGGCCTGAAGGATGGCGCGCTCCTTCAGCGTTTCATCTGCATAGGTCGCATAGGGGCTGAACAGCAGACGCCCCGAGGCCAACTCGGCCGACAGCAAGGCGATGCGGTCCTCCTCGTTCAGCGCGGAATAATCGGCCTCCACCCCCGCGACCTTGAACAGGTCGGCGACGACACGCTCATGGACGTCCGAGTTCTGGCGCAGGTCCAGGGTCGCCATGTGGAAGCCAAAGATGTCCACCGCCGTGATGAGGCGCGACAGACTGTCGTCGGCGAAGACCTGGCCGTGGCTGGCAACCAGACTGTCCTGCAGGATGGCCAGCTCGGCCCGGAAGGCCTCGGGGCCGTCATAGACGGGGGCCTCGAACCGGGCCGGGCGTGGGGCCGCGATCCCGGTCAGATGCAGGTGGGTCGCGGCCAGTCGGGCGTAGATTTCGGTCAGTGCCCGACGATAGGGCTCGTCCGTGCGGTGCGGACTGTCGTCGTCCGATGCCTTGGATAGAGCCTTCAGGGCCGGGGTTACCGTGGCCAGGGTCCCCGACAGGCTGAGTTCGGCCCCCAGGGCATGGACCTCATCGAGATAGAACCGCAGCACGGCGCGCGCCGCCGTCGCCATGGCCGCCGACAGGGTCTGGCCGTCCACATTGGGATTGCCGTCGCGGTCACCGCCGACCCAGGCCCCGATGCGGATGAAGGGGGCGAGGTCCGGCGCATCCAGCGCCGTCCGCCACTCGGCCAGCTGGGCCGGTGCCACCCGCAGGAAGATGCGCTCCAGGAAGGAGACCACCGTGTCGATCTCGTCCTGCACCACCAGGCCGCTCATCCGCACCAATCGCGTGGCCCACAGGATGGTGGTCTGTCGGCGCAGGCCCCGCGTCAGGGTGTCGGGCGCGCAGGACAGATCGTCCCGGTCGCAGGCGTCCAGCAGGTCCGACACCGAGGCGATCCGGTCCAGCACCGACTTGCGCCGCACCTCCGACGGGTGGGCGGTCAGCACCGGCGAGATCAGGGCGTCGGACAGCAGGGCCCGCGCATCCTGCGACGTCTGACCCGCCGCCTTCAGCCGCGCCAGTGCCCCCTCCAGCGTGTCCGGCCGAGCCCCCTCGGCGGTCTGGGTTTGGGCGCGCCGCTTGCCGGCCCGGTCTTCGGCGACATTGGCCAGCAGCGAAAAGACCGCGAACCCGTGCGCCAGCCCGACCGCCTGATCCAGCGACAGGTCCTTGAGCAGGGCCTCCAGCTTTGACGCCCCATGCGACTGCGGATCGCGGTGATAGGCGACCGAGGCCTGCCGCACCGCCTCGATCCGGTCGTACAGATCCTGGCCCCCCTCATCGCGAATGACCTCGCCCAGCAGCCCGCCGAGCAGACGAACCTCCTCGCGCAGGCGATCGTCGGCGATGGCGGCGGATGCGGGCATGGTGTCGTCTTTCAGCGGGGAGGCTGTTCGCGCAGAGAAGCTAGGACCGTATCAGGGGTTTCGATCCTGACCATCCCGAAGCCCGACGCTGAAACGGATTGTGCATTACACGCCTCCACCTTGCTTCCGCCGCCCTTTTCCGCCATAAGCCGCGCCTTCCGGCGCAATTGAACCTGCGTCTCCACCTGCACGTCCCCATCATCGCGATGGACGAGGCAGGCGAGAACCCTCTGCCGACGTGAGCGTCGCCAGAGGCCGCTTTCGTATGGAGCAAGGTTCGACCGCCTCTTGAGGTGCTCATGTTCGAGGCTCTGAACGAAAGGCTGACAGGCGTTTTCGACCGGATCACCGGTCGTGGGGCCCTGTCCGAGAAGGACGTCTCCGAGGCGATGCGCGAAGTGCGCGTGGCCCTGCTGGAGGCCGACGTCGCCCTGCCGGTCGTCAAGGACTTCATCGCCTTCGCCACCGAACGGGCCACGGGCGAGGACGTGATCCGTTCGGTCAAGCCGGCCGATCAGGTGGTCAAGATCGTCTATGACGGCCTGATCGAGATGCTGGGCGGCGAGGAGCCGACGCCGATCAACCTGAACGCCACGCCGCCCGCTGTCATCCTGATGGCCGGCCTGCAGGGCTCGGGCAAGACCACGACCTCGGCCAAGCTGGCGCTGCGCCTGACGAAGTTCGATCGCAAGAAGGTCATGATGGCCTCGCTGGACACGCGGCGTCCGGCCGCGATGGAACAGCTGGCCCAGCTGGGCAAGCAGATAGAGGTCGCCGTCCTGCCGATAGTGGCGGGCGAGAGCGCGGTCCAGATCGCCCGTCGCGCCCTGACCTCGGCCAAGCTCCAAGGCTTCGACGTCCTGATCCTCGACACCGCCGGCCGGATCACGCTGGACGAGGCCCTGATGGCCGAGGTGGCCGAGGTGGCCGCCGTCGCCAATCCGGTCGAGACCCTGCTGGTCGCCGATAGCCTGACCGGCCAGGACGCGGTGCGCACCGCCAAGGCCTTCCACGAGCGGCTGCCCCTGACCGGCCTGGTCCTGACCCGCGCCGACGGCGACGGCCGCGGCGGGGCCATGCTGTCGATGCGGGCGGTCACAGGCCTGCCGATCAAATACATGGGCTCGGGCGAGAAAGTCGATGCGCTGGACGTGTTCGACGCCCGCCGCGTCGCCGGCCGCATCCTGGGCCAGGGGGACATCGTCGCCCTGGTCGAGAAGGCCTCCCAGGAACTGGACCAGTCCAAAGCCGAGGCCATGGCCAGGAAGCTGGCCAAGGGCCAGTTCGACCTGAACGATCTGGCCGCCCAGTTCCAGCAGATGAAGAAGATGGGCGGTCTTCAGGGCATCATGGGCATGCTGCCCGGCGTCGCCAAGATGAAGAACCAGATGGCCGAGAGCGGCGTCGACGACAAATCGATCGCGCGCCAGGAAGCCATCATCTCCTCCATGACCAAGGCCGAGCGCAAGAAGCCCGACCTGCTGAACGCCTCGCGCAAGAAGCGCGTCGCGGCCGGCGCCGGGGTCGAGGTCCAGGACATCAACCGCCTGCTGAAACAGCACCGCCAGATGGCCGACATGGTCAAGTCGATGTCGAAGGGCGGCCCGCGCAAGATGCAGCAGATGGCCGCCATGCTCGGTGGCCTCGGCGGACCCACGGGTGTGCCCGGCATGGGGTCCGGCGCCGATATGAAACGCCTTCAGGCCATGGGGGGCGGCAAACTGCCCGACACCTCGGCCGACGAGATGAAAGCCATCCAGGACCGGCTCGCGGGCCTGGGGGGCGGACAACTGCCGGGAGGGCTCCCGGGCCTGCCCGGACTTCCCATCAAGAAATAATCCGACTTAACGAAAGAGACTGAAAATGCTGAAGATTCGTCTGGCCCGCGGTGGCGCCAAGAAGCGCCCCTACTACCACATCGTCATCGCCGACTCGCACTCGCCCCGCGACGGCAAGTTCATCGAGAAGGTCGGCAGCTACAACCCGATGCTGCCCAAGGACGGTGAAAAGCCCCGCGTCGCCCTGAAGGCCGACCGGATCTCGGAATGGCTGTCCAAGGGCGCCCAGCCGACCGACCGCGTCGCCCGCTTCATCTCGCAGAGCCAGGACGAAGCCCTGGTCGGCAAGGTCGCCTGGACGCAATCCAACAACCCGACCAAGGGCGCCCCCGGCAAGAAGGCCACCGAACGCGCCGCCGAACGCGCCCAGCGCGAAGCCGACCGTGCCGAAGCTGAAGCCGCCGCCAAGATCGAGGCCGCCGAAGCCGCCCAGAAGGCCAAGGAGGACGCGGCTGCCGCTGCCGAAGCTGCGAAGAACGCTCCGGTCGTCGAAGAGGCCCCGGCTGAAGAGGCTCCGGCCGCCGAGGCTGAAGGCTCTGCCGAGGTCGCCGTCGAAGAGGCTCCGGCCGAAGGCGCCGCCGAAGACGAAAAGACCGAGGCCTAAGCCTCAACCTCCGCTCATTCCGGCCTTCGTCGGGATGAGCGGGCCTGGGGTTCACGGACATGCCGGACGCACAGCCCAAACTCATTCTCGTCGGCCAGGTCGCCGGCGGGTTCGGCGTGAAGGGAGAAGTGCGGGTCACGGCCTATACCGCCGACCCGAAAGCCCTGACGTCGTACGGCCCGCTGCTGCGCGCCGATGGGTCGCCGGGTCTGACCCTGACGGTCACGCGCGCCACCAAGGACGGCCTCATCGGCCGGGCCAACGAAATCAAGACCAAGGAAGAGGCCGACGCCTTGCGTGGGCTGAAGCTGCACGTCCCGCGCGACCGGTTCCCGGAGCCGGACGAAGACGAGGTCTATCTGGCCGACCTGATCGGCGTCGAGGCCCGCGACCCCGAAGGCGCCGTGCTGGGCACGGTGCGGGCGGTTCAGAATTTCGGTGCAGACGATATGCTCGAGATCTCACCCGCGACCGGCGGCCCGACCTGGTTCCTTCCCTTCACCAAGGCGGCGACTCCCGAGCTTCACCTCGCCGACGGCTGGTTGCTGGCGGTGCGGCCCGACGAGGTGGGCGAGCGCGAGCCGGACTGACGGTGCCTGAAACGAAACGGGCCCCGCGACAAGGTCGCGAGGCCCGGGATCACAACGGTGAAGGTACGACTACTCGATCTCAACCGTTTCAGCGTCGCCGACATATTTCTTGATCGACTCGATCGCCCGTTTGGCACCCGACTTGTCGGAATAGCCTTCGGTCGCGAAAATCACCTCTGAATTGTATTTGAAGCGGACGCGGAACTCGCCGGCCTTGTCCTTGTAGACTTCGAACTTGTGCGCCACGGGGGCCTCCTTGGATGGGTCCTGTCGGACTGCGGCCAAGCTACGGCGTCGCACCCCGGCGTCAATCCCGAAATGTCATCCACCGCTCACTTCGGACGCCGTGATCTGTCAGCCGGCGAAACACCAGGCCAGGACCGCCTTCTGGGCGTGGATACGGTTTTCGGCCTCGTCCCAGACCAGCGAGCGTGGCCCGTCTATGACGGCGTCGGTGACCTCCTCGCCGCGGTGGGCGGGCAGGCAGTGCAGGAAGACGGCGGCGGGATCGGCCTTGTTCATCAGGGCCTCGTCGACGCCATAGGTCTCGAAGGCGTGCAGACGCTGTTCGTAGTCGCTGTCGCCCATCGACACCCAGGTGTCGGTGACCACGACGTCGGCCCCCAGCACCGCCTCGTTCGGGTCGGCGGTCAGGGTGACGGCGTTTCCGCCCTTGGCCAGGTCGTGCAGGTCGGGGTGATACTCGGCGGGACAGGCGACATTGAAGTGGAAGCCCAGCCTGGGCGCCGCATGCATGAAGGAATGGCAGACGTTGTTGCCGTCCCCGACCCAGGCGATGGTCTTGCCGGCGATCGGGCCCTTGGCCTCTTCGATGGTCATGATGTCGGCCAGGATCTGGCACGGGTGCGACCGGTCGGTCAGGCCGTTGATGACCGGCACGGTCGAGACACGGGCGAACCGTTCGACGTCCTCATGGCTGTTGGCGCGGATCATCACTGCATCGACCATCCGCGACAGGACCTTGGCCGTATCCTCGACGGGTTCGCCGCGTCCCAGCTGCATGTCGGTGGAGTTGGCGATGATCGACGATCCGCCCAGTTGACGGATGGCGGCGTCGAAGCTGAACCGGGTGCGGGTCGAATTCTTCTCGAAGATCATGGCCAGGACACGGTCCCTTGCCGGCGCGTCGGCATCGGCGCGACCCTTGGGCCAGCCTTTGCGGGCGGCCTTGCGGGCGTGGGCGTCATCCAGGATGGCGCGCAGGTCCTCGGCGGACAGGCGGTGGATGTCGA
>NZ_JAEMRD010000042.1 GCF_016463485.1 Brevundimonas sp.
AACAACAGGGTGGAGAACTCACACCTGCCCTTCCGACGACGAGAACGGGCCATGGTGCGGTTCCGGCAGATGAAGACGCTTCAGAAGTTCAGCTCCGTCCACGCTGCCTTCCACAACCACTTCAACCAGGATCGCCACCTCATCAGCAGAGAGACATACAAAGCCCAACGCTCGGCCGCCCTGGCCGAGTGGAAGATGCTCGCCAGCTAGGGCCGCCTCCCCTGCCCGGACTCCGCTTTACTGGAGACGAGTTGGCGTTGGACTGACAGCACCCTGCTGCAAGGTCGCCGCGATGTCCGCCACAGCAATAGCGCGTTTCAGGTCGCGCGAAACCAGGACCAACCGGCCATCCGGCGTGCCGTCCGCGAGGGTCGAAAGTTTCATTGCGAGTGTCCCATTCTAGTTGCCGTCCGAGATGGTCGTGCCGCCATCCGCAATCAGGTTGTGGCCCGTGACAAAGCCCGAGGCGTCGCTGGCCAGATAGAGGATGCCCGCGGCGATTTCATCGACCTCGCCGGGCCGACGAAGGGGCGTCAGGCTCATCCGGCGCTCAAAGTAATCCGGGTTGTCCAAGATGGGCTGGGCGAACGGCGTCCGCACCAGCCCGGGTGACATCGTGTTCACGCGCACGCCCAAGGGTCCCCACTCGACGGCCAGGTTGCGCGCGAGTTGAGCTAGGGCGGCCTTGGACAGTCCGTACAGACCGATCGACTTGTTGCCCCGGACGCCCGCGATCGACGCGACGAGGACGATCGATCCCTTCCCGGCCCTTGCCATGCCGGGAGCCAGTTCGGCGCACAGCGCCATACCGCTTTTCAGATTGACGGCCAGCAGACGGTCGATCGCTGCGTCGGAGGCCTCGTGCAGTGGGCCGACGTGACCTTCCATGCCGGCGTTGGAGATCAGGATGTCGATCTGGCCGGTGACGCTGACTGCCTGACGAGCCATGGCCCGGACGGCGTCCAGGTCGGACAGATCAGTCTCCAGGGCATGGGCATCTATGCCCTCATGGCAAAATTCCGAGACCAGGGCCGCCAGACGATCGCCCTCGTTGCTGGACAGGACCAGGGTCGCGCCCACCGAGGCGAACAGGCGCGCCGTAGCCTCGCCGATGCCACCGGTCGCGCCGGTGATCAGGGCCGTACGGCCGGTCAGGTCGAAAAGGTTCAGGACAGCCTCCACCATCACAGGGCACGCGCAACGAGGGTCACCAGATCACCGTCGTGTTTGAGGCCCAACCGGTCGGCGATAGCGGTGCTGAGGGGCGGTTGGCTGCCAAACTGGGCCTGGATCTCAGGGTCGAGGGAGAAGGACACCTGCGCCGGGCTTTCGGTGAACCGCGCCTTCAAGGTCGCGACCAGGGCGTCAAATCGCACGCACTGTGCAGGCAAGGTAAAGGCCCGGCGGTCGATCCGCTGTCTCAAGACCAAGGCCGCATCGACGAGGGCCTCGACACAGGCGTCAGCAGAGAGCAGCCACGTTGTGCCGCTGGGCACGACCGGCAAGGTGATCGCCTCCCCGTCCCGGACGGCAAAGAACAGCCGGTTCAGGAAGGCCGACTTCAGCCGCACATCCGCACCCGGCCGTGCGACGACGCCGGGCAGGCGAACCGCCAATCCGTCGATCCAGCCTCGTGCCGAGGCTTGTTGGATCGCGATCTCGCCCATCAGCTTCTGGGCACCATAGATCATGCAGGGATTTGGCCGGGTCTCGTCGTCGATCTGCCGTTCGAACGGCGGGGCAAAGACCGCGATGGAGCTGGCGAAGACGACACGCGGCGGCGCTTCGGGTCTATGCAGGGCCTCCAGCAGCGCCAGAGTGCCTTCAACATTGACCCGGCGCGCCGTGACAGGATCCGCTTCAGCGGCCCCGCCCAATACGCCGGCCAGATGAAACACATGGCTGGGCGGCTCGCGCACCAACTCGGCCCGGACTGCCGGGTTGGCGAAGTCGCCAGCGACTAGCCTAACGCGAGAACCGTCCGCGGACGCGTCCAGAGCCCGGTCGTTTAATACAAGCTGCGCATCCGTAAATCGGGGGTGCTCCAGCAGACGATCGACCAGCCGCATGCCGATGAAGCCGTCGGCCCCGGTGACCAGGACTGGGCCTGTGATCGTCACGGCTGGACTTCTTCGAGCACCCGGCCCCCGACCTCGATAGGGATGGCCTCGATCAAGATGAAGGCGACACGGCAGATCTCCGTCGCGGACGGGTTGGTCCACAGGTGGTTGGTACCGCGCTGGACCACAATGTCGCCCGTCTCGGCGACCGTGGTTTCGCCTCCCTCAAGAGTCAGCTGCAGACGTCCGGAAAGCACGACGCCGTAGTCGATCGACCAGCTGCGGTGCATCGGCGACTGTTTACCCGGCAGCATATCGACGATCCGGATGACCGAGCCGCCATGCAGGGTTTTTCCAACAGGGGCTGGTCCATCCTCGCCACCATTGAGGTCGGCCGGCACCGTCGGTGTGGTCCAGACCAGCTGAAAGGCCGCATCGCCGCTGTCGATCCGCGTCGGGCTCAGCGTGTCGTCGGACCGGATGACGGCCCGGCCTTGGGCATCATGACCCGTTACGATGCGGCGAAAGCTTTTGTTCTCGGCTTCAGAGGCCATGTCATCATCCTTCGGGTATCGGGTCACAGCGGCATACCGGCTTGTTTTTTGCGAATGCGGTTGGGCCAGACGGAAGCCAGCGATAGGTCGACTTCGGCTCGCTGCATCTGATGATCAAAGGCGTCCTGGCAGGGGAAGCGATACACTAGGACCGTTCAATAGTCGGCCCGCCTCAGATCGCGCTTCGGAGGTGCATCGGTCAGTTGGTAACAAGCCCCTGCCCGCCCAGCCCAACGGATAGCCAAGGCGAACTTCCGAACCGCCTCGCCGACGCCGGTCGGGTCTATGCAATCAAGGTTTGAAACCATAAGGCCGCGCTTAAAGAACCCCGTCTGTATCGGCCAATCGAATTGGCCGTCACCCTATCAGGAAATGCGAACTCTGTTCTGGCGGGCTCCGTCTACCCAAACCGATTGCGAAAACGAATCCGACCATCCGACCATCCGACCATCCGGCGTAGCCAAATGGCCAAGCAGTGTTGTCACGTTAAGTTTGGCCGCCAACCAAGTAGCGTGGCCGGGGCTGTCAGGGTGGGCCTGTCAGGATAACTTCCCCGAGTCGAAAGCCCCCTACCCCGCCGCTATTTAGGCAACAGCCACCGCCCATGCGGCGTCCGCATCGGCGCGGAAGCGGCGAAGGGTGGGTCTGCTGATCAGATGCCGTTGGATGTTGAAGGTGTTGTAAATCGCCGCGTGGGTGGTGAGGAATCTCTGGGCTGAGGCTTGGGATTTGAAGCGCTGCTGCTGTCGCTCTCGTCGTCGGATCGGGAGGTGAGAGTTCTCGATTCGATTGTTTTCCCGAAGCCGGCCGGGTCGATGCAGATGCCTCAGATCCAGTTGATCCAGAGCCGCGCCATATGAGGCCAGGCCGTCCGTCGTGATCGTCTCCGGCTCTACTGGCCGTTTTTGAATCAAGCGCCTGAGCAGCTTCAGTGCGGCCTCCGTATCCCGCCGGCGCTGGACCAGCACGTCGAGGACCTCGCCTTCGTCATCGACGGCTCGCCAAAGAAACATCCGCTTACCGCCGATGTTGCAGACCACTTCGTCCAGGTGCCACCGCGGCGACGGCGGCCACCGCCGCTTCTTCAACCGGCGTGCGATAAGAGGCCCAAACTTGATCGTCCAGCAGCGGACAGTCTCGTAGCTGACGTCCACGCCGCGAGCCGCCATCAACTCTTCGACGTCCCGAAAGCTGAGGCTGAATCGGAAGTACAGCCATACCGCCTGACGGATCACCTCAGCGGGAAAGCGGTGGCGTTTGAACGAAATCGGCTTCACGAAATATCATCCTCATCAGCGGCTTAGCCGTCATCAGTGGAGACAAGTTAGCGTTAGACTGACAGCACCGATCGGACTCATAGACTACCGGCAGACGGCGTCGATCTGGGTGAGAGGGCTCCTCGCCGACGAGTACGGCGTGGATCGCGACAGCCTGTCCTGGATCAGCGGAGGCTTGAACGAGCCTTTGTTAGAGAGCCGGGGCGGTGCGGCTCCCGACGGAGTTCCATGCGCCGAGACAGTGGAGTCGCTCGACGCCTTGATCCAGCGCGGCGAAATCGACGCCATCATAAGTCCGATCGAGCCGAACAGCGCACGTGACCCGGCGTCGCGGGTCAGCAGACTGTTTCCCGACAGCCTGGCGGTGGAAAGCGCCTACTTTACCCGGACCGGAATCTTCCCCGTCATGCATTGCCTCGTCGTCCGCCGCACCCTTCTTGAGGCTCACCCCACGTTGACGGGGGCTCTGATGAAGGCGTTTGAAAACGCCCTCGTGTTCGCCCTCAAGGATCTCGACCGACGCGATTACCCGAAGGTCGCGTCGCCCTGGCTGCCGACGCACAGGGCCATGGTCCGTGCGGCTCTGAACTGCGAGCCGTGGACCTACGGGGTCGAGGCTAATGATGCAGCGATCTCGGCGCTGCTGCGCTACGCGCATGAGGATGGCCTCACCTCAAAGCGGCTGGATCCATCCGACCTCTTCGTTCCGGAAGTCCAGCATGGTCCCCCCGTCGTCTGACCCGGTTTGGCCCATCCTTTGATGAACTGACGTGCCGAAACCGGCCCATGAGCATTTTGGACGACCTTCAGGCAAAGACGGCGGCCGCATCGACGCGAAAGCGGCGAAGAGTGGGTCTGCTGATCAAATGGCGTTGGATATTTAAGGCGTTATAGATCGCCGCGTGGGTGGTGAGAATTCTGTGAGCTGAGGTCCGGGACTTGAACTGCTGCTGCTGCTGCTGCTGCCGTTCTCGTCGTCGGGTCGGGAGGTGCGAGTTTTCAGGTCGTAAGGTTCAAGATCAGCGCCTCGAAGGGGCGTCTTTTGGTTCTGCACACCTGGGTCACACCGTTCTGAATCGTCGATAATATTTCCTTACGATGCTTGTCGTTATGTCTGCCTCGTACGGAGGATGAAGGCAGTGGACGAAATCGCGAGGCTGGGCGTTCTGCACGATCAGGCGGTGCTCGATACTCCCCCGGAGGCACGGTTTGATCGCATCACGGCGATGGCGGCCGCGCACTTCAAGGCCCCCATCGCGCTGGTGTCGCTCGTCGACACCGACCGGCAGTGGTTCAAGTCCTGCATCGGCCTCGACGTTCGTGAAACCGAACGCGGCTGGGCGTTCTGCGATCATGCCATTCGACTTGGCGCACATGCGGTCATGGTCGTCGAGGATGCGACGCTCGACGCACGGTTCAAGGACAATCCCCTTGTCACCGGTGCGCCCGACATTCGCTTCTACGCCGGCGCAACCCTGACCACGCGCGAAGGGGTCAACCTCGGCTCGCTCTGCGTCATCGACACCGAGGCGCGTCCGACGCCGACCGAGGCGGATCTCGCCCATCTGTGTGCGCTGGCTGATCTCGTCGTGGACCAGATCGATCTGTCGCGAGCCAGAAAGGAGCTGGATGACCGGCACCGTATCCTCGATCTCGCCGAACGCTTGTCGGGGGCTGGATACTGGACCCTCAATACCCAGACCGGCGCCGTGTTCTGGTCCCCGCAGGTCTATGCGATCCACGGAGAGGACCCGGCGAGCTACAATCCCGCCCTGGGCGACGCCCTGGCGTTCTACATCGAGGAGGATCGAAAATTCGTCTCTGAGCTTATCAAGACACGCAGCGAGAACGGCCAGGGTTGGGACTTCGACGCCATAATCGCCCGCCGGGACGGCTCGCGCCGCAACGTCCGTTCGCTTGCAGAGGTGCAAAGGGACACCACGGGCTCTGTGACTGGCTTCTTCGGCGTGTTCAAGGACCTCACGGACGAGCGCAAGGCCATCGAGACGGCTGTCGAGCAGGAACGGCGCTATCGCCTGCTGGCCGACAACGTAAGCGACGTCATCGCCACCTATGGTCCCGACGGCGTCTTCAGCTACCTCTCGCCGTCTGTCAGCGAACTTCTGGGCTACTCGCCGGAAGAGATGATCGGGCGTACGCCCTATGACTTCATGGTCCCGGAAGACCATGCCCGCATCGCCCGAGAGTTCAGGCAGGCGGCCAAAACCCGGCTGCCTCTGACCGTCGAATACCGGGCGGTGACAAAGGATGGCTCGGTTCGGTGGCTCGAAGCGCGGTCCCGTTACCAACGCGATGAGAATGACGTCATCGTTGAGGTCAACGATTCCGTTCGAGACGTGACGGAGCGGCGCGAGCGTGAGGTGGCCCTCGCCGAAGCGCGAGCCATGGCGGAAGTCGCCGCGCGAACCAAGGCCGACTTCCTCGCCAACATGAGCCATGAAATCCGCACCCCCCTCAATGGAGTGCTGGGGTTCGCAGAGGTCCTTTCTAACACCGAACTGGATCAGGATCAGCGGCGATACCTCGATCGCATCCGGACGGCAGGAAAAGGGCTGTCGGCCCTGATCGACGACATCCTTGATTTCTCAAAGATCGAGTCCGGCAAGATGACGACGGAGCGACGAGCCTTCGATCTGAAAGGGCTCGCGACCGATGTGATCGACCTGACGCAGGTGAGTGTGGCCGGACGACTGGATCTGCAGCTCATGTTCGACAATGACGTCAGCCCCTGGGTGATGGGTGACGAGCAACGCACCAGACAGGTGCTTTTGAACCTGCTCGGCAACGCGGCAAAGTTCACGCATGAGGGTTCTGTCACACTGAGTGTCGGGATTTCGGCCGGACAGCTTGAACTTAGGGTCATGGACACCGGGATCGGCATTTCCGCCGAAGCTCTTTCCCGTCTGTTTCAGGGCTTCACCCAGGCCGACACGGCGGTCGGTCGCAGGTTCGGAGGGACGGGTCTGGGGCTGAACATCAGCCGATCTCTCGCCCGGCTGATGCACGGCGACGTGACCTTGGAAAGCCAACCCGACCTCGGGACCACGGCGATCTTCAGTCTGCCATATGCGCCGGCCGAGGCTCAGTCGCCGCCGGTTTCGGCGCCCGCAGACGCATCGTCGACCCGGCCCTTGAGGATTCTCGCGGTGGACGACGTCATGCCAAATCTCGAGCTCCTGGAGATTCTGCTTTCGCGCGATGGTCACGCCGTCGTTTGCGCCACGTCTGGAGACGAGGCGATCGGATTGCTTGGCGGGGACGACGGGTTCGATCTTGTCCTCATGGATGTGCAGATGCCGGGCATGGACGGTCTGGCCGCGACCCGTCTCATCCGCGCGATGGACAACGGGGCGCAGCGATTACCCGTGGTCGCCCTCACCGCGAATGTCATGGCCGACCAGATCGAGGCGTGCCGCGCCGCCGGAATGGACGACCATCTCGGCAAGCCGATCAAGGTGGAGGAACTACTGAGCCTGCTCTCTGCCGTGGCGGGGCTGGGTGATGGCCCTGCTACAACGGCGTCGGAAGACGTAGCGACGCAGGACCCTCTGGCAGAGTTGAAGGCAAGGTACAGGGCGCAGATGGACACGTTCGAGGCGGAGTTCGTTCGCATCGGAGCATTGCCTCTGGACCGTCGCGCCGACGCAATGGCGGCCTACAGTCACTCCATCGCGGGGACAGCCGGGAGCTTTGGCTTCACTGCGGTGTCAAACGCAGCCTTCGAGCTGGAAGCGGCAGCCAAACGGTGCCGAGACCTAGGTGGCGGGGCCGAAACGCTCGATCCGCTCGTCCGTGGACTGATAAGCGCGGTAGAATTCTCCTGAAAGTTGGTATAGTAAACGTCGACCGCTCGGCGGGGGGCCTGTTTCTACCACCGCAGCGAGTTATTCCGTGTCGAAATGCATTGTCGTCGAGGACGACCCGTTCTGGTCCTCCGAAATCAGCGCGGCTCTGTTGTCGGCGGATGTTGAAGTGATCCACGCCGCAGACGGTCGTGAGGCGCTGGACATGGCCCGCCGTCATCCCGACGCCAGTATGGTGCTGGATATCATCCTGCCGGAAGTCGATGGCGTCGAAGTTCTTCAGCAACTCGGTGCGATTGCTCCGAACATGTCTGTTCTTGCGGTCACCGGGGGTGGCCGCCTTGGTGCTGGATTCTATTTGAAGCTCGCCGAGACATTCGGTGCCAAGGCTCAGCTTGCCAAGCCGTTCACTCAAGGCCAACTTGTCGAGAACTGGATGGCTCTGGCCGCCTGATTCCTAGTAATGGATTGCGTCCAAGTGAGCACACGCCATTCTGTCCTGGTCGTCGATGACGACCCCTTCATGCGAGAGCTGTCGCGGATCCATTTGGAACGCGCGGGTCATGTTGTTTCCTTGGCAGAGGGAGGTGCCGAAGGTGTCGCGAAGGCCCGTTCCCTGGGGCCGGACGCCATCGTCATGGATTTTTCGATGCCGGGTCTGTCCGGCACCGATACCCTCAAGCAAATCCGTGCAGATCCAGACCTCGCCAGGACGCCAGTCCTGATGCTGACGGCATGGTCATCGGACGCCAGCCGTCTTGAAGCTGAGAATCTCGGCGCGACCTGGCTGGAAAAGCCACTCTCTGGTGAAGCGTTGATCGATGCGGTGGGCCGCATGATCGCGGCCTAGGTGCGCGAGATGGCGTCCGGTCTGAAGCCGCGCAGATCTCACCAGGTTCTGGTTGTCGATGACGACCCTTTCATCCAGCAACTCGCCCAGGCTATCCTGTCACCGAGGGGGCATAACGTCGTCGTCGCGGGCACGGGAGCCGAAGCCTTGGCCCGATTGGCTCAGGCACCTCCAGACCTGGTGCTTCTTGATCTCGGCTTGCCGGACGTCCCGGGTCTGGAAGTTCTGCGTCATCTCCGGGCCGCCCGCTCATGGGACCGTGTTCGAATTCTGATGCTCACCGCCTCGCATGAGATCGGCGACATCGTCCATGCGAAACAGGCCGGGGCGTCGGGATACGTCTGCAAGCCGATCCAGCCTGACACGCTGGCGGATATGGTCTGCGATCTGTTGGAGCAGGACAGCCTGCTCTGGCTGGATGACTACACGCGAGCTCACAAGGGATCCTGATCCCCGCAACCGGATTTTCATCTGTGGGTGCCAGGTTGGCCGCAGAGAGGGCCGTGTCGGTCCCTATGAATGGTGTTCGCCCTTGCCACAGCCCCGCGTTCTCGTCGCCGAAGATGATCGGTATCTGGCGGCTCTGGTTCGGCAGACGCTGGAAGGCCACGGAATGAAAGTGACGCTTGCCCAGAACGGCGAAGATGCGCTTCAACGTGCCGACAGTGACTGTCCAGACCTGTTGATCCTGGACGTGTCCATGCCGATCCTGGATGGTTTTGACGTGTTGCGCTCCCTGAAGGCCGACCGGTTTCACAGGGACACTCCAGTCATGATGTTGACCGCATCACGATGCGAACGCGACGTCCGACGTGCCGTATCGAACGGCGCCTCCGACTTCATCACCAAGCCCTTCCGCCCGGACCAGTTGGTCAAGCGGGTCAAACGCCTCCTCTCAGGCGTGCATTTTGAGTCGGCGTCAGACCCGAAACGAGCGGTCGGGGGCTCCAGCTGGACAGTTGCTGGATACTTGGCCTGAAGTCTTGGCGCTTCCGTCAAGTTTATCTCGAGCGCGATGCGGCCTTGAATATTCGGCAGGCGACGTCCTCCGACCCCCGCCGCCCCGTGCGACGCGTGAACACGGGTTTCATGCGCCGACCCGGCCCATCGAACAGTCGGCCCTGCAACGGCGCTCGCCCAAGGTTCGGAGCCCGGCGCTTCCAGACCACGCTGCGATGGTGAATCAGCGCCTGGACGGCGTCGAATGTGGCGCGAGCAACGATGGCCTCGTGACCGCCTTCGCAGGTCTGGCCCTTTTGGCGATACGGGATCTGACCACGTCAGGTTGACTGGCCGCGTCGCGCCGACCACTCTGCTGTCCAGTTCGGGCAGGCTTTGGTTTTGGGTAGGCAAGAGTGATCGAGGGAACGTCGGTTGCGAAAGCCGCCACTGCATCGGCCGCCGACGGCCGACTGGCCAGGCTGCATGACCGTCTGCTGGCCGACCCGTCCCTGCAGTTCGATCGGGCGGGCTTTCAGCCGCCTCCGGTCCCGGGTTGGCTGCGCTGGATCGGAGACCTGCTCCAGGTCATCGCTCCGTTTCTGAAATACGTTTTCTGGGGCGGGCTGATCGTCATTGCGGGACTGGTGCTGTTCGCCGTCGGTCGTGAAATCCTCAAGCTCAGGGCACCGCCGGCCAGAACAAGGACCTCGCCTCAGGGGGGCCAACCCGAGTGGCGGCCTGAGGCATCCGAAGCGCGCGACCTGCTGGCCCAGGCCGATGCTCTGGCGGCCAGGGGGTTGTTCGCCCAGGCCGCTCATCTGCTGTTGTTGCGCAGTGTCGAGGACATCCAGAAACGCCAGCCGCGCAGCCTGCGCGTTTCCCTGACCACGCGTGAGATCGCGGGCATGCAGGCCATCCCCGAAGCGGCCCGCCCGGCGTTCGTCCTGATCGGTCGGGTCGTGGAACGCAGCCTGTTCGGCACGGCCATCGTTGATGCGACCCAGTTCGCCGACTGTCGCAAGGCCTATGAAGACTTCGCCCTGCCCGGCGGCTGGTCCGCATGAGTCGGTCGTCAAATCTGACCGGGCAAGCCTTCTCGCCCCTCGCCATGATTGTCGTGGCGTTGGTCGGGGTGGTGTCGTTGGCGGGCCTGGGCGTTCTGTCGGCCTATTCGCCCGAACTGAAGACCGGCAACGACGGCGGCACCCACGCCCTGTCCAACTCGGCCACCGGCTTTGGGGGAATCGCGAGACTGGTGCGGATGGCAGGCACGCCGGTGACCCTGAGCCGGGGCAGGCTGAGCGACACTGCCTTCGACAGTCTGGTGGTCCTGACCCCACCGATTGGTGTCAATCCGGATCAGGTCGAGGATCGTGAGAACCGCCGCCCGCCCTCACCCCGCCGCCGCGGCAGCGGCGTTCCCACCGTCACCGACGTCCCCGCCGATCCTGAAGGTACCGGGAATGATCCGGCGGATCAGGACATGGGCCAGCTTGAGCATGGCGACGCGCCTCGGACTATCGACCCCCCCGTCATTGTGCCTGGACCCACGATCAACCCCGGCGGTGGCCCCGCCCTGATCATCCTGCCCAAATGGATCACCGTGCCCGACGCCGAGCGCCGCGGCTGGGTGGCCACGGCGGGCACCTATCCGACCGATGCCATCCTGGCCGTCCTGCCTGAGCGATTTCGCAAGGACGCGGTCCTGACCCAGCATAAAGGGCCCGCTTCGCTGGTCCTGCGTCGCCCCGGTGGGACCGCCGTCGGCAGGACGGTGCGGATCGAGAACCTGCAGACCCTGTCCGGCCCCGGCTGGATCCCCGTCGTCACGGATGCGTCCGGGGCCACCGTCCTGGCCGTCAAGGAGGGGACCCGGACCTACGTGCTGGCCGATCCGGACCTGCTGAACACCCAGGGGCTCAAGAGCCTGGACGGTGCCCGGACCGCCCTCGCACTGCTGGACCTGATGCACGCTTCAGACGCGCCCGTCCTGTTCGACCTGACCCTGCATGGCTTCCAGAGGACCCGCAGTGTCCTGCGACTGTTGCTGGAACCGCCCCTGTTGGGGGCGACCCTGCTGCTCGCCGCGATCACGGTGCTGGCCGGTATACAGGCGGCGGCCCGCTTCGGTCCGGCGCGCTCCACCGGCCGCGTCTTCGCCCTGGGCAAGCGGGCGCTCGCCGACAATACCGCCGCCCTGGTCCGACTGGCCCGACGCGAACACAGTATGGCCACCCCCTACGCGGCCCTGACGCGGGCCTCGGTCGTGCGCGCCATCGGGGCCCCGCGATCGCTGGACGAAACCGAGTTGACCGCCTTCCTCGACCGCGTCGGAGTGACGGCCAGGGTCACCTCGCCCTGGTCGGCGCTGGCGCAGCAGGCGTCGCGCGTCAGAACCCCGAACGAACTCATGCAGGTCGCCCGCGATCTGAACCGCTGGAAACAGGAGATGACGCGTGGACGTCAATGAAGTCAGATCGATCGCCGTCAGTATCCGGGCCGAGATCGCACGCGCCGTGGTGGGACAGGATGCGGCCGTCGACATCCTGCTGACCGCCCTTTTCGCGGGTGGCCACGTCCTGCTGGAAGGACCACCCGGGACGGCCAAGACCCTTCTGGCCCAGAGTTTCGCGCGAACGGTCGGCCTCGATTACGGGCGAATCCAGTTCACCCCCGACCTGATGCCCGGCGACATCATCGGGGCCAATCTGTTCAACTTCCAGACCTCGAGTTTCACGCTGACCCGCGGACCCATCTTCTGCGAACTGCTGCTGGCCGACGAGATCAACCGTACTCCGCCGAAGACCCAGGCCGCACTTCTGGAGGCCATGCAGGAGCGTCAGGTCACGATCGACGGCGTCTCCCACAGCCTCAGCGACCGGTTCACGGTCGTCGCCACCCAGAACCCGATCGAGCAGCAGGGCACCTATCCCCTGCCCGAGGCCCAGCTGGACCGGTTCCTTTTCAAGCACGTCCTGGACTATCCGACGATCGATCAGGAGATCGCCATCGTCTCGGCCCACGGCGCACGTACCGGCCAGATGGATCCGGTCGCCCTGGGGGTCCAGCCCGTCGCCGCACGCGCCGAGATCGACGCAGCCGTCGCCACCGTGGCCAATGTGCGCCTGACGCCCGAAGTAACCCGTTACATCGTCGATCTTGTCCGGGCCACGCGCGAGTCCGCCGATACCGACACCGGGGCTTCGCCGCGCGCCGGGGCCATGCTGGCTGTCGCGGCACGGGCTCGCGCGGTTCTGGACGGACGCGACTATGTCATTCCCGACGATGTGAAGATCCTGGCCGTTCCGACCCTGCGTCATCGGCTCATCCTGTCGCCCGCCGCCGAGATAGAGGGTCGGAAGGTCGACGAAGTCCTGCGCACCCTGGTCGATCAGGTCGCGGCTCCCCGATGAGAACTGCCTCGGTGATCCTGCGGTGATCTATCCCACCCCCCGCGCCATCGTCGTCCTGGCCGCCAGCCTGCCGATCGTCCTGATCGTCGGGATCGCGATCCCGGCCGGCTGGCTGGCGGGGCCGGCTCTCGTCGCACTGGCGGCACTGATGCTGGCGCTCGACGCCATCATGGGCGGGTCGCGAAGCGGGCTGACCCTGACGACGCCCGACAGGTTGACGCCCGGCCTCGGCCGACCCGGCCGCGCAGATTTCACCGTCCGCTTTGGGGCTTCCGGATCGCCAAGGCGCCCGGAGGCCGCCCTCGCCGCCGATCGCCGTCTGGGACTGATCCAGGGCGTTGTGCCTGCGACGCAAGGGGGGGAAACCGCGCATTTTTCCTTCCCTTTCGTCCCCGGCCGGCGCGGACCAGCCGATATCAGCAGGTTGTGGGTCCGCTGGACTGGCCCCCTGGGTCTGGTCTGGAAGCAGAAGGTCTTCGACCTGGACGACCCGACCACCATATCGACCGACCTTCAGGCTGTGCGCGACGAGGCGGTCAAACTGTTCGCCCGCGACGCCCTGTTCGGTGCGAAGTCGCAGATCGAACTGGGCGAGGGCTCCGAATTCCAGGCCCTGCGTGATTTTCAACCCGGCATGGACCGCCGCGCCATCGACTGGAAACAGTCCGCCCGTCACTCGGCCCTCCTGGCCAAGGAGTTCCGCACCGAGCGCAACCACCACGTCATCATGGCCCTGGACTGCGGCCGGGTGATGAGCGAGCCGGTCGGCGGAATGCCTCGCGTCGACCGGGCCATTCATGCGTCGCTGCTGCTCGCCTACGCCTGTCTGAGGTCGGGGGACCGCGCAGGACTTTACGCCTTCGATTCCGCGCCGCGCGTCTCGACGGGGGCCGCCGCCGGGCTGGAGGCGTTTCGCTCGCTCCAGATGGTCGCGGGCCGGATCGACTATTCAACGAACGAGACCAACTACACACTGGCCCTGAGCAGCCTGGCAGGCACGCTCAAGCGCCGGTCCCTGGTGGTGGTCTTCACCGACTTCACCGATTCGATCGCGGCCGAACTGATGATCGAATCTCTGGGTCGTCTGCTGCGCCGCCACCTGGTGCTGTTTGTCGTCCTGCGCGACGAGGAGCTTGAGGGGCTGGCGGAGGCCGAGGCCAACGACACCGACGACGTCGCACGCGCCGTCGTCGCCTCGGGCCTGCTGCGTGAGCGCGATCTGGTCGTCACCCGACTGCGCCGGATGGGGGTCCATATCGTCGATACCCCCGCAGACAGGATGGGGCCTGCCGTGATCAACGCCTATCTCGATCTCAAGCGGAGGGACCTGCTGTGATCACACCGCCCCCCTCATCCCTGCTGAAGAGCCAGCGCTTCCGTCAGGCGCGCGAGGGGGATTGGCGTCGTCTCGAACGGCTTCTCGACAAGGCCGAAAAGGGATCCTTCGCCAAGCTGACGGACGAGGAGATCCTGGCCGTGCCGGTCCTGTATCGCTCGACACTCTCGGCCCTGTCAGTGGCGCGCCAGACCTCGCTCGATCTCGGTCTGATCGCCTATCTCGAGACCCTTTCGGCCAGGGCCTATTTCTTCGTCTATGGCTCGCGATCGACCCTTCAGGATCGCCTCGCAGGCTTCTTCGCCCGCGACTGGCCCCGCGCGGTCCAGAGCCTGTGGCGCGAGACCCTGATCTCTGCAGGCCTGATGGTTCTGGGTGCCGTTGTCGCCGCCTGGCTGGTCTCCGCAGACGCGGAGTGGTTCTACGCCTTCGTACCCAGCGGCATGGCGGGTGGCCGCGACCCGGCCGCCTCGACCGAGACCCTGCGCCAGACCCTCTCGGGGGTCGAGGACGCAGGCGGCCTGTCGGCCTTCGCGACATTCCTGTTCACTCACAATGCCCAGGTCGCTCTTCTGGCCTTTGCCCTCGGCTTCGCCTTCTGCCTGCCCAGCGCAATGCTGGTTCTCTACAACGGTGCGACGCTCGGTGCCTTCGTCATCCTGTTCGCCGGCCGGGGACTGGGCGTCGAGGTCGGGGGCTGGCTGGCCATCCACGGCGTGACCGAACTGTTCGCCGTGACCCTGGCCGGGGCCGCCGGCCTGCGGATCGGCTGGGCCGTCGCCTTCCCTGGCGAACGCCATCGGCTCGAGGCGGCCGCCGAGGAGGGACGCAGCGCGGCGGTGGTCATGGGCGGGGTCATCGTCATGCTGTTCGTCGCGGGCCTGCTCGAAGGATTCGGGCGTCAGCTGATCACCGACACGGGTGCCCGCTATGCCATCGGCGGTCTGACCGCCGCGCTCTGGGGCACCTACTTCTATGCCTCGCGCCGGAGTGCCGCCGATGCCCGCTAGACCCGCCCCGGCCATCCCGCTCAACGCCACGACGCGGGCCTTCGTCACGCCTGAGGGTATCGATCTGGAGCTCCAGATCGGCGATGCGGGTCAGCGCGCAGGGGCCTTCCTCATGGACGCCCTGATCATAATCGGCATCCTGATCGGCCTGACGATCGTGGCCCTTCTGATGGCTTTGGGTGCAGGTGCGTCAGCGGGGCAGTCGGGCGTGGAGATGGTCGCCGTAATCTGGCTTCTGGGCTTCTTCGTTCTGAGGAATTTCTACTTCACAGCCTTCGAGCTCTCGGCCCGCGCGGCAACCCCGGGCAAGCGGATGATGGGTCTGCGGGTCGCCGCGCGCGACGGCGGTCGCCTGACGGCCGAGGCGGTCTTTGCCCGCAACGCCATGCGCGAGCTCGAGGTCTTCCTGCCCCTGTCTATCCTGCTCGGCCAGGCCCAGGAGGGCGGCGTTGAAAGCTGGATGTATCTGCTGGGCTTCCTCTGGGCCGGGATCTTCGTCTTCTTCCCGCTGTTCAACAGGGATCGCCTGCGGGTGGGCGACCTGATCGGGGGCACCTGGGTGGTGCGCAGCCCGACCCGCAAACTGGCGCGCGACATGGCGGATGATGGGTCCAGACGGCTGGCCCGGTTCGAGTTCACCCCGGCCCAGGTCGACGCCTATGGGGCCAAGGAACTTCATGTCCTGGAAGATGTCCTGCGTCACCGCGACCGTCCCACGATGCGCACGGTCGCCGACCGCATCGCCCGCAAGATCGACTGGCCGCGCACTCCGGGCGAGGACGACTATGACTTCCTCAGCGCCTACTACGCCGCCGTGCGGGGACGGCTGGAGCAACGGCTGCTGCTGGGCGTGCGACGTCGCGACAAGCACGACGCATAACCAACTCGGTCGAAGGCCTCAGTCGAACACAGACGCGATCTGCTCGGCCCCCACGCCTTCCTTGATGCTGCGCAGTTCGTAATAGATCGAGGCGATCCCGGCCGCCGAGATCACCGACGACACCACATTGACCAGCGGCGTCAGGAGCAAGTTGATGGGCGACGTCGCACCCGCTTCAAAACTGCCGGCGGTCGCCATGCCGACACCCAGGATGGACCAGGTGATGATCATCGTCGCGATCCCATAGATCAGAGCCAGGAAGAAGATCACCCAACGATTTCCGCGCGTCAGGTCGCGACTGCGCTGAAAACTCTCCATCACGCCCCGCTTCTCGGCCACCACTGCGGGTGCAGCGACGATCCACATGACCGACAGGATGATGCCCGGCACGACCAGCAGAATGAAGCCGATGATCAGGCCCAATCCCATCAGGATGGCCAGGCCCAGAAGCGGCAGGAAGGTCTTCAGCCCCGCCGAGAACGCCTCCCCCAGATCGATCTTGCGCCCGTTCAGCCCATTGATCGTCACGAAAACGACCGTGCCCTGAAGCACGAAGGAGCCGACGATAGCTAGGAAACCACCCACGACCGGCAGCACCCAAAGACTTCCGAAAGATGTGCTCGTTCCCGGAAGCTGTCCCAGGGCCTGAAACTGCCCCAGGGCGCTGATCACGTTCGGAACACCGATCAAAAGGACCGAACTGACCAGAAAGACTACCCAGTTCTGGCTGATCGCCGAAAACGTCCGTTGGACCACCCGGCCCATGTCGAATGTCCCGCCGTGAATATCCGTCGCTGTCATGCCTGCTCCCCTTTCCGCTACCCAAGCGGTTCCGGCGGAAACTGACAAGTCCCGCAAGTGCAGGTTGCCGTAAAAGGTTGTCGCGTCGGTATTCCACGGCAGCGCTCTGCGGGCACCAGCCGGTGACACTCCCATCCGGATGGATTGGGTGCTTCCTCATCCCAGAGCCACATTCCCGCGCACCCCCGGACCTTGTTCGACCAAAGTCGATCTGCCGCTTCAAGCCGATCGCTGTCACAGATCGACTTGACGCCCGTCAGCGGCGACAGAACAGCCGATGAACGGCGAGATTTAATTGGGAGGCCAACGCATGACCGACAGCGCCCTGGGTGCGCCAGAGATGGACCAGAAGGCCCTAGACAAGCGATCTCGCCTTGTCATCCTCGCCTCGTCCGTCGGCACCGTGATCGAATGGTACGATTTCTACCTCTACGGCTCTCTGGCCGCGATCATCACGACCCAGTTCTTCTCGGGCGTGAACGAGACGACCGGCTATATCTTCGCGCTCATGGCCTTTGCCGCCGGCTTCGCGGTCCGACCCTTCGGGGCCATAGTGTTCGGGCGGCTGGGCGACCTGTGGGGGCGCAAGAACACCTTCCTGGTCACGATGCTTCTGATGGGTCTGTCGACTTTCGTCGTCGGCCTGTTGCCGCCCTATGCGGCCATCGGCATCGCGGCGCCGATCATTCTGGTGGCCATGCGACTCGTGCAGGGTCTGGCGCTGGGCGGCGAGTACGGCGGAGCGGCGACCTATGTGGCCGAGCACGCGCCGCACGGCAAGCGCGGCTTCTACACCTCCTTCATCCAGATCACGGCGACGGCGGGCCTGATGCTCAGCCTGATCGTCATCGTCGGCGTCCGCTACACGATCGGCGAGGCGGCCTTCGCCGACTGGGGCTGGCGCATTCCGTTCCTCGTTTCCATCCTTCTGCTGGGCGTGTCCCTGTGGATCCGGCTGAAGCTGGCCGAAAGCCCGGCATTCCAGAAGATGAAGGACGAAGGCAAGGGGTCGACGACGCCGCTCAAGGACTCCTTCGGCAAATGGCCGAACCTGAAGATCGTGCTGATCGCCCTGATCGGCCTGGCGGCCGGCCAAGCCGTGGTCTGGTACACCGGTCAGTTCTACGCGCTGTTCTTCCTGGAAAAGATCCTGAAGGTCGACGGTGGCCTGACCAACATCATGGTCGCGATCGCGCTTCTGATGGCGACACCCTTCTTCGTCTTCTGGGGCTGGCTCTCGGACAAGATCGGCCGCAAGCCCATCATCCTGGGCGGCTGCCTGATCGCGGCGCTGACCTATTTTCCGTTGTTCCATGCCCTGACGAACGCGGCAAACCCGCAACTGGCAGCCGCGACCGCTTCGTCGCCGGTTACGGTCTATGCGGACCCCGCCGACTGCAATCTACAGTTCGATCCCATCGGCAAGACCGTCTTCAACCAGTCCTGCGACCTGGCCAAATCCTATCTGGCCAAGGCCGGCGTGACCTACTCCAACATCGCGGCTCCGGCCGGGACGGTGGCCGAGGTCCGTGTCGGTTCGGTCGTGATCCCCAGCTTCCGGGGCGAAGCCCTGTCCGCCGCGGACTTCAAGAGCCAGAAGGCCGATTGGGACAAGGGTCTGGGTGCGGCGCTCAAGACCGCAGGCTATCCGGCCAAGGCGGACAGCGCCCTGGTGAACAAGCCGGTCGTGATCGGCATCCTGTTCATCCTAGTCTTCTATGTGACCATGGTCTACGGGCCGATCGCGGCGGCGCTGGTCGAGATGTTCCCGACCAATATCCGCTACACCTCCATGTCCCTGCCCTATCACATCGGCAACGGCTGGTTCGGCGGCTTCCTGCCCACGACAGCCTTCGCCATGGTGGCTGCCACCGGCAACATCTACTATGGCCTTTGGTATCCGATCGTCATCGCCGTCGCGACGGCAGTGCTCGGCTTCTTGTTGGTCAAGGAAGGCAAGGACGTCGACATCCACCATTGATCGGCATGTGATCGACATCGTGTCGACATCGAATATGAGCCTTCGCGGGGCGGATCGGTCGAAGGACCGGTCCGCTCTTCGGCTTGCGTCGCGACGCGATCAGCGCTCTGGAAGACCCTGATGTACGCCCTGATGATCCTGGCGATGGTCGCCGTCTATATGGCGGTGTTGTTCGTCGTCGCCTGGCGCGGCGAACAGCCCGGTGACCGCAGGCCGAAGCGGGGCCTTGGCCCCTGGGCCTATGCGCTCAGTCTGGCGATCTATTGCACCTCCTGGACCTACTATGGCGCGGTGGGCACGGCCGCACGACAGGGCTGGGAATATCTGCCCATCTACCTCGGGCCGATCATCGGGATCGTCGCCTTGTTCCCGATCTGGAAACGGATCGCCGCCGCCGCCAGGACGGAAAACGCAGGCTCCATCGCAGACTTCATTTCGTCTCGCTACGGCAAGAGCCAGGGCCTTGGTGCGCTCGTCGCCTGCGTCGCGATCGTGGGCTCGTTGCCCTATATCGCCCTCCAGCTCAAATCGATGTCCATGGCCTGGACCCTGGTCACGGCAGGGACGCCGATGGCAGGGTCAGAGCAACTGACGGTCAGCCTGATTGCCCTGGCCCTGGCAGGCTTCGCGATCCTGTTCGGAGCACGTCGGCCCGACCTGACGGAGCATAACCGTGGCCTGATCCGGGCCATCGCCGTGGAGTCCCTGGTCAAGCTGGCCGCCCTGGTCGCAGTGGCGAGCTTCGCCGTGATCCTGTTGCTGGGTGCGCCCGATACCACCGACGTCGCGGTCGCTCTGGGCGAACTTGCCGAACTGCCCGAGATCGACGCCCGCTTCGTCGCCATCCTCCTGCTGGCGACCCTTTCGATCTTTTGTCTGCCACGCCAGTTTCACGTCGGGTTTGTGGAGTCCGGAGAGCCCCGGGACGTCCGGCGAGCCAGGTGGCTGTTTCCCGTCTATCTGATCGTGACCAGCTTGGCCGTCTTGCCTCTTGTCGCGGCTGGCGGGCTGTTCTCCGGCATCAGCGATCCGGATATGCTCGTGCTCGACATCCCTTTCCGCCAGGGCGAAAGGCTCCTGACAGCCGTCGTGTTCGTCGGTGGGTTCTCTGCGGCGACGGCGATGGTCATCGTTGAGACGGTGGCCCTGTCCGCGATGGCCTCCAACAACCTGATCCTGCCCCTGGTGGCCGGCGCGCGCTGGCGGCGCCGGGGAGACGCGTCTGACATTTCCCGGACCATCCTTCAGGTCCGGCGGATCGTCATCTGCGTGATCCTGTTCCTGGCATGGCTCTATTTCCAGACCCTGGATCACGCGACCGGACTGGCCTCCATCGGTCTGACCTCGTTCTCGGCCCTGGCCCAGCTCGCGCCGGCCCTGTTCGGCGCCGTGCTGTGGAGAGGCGGACACGCGCGTGGCGCAGTCGCGGGAATTGTCTGCGGCACGAGCGTCTGGCTTATACTGCTCGCCCTGCCGCAGATCGGGTCGGCGCTCGGGGCGGGGCCAATCCGCCCGTTCGGCCTCGACGACCCCTTGCCGCTGGCCGTCTTCCTCAGCTTGGGGCTCAATGTGGTCACCTATGTGCTGGTCTCGCGCGCCGCCCAACCGCGATTGGTAGACCGAATCCAGGCCCACGCCTTCGTCGATCGCCTCGGTCCGGACTGGCGCGAACGGTCGTCAGCGCCCTTCGCGGCTTCGGTCGGGGACCTGAAAGCCCTTGTCGGTCGGTTCGTCGGCGACCCCGGCGCCGAGAGGGCCTTCGCAGCCTTTGGACGGGAGACGGGCAGAGCGCTCAGGGACGCAGAGCCTGCCGACGCCGCCCTGGCGCGCGCGGCGGAGCGGATGCTGGCGGGGGCTGTCGGTGCGTCGTCGGCCCGTCGGGTCATCTCGGCGGCCCTGGCCGGAGGCGGACGTGCGCCTGAGGATGTGGTCCGCATGCTGGACGAGGCGTCCCAGGCCGTCCAGTTCAACCGCGAACTGCTACAGGCCACCCTCGACAACATCGACCAGGGGGTCAGCGTGGTGGACGAAGACCTGCGTCTCATCGCCTGGAATGCCCGCTACATCGAGATGTTCGGTCTGCCGGCGGGCTTCATCCATGTCGGCCAGTCGGTCGGCGCTGTCTATCGCCTGAATGCCGAACGCGGCGAGGTCGATCCGGACGACCTTGATGCCTGGGTCGAACGTCGACTGGGAGCGCTTCGCCGTCGCGAAGCCCATGATCACGAAAGGGCACAGCCGACCGGCCGCATCCTGAAATCGACCGGCGCGCCGATGGCGGGTGGCGGCTATGTCACCAGCTACACCGACATCACCGAGCTCCGTCGCGCCGCCCAGGCGCTTGAGGAAGCCAATCAGCAACTCGAAGCGCGCGTGGCGGACCGGACCCAGCGATTGGTCGAGGCCAGGCAGGCGGCGGAAGACGCCACCGCTTCAAAGACGCGCTTCCTCGCCGCAGCGAGCCACGACCTGCTCCAGCCCCTGCACGCTGCGCGGCTGTTCATTGCCGCCCTCAAGGAAGGCCAGGGCGCAAAGGAACCGGAGACCCGCAGGCTGGTCGAGCATGCCGACCGCTCGATCGAGTCGGCCCACGGATTGCTGAAGGCGCTGCTCAACCTCTCGCGACTGGAGGCCGGGGGCGTGCGCCCCGCTGTCCGCGCTCTGTCGGTCGAGGCCTTGCTCGACGATATCCGCCGTGAGTTCACACCTCTCGCGCTCGAAAAGGGACTGCGACTGACTGTCGTAGGTTCCAGCCGGTGGGTCGCATCGGACCCCGACCTTCTGAGATCCCTGCTCCAGAATCTGACGGGCAACGCGGTCCGCTACACAGACAGCGGGCGCATTCTGGTGGGCGCACGCAGGGTGGGACAGTCCCTGAGGATAGATGTCATCGATACCGGGCGCGGGATCGCCGAGGACCAGCAGGAGGCGATCTTCACCGAGTTCACGCGCCTGCCGGGCCAGGGCGGTGACGAACCCGGGGTCGGCCTCGGCCTTGCCATCGTGCGCAAGGTCGCCAGCCTGCTAGACCATCCCCTTGGCCTTCGCTCACGTCCGGGCTGCGGGTCTGCATTCACCGTGACGGTGCCCCTCGCGCCAGCCCAGGCCCCGGAGTCGCGCTCGCCCTCTTCTTCAGCGGAAACGCCGGGAGGCCTGAGAGTGCTTTGCGTCGACAATGAACCGGCCATCCTCGAAGCCCTGAGCGCCCTTCTGTCCCGGTGGGGTATGAGCGTCGTCACGGCCTCGAGTGCGACCGCAGCGCTGGATGTGGAGGGGCCATTCGACGCTGCCCTTGTCGATCTTCATCTCGGGCAAGGTCCCGATGGTCTGAGCGTGATCGAAGCGCTAGCGTCGCGCGGCGTTGGCCGTTTCGCCCTGATCAGCGCCGACGCCGACCCCACCCTGATGGCTCGCACGGCCGCGCTCGGCGCGGTCCTGATGGCCAAGCCGGTCAAGCCCGCGATCCTGAAAGCCTTCCTGTCCAGCCCGCGGGCGACCTGAACCCGCCTGGGCCATTTCAGACCTCTGTGGTCAACGCCTGGGCGGCGATCACGGCCTGGGTCCGGTTATGAACGCCCAACTTCCGGAAGACACCGGTCAGATGCGCCTTGATCGTCGCCTCGGTGACGCCGAGGTCAAAGGCGATCTGCTTGTTGAGTCTTCCCTGTTGCAAGCCGATCAGGATCTTGAGCTGCGCCGGCGTCAGGCTGGCGATCCGCGATTCCATGGATTCCATGGGAGCGACCTCGGTCAGGGCCGGTGCCCAGATGTCGCCCCCCAGGATGGCCCCTAACGCCTCCGCCATGGTTTCAAGCGTGGCCGATTTGGGAATGAAGCCTGCTGCGCCGAAGGCAAGCGCCCGGCGAACGGTGCCCTCGTCATCGCTCGCGGAAACGATCGCGACGGGCGCGGCGGGGAAGTCGGCCCGGATGCCGGCCAGTCCGGCAAAGCCTTCACTGTCCGAAAGCTTCAGGTCCAGCAGCAGCAGATCGACAGGACCGGTCGACAGCGCCGCTCGCGCGCCGGCCAGACTGGACGTTTCCTCGATGGCCGCATCGGGCGACGCGCGCGCCATGGCCGTCGAAAGGGCGGCGCGAAACAGGGGATGGTCATCGGCGATGACGATTCGGTCCATGGTGTTGCCTTCTCCCGAGCCGCGCTCTGACGTCGCGTGCCCTGCGCCATAGTGGCGCGCCCCGACCTTGGTCGAAACTAGACCAATGGCTAATGGCCCCAAAGCGGTTCCGCACGGCATGTCCAATCCCAGGCTCGCATCAGACGAGCTCCCCGGGAGAAAACCATGCTCAGAAACGTTTTGTTGGCCGGAGCCGCAGCGACCGCCCTGCTCGCAGCTCCGGCCCAGGCGCAGGAAAATACCGCTGCGCTGGAGGCCCGTATCGCCCTGCTGGAGGCGCAGTTGAGCGCGCTCAAATCCGACGTCCAGGCGTCGCACGTCCAGCAGTCGGCCCAGGCCCAGGACATCATCCGCATCGATCAGCGCGTCGCGACGACCCCGCCCACGTCTCCCCCCCCCGCACCGACACACGGCTTTCC
>NZ_JAEMRD010000043.1 GCF_016463485.1 Brevundimonas sp.
GCCCCGGCCCAGGACCTCGAAGGTCTTTATTAGGTCAACGGCCGCCTGACCGTCTTGCCTTCCGCGCCCCGCCTGCGAAGCTGACTTTCGTGGCTTTCGAGAGGGTGGGCGGATGAACTGGACGATGCGCGCGGCGGCGTGGGCGATGGCGGGTGTGATCGCAGTGGGCCCGAGCCTGTCTCTGGCCCAGACGGCGGCTCCGACAACGAACGTGGCACCTGCTCCCGTCGAGGCCCGCCAGTCGCTCGCCGAACCGTCCCTGTCCGCCGACGGCTCCATGATCGCCTTCGTCTCCGGCGGTGACGTGTGGGAGGTCGAGGCTACGGGCGGTGTCGCGCGCCTGCTGGTCACCGACGCTGCGACCGAAGGCCGACCCCTGTATTCGCCGGACGGCCGGTCCCTGGCCTTCACCTCGACGCGCGGCGGCCAGGCCAACATCCATGTCCTGAACCTGACGACCGGCGTCGTGACCCGCGTCACCTATGCCGAGTCCAACGAAGAGCTCGACGCCTGGTCGCCCGACGGCAAATGGCTCTACTTCGCCTCCGCCATCAACGACGTCGGCCGCCAGCCCGACATCTTCCGCGTCGCGGCGACCGGCGGCACCCCGCTGGAGGTCAGCCGCGAACAGTATCTGTCCGAGTTCCAGGCGGCCCCCTCCCCCGACGGCCAGTCGATCGCCCTGATGGCGCGGGGTTTCTCGAACGGCCAGTGGTGGCGCAACGGCTCGTCCCATATCGACCAGAGCGAGATCTGGGTGAAGGGCGTGGCCCAGGACGGGGCCTATCGCCGCCTGCTCGACGACGACGCCCGCCACGCCTGGCCGATGTGGACCCCCGACGGCCAGACCCTGTACTTCATGAGCGACAAGTCCGGCGCCGAGAACCTGTGGCGCATCCCCACCGCCGGCGGCGCGGCCCAGGCCGTCACCGACTTCAAGTCAGGCCGCGTCCTGTATCCGTCGATCGCCGCTGACGGATCGGCCATCGTGTTCGAGCGGGACTTCGGCATCTGGCGTCTCGACCCCGCGACGGGCCAAGCGGCGGCCGTGCCGATCACCCTGCGCGGCGGTCCGGCGGCCGAGGGGTCGCGCATCCTGCCCCTGACCAGCTTCGACCGAATGGCCCTGTCGCCCGACGGCCAGAAGGTGGCCGTCATCGCCCGGGGCGAGCTGTTCGCCGCCTCCCTGAAGGACGGCGGCCCCGCCCAGCGCATCACCACCACCGTCGGCGCGGAGCGGGAGGTCGTCTGGTCGCCCGACTCGCGCAAGCTACTGTACGTCTCCGAGCGCGGCCTCGACCGCGTCGTCGCCTGCTATGACGTCGCCGCCCTGACCGAAACCGTCCTGACCGGCCCCGGCATCGCCTCGGCCATGGCCTGGTCGCCCGACGGCAAGTCGGCCGTCTATGTGCTCAACAACCGCGAACTGCGCCTGCTGACCCTGCCGGCGCCCGGCAAGCCCGCCACGGATCGCGTCCTGTTCACCGGTGCCCTGGCCACCGACGAGCGCGGTCCCCGCCCTGTCTGGTCCCCCGATGGACTGAACATCGCCTTCCCGGTCGTGGACCGCCGCTCCTTCACCAACCTGCACGTCGTCGGGGCCGCCGGTGGAGAAGCCCGGCCGATCACCTTCCTCGGCAACGGACAGTTGGGTGGCGTCGCCTGGTCGCCAGACGGCAAATTCATCCTGTTCGACACGTCCCAGCGCACCGAGGATTCCCGTATCGTCCGCGTCGACCTGCTGCCCAACGTACCCAAATACCGCGAGGACCAGTTCCGCGGCCTGTTCGATCCCGCCAAGCCCGAAGAGACCACTCCGGCCGAGGGCGAGACGCCAGCAACCCCGCCCGGCCCCTCGACCCAGCCGGCGAAGCCTTCGGTCGCCATCGTCTATGAGGGCATCCGCGAGCGAGCCACCATCCTGCCACTGGGCCTCAACGCCGACACCCCGGTCATCAGCGACGACGGCAAGACCCTGGTGTTCCGCGCGAGTGAGCGCGGCCAGCAGAACCTGTATTCCTACTCCATCGACGAACTGGCCTCCGAACCACCGGTGGCCCAGCAGATCACCTCCACGACCCGTCCAAAAGCCGACTTCACCCTGACGAAGGACGGCAAGACCCTCGTCTATCTGGAGGGCGGCACTGTCACCTCCAGCCCGCTGGACAACCCACGCCCGAAGGCAACGGCCATCGCGGCCTCCATGGAGGTCGACTTCTCGCGCGAGAAGATGGCGGTCTTCGATCAGGCCTGGACCATCCTGAACCAGATCTTCTTCGACCCGAACTTCAACGGCCAGGACTGGCCCGCTCTGCGCACCCGGTACCAGCCCTATGTCGCCGGAGCCCGCACCTCCGACGAGATGCGCCGGGTCATCAGCCTGATGATCGGCGAGCTGAACGCCTCGCACAGCGGCATCGGCCGACCCGCCGGCGGCCCCGGCTCGGACCGCATCGGCGACATCGGCCTGCGTTACGACCGCGAGGCGTTCGAGGCCGGGCGGGGTCTGGTCGTCCGCGAAGTCGTCACCCTGGGACCCGCCTTCATTGAGGGCACGATCAGGACCGGCGAGCGGCTGGTCTCGGTCAACGGGACGGCCATCACCCCTTCGACCAACCTCGACGCCCTGCTCCAGAACCAGGTCGCCCGCCGCACAGTCCTCGGCATCGAGGGTGCCACGGGCCGTCGCGACGCCGTGGTTCGGCCCGTGTCCGCCTCGGCGGCTGCGGGTCTGGTCTATCGCCAGTGGGTCAACAATCGTCGCGCCTATGTCGAGCGGGTTTCCGGCGGGCGGCTTGGCTATGTCCACATCCCCGACATGTCCGAGGGCTCGCTGAACCAGCTCTATCTGGACCTGGACGCCCAGAACCAGTCGAAACAGGGCGTGGTCATCGACATCCGCAACAACAACGGCGGGTTCGTCAACGGCTATGCCCTGGACGTCTTCTCGCGCCGCAACTTCCTCACCATGACGCCAAGAGACCTGTTCTCGGTGCCGGGACGTCAGGCCCTGGGGCAGCGTGCGCTCGATCTCCCCACGGTGCTGGTGACCAATGAGTCGTCCCTGTCGGACGCCGAGGACTTTACCGAAGGGTACCGCGCGCTCGGCCTCGGCAAGGTGGTGGGCCAGCCGACGGCGGGCTGGATCATCTTCACCGGCGGCGAGCGCCTGATCGACGGCTCGACCCTGCGGACACCCTCAACCCGCATCCAGGGCATCGCCGGCGACGACATGGAGATGAACCCCCGCCCGGTCGACATCGCGGTCGAACGCCCCCTGGGCGAGACCGGGGCGGGCGTCGATGCCCAGCTCGATGCGGCGGTGGCGGTCCTGCTCAACGGGCCGTCCACGGCCGCGACCTCTACGCAATAGGGCTCAGCGCGCGGCGACGGCGATGGCGGGAAAGTCGCTGAACACGGCGTCGATCCCGAGGGCGTAGTGCCGCCTGAGCTGGCCGGTCAGGTCGCCGTGCTGGGCGGACAGGACGCCGCGACGATCGCCCTTCGGCAGGAACACGTTCTCAGCCCGGAAGGTCCAACCGACAACCTTCAGCCCGGCCTCATGAGCGTCTGCGATCAGAGACGTCGCCGGCTGGGCGGCACCCGACGCGTCTCGCGGCTCGATCAGGGTCGTCTCGACCCCGATCCAGTCGGCGTAGGTCGCAATGTCCGCCAGTCCCGGCGGCGAAGTCATGACCGTCTGGACCAGGGTCCGCACATCGGCGGGGCCCTGACCGGCGGCGATGAGCTGCAGCAGGGGCGCAGCGACCCCGGCCTGTCGCAGGTCCTTAAGCGCCCCGACCTCGAAGCACTGGATCAGTACAGGCGCGTCCTTGCCGGTCAGATCATTGGTCTGAAGCACCGCGACGAACGACGCGACCATGTCCAGACCCAGCTCCCGGAAATGGCTCGGATGCTTGAGCTCGGGCGCCACGCCGATCGTTCGCCCCGCCCGGATGGACCCGGCGCGGGCGATGTCGATCACCTCCTGAAAGGTCAGGATCGGTTCGCGGCCGTCGAACGTGGCGTTGCCTGGCCGAAACTGGGGCAGGCGTTCTCGGGCTCTAAGCGTTTTCAACTCGGCGAGCGTGAAGTCCTCGGTGAACCAGCCCGTGACCGACTGGCCGTCAATCGTCGTCGTCCTTCGGCGATCGGCGAAGTCCGGGTAAGAGGCCACGTCGGTCGTTTCGCCGATCTCGTTCTCGTGCCGGACGATCAGGACGCCGTCCTTCGACATAACGAGGTCCGGCTCGATGACGTCCGCTCCCTGGTCGATGGCGAGGTCGTAGGCGGCGCGGGTGTGCTCTGGCCGCTCACCAGAAGCGCCGCGATGGGCGATAACGAGGGGGTGCTCGTGGGCCAGGGCGGGAGTCCCCGTCAGCAGCAGAAGGGCGGTCAGAATAGCGCGGATCATAAGCTTGGGTAGGCCAACGGTGCGACAGGACCGTGAACCGTTCCCATCACCCCTGGCGGGCGAAGGATCACGTCGCTTGCAGGATCTTCCTGAGCTGCGGGTGTAGTTCGGTGTTGGACGCCAGCACCGACGACCCCGTCTTGGGATCACCGTCGTTGTCGATCGTGGTGACGGTTCCGCCCGCCTCAGTGACGAACAGCACGCCGGCCGCCACGTCCCAGGGTTTCAGGTTGCGCTCGAAATAGGCGTCGTAGCGACCACAGGCGACCCAGGCGAAGTCCAGCGCCGCCGAACCCAGGCGACGAATGCCGGCCGTGCGCTGACTGATGGCGTGGATGTCCTTGATGGTCTGGGCATGGCCGGTCTTGCCGATGAAGGGCAGGCCGGTGCCGATCAGGCTTTCCGACAGATCACGACGCCCGGCGACGCGGATGCGCTGGTCGTTCAGATAGCAGCCCTTGCCTTTCTCGGCCCAGAACAGCTCATTCATGATCGGGTTGTAGGTGACGCCCGCGACGATCTCGGACGATCCATCGGGCGCATAGCGTTGCAGGCCGACCGTGATCGCGAAATGCGGCATGGCGTGCATGAAGTTGGTGGTTCCGTCGATCGGATCGACGATCCAGGTGTGGGACTTGTCCGTCCCCTCCATCATGCCGCGCTCTTCGCCCAGGAAGCCGTAGCCCGGGCGGGCCTTCATCAGCAGCTCATAGAGGGTGTCTTCGGCCTTCATGTCGGCGGCCGTGACGAAATCGCCGGGGCCCTTTCGCGACACCTGCAGGTGCGCGACCTCGCCGAAGTCGCGCAGCATGGGCCGGGCGGTCTTGCGAACCGCGTCGATGATGACGGAAACGAGGGCGGAGGCGAGGGCCATGGGGTTCTCCTGGTCCGCCGGTCCTTGAAAGGCTGTCGCCCGGACCGTCGGAGAAGTTGGCAGGGGCGCGACATGCGCCTCCGGTCGTGAAGAGGGGTACGGACTATTCCGCGCGGCGGACGTATTCGCCCGTCGTCGTGTCGACGATGATGCGCTCGCCGGCCGACATATAGGGCGGGATCATGATGCGCACACCGTTGTCGGCGATGGCGGGCTTGTAGGACGACGAAGCCGTCTGGCCCTTCACGGTCGGCTCGGTCTCGCTGACGGTCACGGTGACCTGGTCGGGCAGGTTGAGGCCGATGGGGCGATCGTCGTGCATCTCGATGACGACCTTCATGCCATCCTGGAGATAGGGGATCGAATCCTCGCCGACCCAGTCCTTCTGCAGTTCGATCTGCTCGTAGGTGGCGTCGTCCATGAACACCAGGGCGTCTCCCTGTTCGTACAGGAAGGAGAAGTCTTTCTGTTCCAGGGTGACCCGCTCGACCTTGTCTTCCGACCGGAAGCGTTCGTTCAGCTTGTTGCCGGTCTCCAGGTTCTTGGCCTCGACGTTGGCGAAGGCACCGCCCTTGCCGGGTTTGACGTGGCTGGCCTTGGTCACGACCCACAGGCCGTTGTTGTGCTGAAGCACCATGCCGGGCTTGATGGTGTTGCCGTTGATTTTCGCCATGGGATCACTGGGTCTGGACGCCGCCGAGGGGCAGGCGAAAGTGGGCGCGATCCCTAGAGGACGGCGCTGGAAAGGGCAAGGCGTGTGGGCACCCTGCCCAAAGGCACTACTTCTTCGGAACGTGCTTCTGACCCGTGCGGACACGGCCCGAGCGCGACACCTGACGGGCCCCGCCTCGCGCACCCTTCTGGATGGCGACGGAGGAGCCGGCCTTCTTGGAGGCGCTGTTCTTGACGGCGGAGATGACGCGCGGCTTGGCGACGCGGGTCTTCTTCTGCTCCAGCGCCTTGCCCGGCAGGTGGGATTCTTCCTCGGCCTTCTTGCGGACCTTGCGCGGTGCGGTCTTGGCGTCGCCCTTGTAGCGTTCGGGGCCGGACTTGGCACCGCCCGAGGCATAGGGGTTCTCCGACCCGCCCTTGACGGTCAGCCGCAGCGGCGTGCCCGGCAGGTCAAAGCTCTCGCGCAGACTGTTTGTCAGGTAGCGGATGTAATGCTCGGGCAAGGCCCCGCCGCGGCTGGCGAACAGCACGAAGGTCGGCGGGCGGGCCTTGGTCTGGGCCATGTATTTGGTCTTGATCCGCTTGCCGTCCACGGCGGGGGGCGGATGCCTCTGGGTCGCCAGGGCCAACCAGTCGTTGAGGTCCTTGGTCTTCACCTTGACCGACCAGGTCTCGTAGGCCTTGAGTACCGCCGGCATCAGCCGTTCGACGCCGCGCCCCGAGTGCGCCGACAGGGCCACGAAGGGCGTGCCCTTCAGCTGCGACAGCTTTTCCTCTGCCAGGGACTTGAGCTCGGCCATCTTGGCCTGGGGCTCCTCCTCGAGGTCCCATTTCGACGCGACATAGACGATCGCCCGGCCCTCGCGCTCGACCAGGTCGGCGAGCTGCAGGTCCTGGACGTCGAAGGCATTGTCCTTGTCCATCATCAGGACGACGACCTCGGCGAAATTGATGGCGCGGATGGTGTCGGCGACCGACAGCTTCTCCAGCTTCTCCTGCACCCGGGCCTTGCGCCGCATCCCGGCGGTGTCGACCAGCCGGATGTTGTGGCCTTCGTATTCCCAGTCGACCGAGATCGAATCGCGGGTGATCCCCGCTTCCGGCCCCGTCAGCATCCGGTCCTCGCCGATCAGCCGGTTGATCAGGGTGGACTTGCCGGCGTTGGGACGGCCGATGATGGCGATTCGGATCGGCTTGTCGGGCTCGTCGACCTCTTCGATGAAGATGTCGGCGCTGGCCGCGACGATGGCGGCATAGAGATCGGCCATACCCTCGCCGTGTTCGGCCGAGATGGCCACCGGCTCACCAAAGCCGAGCGCATAGGCTTCGCCGACCCCGCCGCCCGATTCGCGGCTCTCGGACTTATTGGCCAGCAGGATGACGGGCTTGTGCTGTTTCCGCAGGCGGTCGGCGAAGATGGTGTCCAGCGAGGTCACGCCCTCGCGCGCGTCCATCATGAACAGGATCAGGTCGCCGTCTTCCAGCGCCAGCTCGGTTTGTTCGCGCATCCGCGATTCCAGGCTGTCGTCGCTGACGTCCTCGTACCCGGCGGTGTCGATCAGCGTCAGGTCCATGTCGCCGATGTTGCCGTCGGCATAGCGACGGTCGCGAGTCACGCCGGGGCGATCGTCGACGAGCGCCAGGCGCTTGCCTACCAGCCTGTTGAACAGGGTCGACTTGCCCACGTTGGGGCGGCCGACGATGGCGACCTTCAATGCCATGTCGGCGGTTCTAACTTAAAAAGCAGGGATCGTCAGCGGATGCTGACGAGTTCGCCCCGGTCCGTCAGGACGTAGAGGGCACCGTTATAGGCCGCAGGCGCGACATAGGCGGGGCCACCCAGGTTGATCGAGGCGGTCTGGAGGCCCGTCTTCGGGTCAAAGGCCACGGCCTCGCCGTCCGAGTTGACCAGCACCAGCCGGTTGGACGCCAGGATCGGGCCCGACCATTCGGGACGCACGGTGCGGTCGAAGAACCCGAACAGACCGCCTTCCTGGCGCACCCGGCCGACGTTCAGATCCTTGGTCCAGTAGACACCGCCGGTGTCGCGGTTGACCAGGGTCAGCTCGCCCGACTTGGAAACGACATAGACCACGTCCCCGGCCGGCAGGGGCGCGTTGACGCCGGCGACCGGCAGGCTCCACTTCGGCTGGCCCGAACGGATGTCCATGGCCTGCATCATGCCCGAGTGGCTGACCGCATAAACAAAGCCGCGCGAAATGACCGGGCGACCCGCGATGTCGCGGATTTCCGACAGGGCGCTGGTGCGGCTGGAGCGCGACAGGACCTGGTTCCAGACGGCCTGACCATTGGAGGCGCGCAGGGCGACGACTTCCCCGGACGAGAACGGCGCGATCACCGTATCGCCGCTGACCGCCGGAGACGACGCACGCATGATCCGGGCCGGCTCGGCGATGCCGCGATAGGACCAGCTCTGCTGTCCCGTGGCGGTGTCGAAGGCGATGATCTGGTTATCGATGTCGACGACGAAGACACGGGCACCGGCGACTGTCGGTGCGCCGTGCAGGGGGACGTCGGTGCGCACGGTCCACAGCACCGCGCCGGTCGCGGCGTCCAGCGCCGACATGGTGCGATAGCCCGAGGCCACGAAGACCTTGCCGCCGCCGACGGCGACGCCGCCGCCAAAGCCGCCGGAGACCTGGCCGCCGCCACGCCCGATGCCGAAGCCCAGGATGCCGCCACCGCGCTCGCGCTCGTCCGGCTTGACGTTATGCTTCCACAGGATCTCGCCCGAGCCGGAATCCACGGCCGTGACGGTCGAATCGCCATCCAGCACAAAGACCTTGCCGCCGTCGGCGACGATGGGGGCCATGACCTGGCTGGTCTTGGACGAGCCCGCGCCGATGTCGCGCTTCCAGGCGACGGCGAACTCGGGCGCGGCGATGACGTGTTCGACCGAGTTCTCGATCGTGCCGCCGGGCACGGGCCAGGCGGTCGCGGCCTGGGGCCCCGGCAGGAAGAAGTCGCGGCCCGACAGTGCGGCGGACGGCGCCAGCTGCTGCTCGAACTCCAGGACCGAGATACGCTGGCCCTCGGTGGCGATCGCGGTGTTCTCTTCCTTGCCGCCGAGACCGAACGGCAGCATCGCCCGCTGGGCCGCACAGGAGGCGACGCTCAGCGCCACGCCGCCGACGAGGGCGACTTTCGCAAGACGCTTGAGGACGGGGCGGTTCAGGGCGGGCATTCGCACTCCGGTCGAGGGGGTCGCGGTGGTCACTGGGCGGGTGCCTGCTGCTGTTGTGCGGCTTGGGCCATCGCGGCCTGCATCTGCATCTGCTCGGGCGTCATCTGCGGCACGGGCGGCAGGGCGGCCTGGGCCTTGGTGATGTCGTCGATGTTCACGGCCGAACCGGAATCGATGGTTTCGATCGCCGTCTGGGCCAGCTGGCGTACGGCGTCAGGCACGTCCTGGCCCAGCGTCAACTGCACGAAAGACGAACGGGCGTCGGCGGTCTTGCCGTGCTGAAGGCGCGCCATGCCGAGCGCGAGTTGGGCGAACGGGCGCTGAGGACGATCTTCCTCAGCGAGGGGCGTCAAACGCGCCTCGATGTCGGCGAGCGGCGCAGTGGTATCCATGACCAGATAGGCGGCCTTCAGGCGCGCCACATCGGCCAGGATCGGATCGCCGGAGGCCTTGGCGGCCTCGTCGAACAGCCGGATGGCTTCGGTGGGGTTGTTCGCGGCCTCTGCCAGACCGGCCTGCTGCTGCAGGGCCAGGGCCTTGTAGGCGCCGTTGCCGACCTTGGCCGATTCCTCGAACGCGGCCTTGGCCCCTGCGTTGTTGCCCGACGACAGCGCCTCGACGCCGCGCTCATAGGCCAGCGACGCCTTGTCGGCCTGTGAGTTCTGGTACGAATCCCAGCCCCACCAGGCCAGGGCCGCGATCAGGGCCAGCAGCAGAAGGCCGCCCACGATGGGCAGCCAGGTGCGGGCGAGACGCGCGTAACGGGCGGAGCGAAGCTCCTCCTCGACCTCTTCAAAGACATCAACCACGAAAAACGTCGCCCCAAATCGCCGGCCAGATACGCAGATAGCCAATCGGCGCGGACCCTAGAGGCTCGCTCCCCTCCCCGCAACGACTCTCCCGTCGAAGGAAGGCGCTACGGCGAAGCCGGCTTTTTGGAGAAGTAGGTCTCGACTTCGGCAGGAAAACGGCGGGCGCGCACATCGGCGGCGTATCCGGCCACCGCCCGGTCGATTTCGCCGCGCAGATCGGCGTATTTCCGCACGAATTTCGGCGTCCAGTCGAACAGGCCCAGCATGTCGGGCGTCACCAGCACCTGACCGTCACAGGCGGCCGAGGCACCGATGCCGATCGTGGGTTTGTCGATCGCCTCGGTGATCTCGCGGGCCAGGCTCTCGGCGACGCCTTCGATGACGACCGAAAAGGCGCCGGCATTCGCGGTGTCATGGGCCGATTGCAGGATACGGGCGCGCTCGGCCTCGTCGCGACCCTTGGCCTTGAACGATCCGTCGATATTGATCGACTGAGGCAGCAGGCCGACATGGCCCATGACCGGGATACCGCGCTGGACCAGGTATTCGATTGTGGCAGGCGCGGTCGGGCCGCTCTCAAGCTTGATCGCCTGGGCCCCGGTTTCCTTCATGACCCGCACGGCGTTGGCATAGGCCGTCTCCATGCCCGCCTCATAGCTGCCGAAGGGCATGTCGATGACGACCATGGCCCGTTTGGCACCGCGCATCACGGCCTGACCATGCAGGATCATCATCTCCAGGGTCACGCCGACCGTGGAGGTCATGCCGTGAACCGCCATGCCCACGCTGTCGCCGACCAGCAGGACGTCGCAGTGCGGGTCCATGATGGCGGCGGTCGGCGCGTCATAGGCGGTCAGGACGACGATCGGCTCGCCGCCCTTTCTCGCCCGGATATCAGGGGCGGTGGTCCGCTTGAGAGTGGGTTGGGTTTGGGAGGACATGGCAGGCCTCTACCACTTCCGCTCATCCCGGCGAAAGCCGGGACCCAGTGCTTTGGGCGATCGGACGGGCCGCGAGGGAAATGATTTCGATCCCGGTCGCCGTGCTCAAATCAAGAACTGGGTCCCGGCTTTGACGGCTCCGCGCCGCCCTTCGGGTCGCCGTGATGAGCGGGTACGAAAAATCAAGTCTCCTGCGAAAGCTTCACCACTCCAGCGGCGGCCAGGGCGACGAGGGCACCAGTGGCGATCCAGAACAGCTGCATCCCGCCCATAGTCCCGAGGGCCAGATCGGCCAGACCCATCTGGTCCAGCAAGCCCTGGATCGCCCCGCCCGCATCGGCGCTGACGTTCTGTAGCCCCTGGCCCAGGGCCCGACCTGATGCGCCCGCAGGCGAAAGGGTGAAGTCCAGGTTGAGCGATTCGCGCACCGCGATACAGCCGCCGACCAGACCCGCCACCGTCAGCGCCAAGGTCCTGACCCGTGAGCCGGAGGCCAGCTTCGCCTCGACATCGGCGGCGAACAGGGACGCGTCGGGCATCTGCGGCGTTCTGGCGAACAGCCGCTCGATCATGGGATCGAACTCGTCAGACGACATGAGCCGCCCTCCCGTACTGAGCCGGTTCCGGCGTGAGCCGGGCGCGGAGTTTATCCAGACCACGTTTGACATGAGACTTCACCGTACCGAGCGGCAGATTCATGGCGGCCGCGATTTCGGGGTGGGACATTCCCGCCCCGTGACACAGGGAAACGCATAGGCGTTCCGTTTCGCTGAGCGATTTCAGCGCTTCGTCCAGATCGACCAGACCGGGCGTATCGACAGCCGGGGCCATTTCCTCGCTCTCGATCTCGGAAACATAGCGGGCATCCCTGGACTTGCGTTTCAGGTACTGACGCGCCGCGATGCGCTTGACCCAGGCCGCGAATGTGCCTTCGCCCCGGAACTCGGCCGACCGCTGGAAGGCGGTCAGGAAGGCGTCCTGGGCGACGTCATCGGCCTCGGAGGCCTGGGCCCCCATCCGACGCAGCAGGGCTCGCACGGCCGAACCGTGACGCCGCACCAGCTCGCCGAACTCGCGACGTCCGCCCGCCGCCGCAAGGGCGGCGAGCTCGACATCGTGGAGGTCGTGCAGAGGTTTGGTCATGACAGCTTTCCCCCTGTCTCAGACCGGGCTCAGTCCTTGTTCTTGTTGAAGACGCTGAGGATAATGAAGGCCAGCCCGACCATGCCGGGGATGGCGGACAGACCCATGATCGGCACCGACACCTTGGACTCCTCGAAGCCGCTGATGAAGGTGAAGGCATAGCCGAACATGGCCACGCCGATGCTGACGGCCAGAAGGATCACCCCGACCCGAAGGTCGCGAGATGCGGAGGCGGGAGCCTTGACGCTTTCCTTCGACAGGGCCTCGATGATTTCCGTCGGCAAGGGCTGACCCTTGTCGATCGAGGCGCGCAGGGTCGCCTGCATCTCCTTGCGCTCCCGGTGCTTGAGATAGCCGGGAACGATGACGATCCCCGCGATCATGGCGAAGAAGGCGATCGGGATGAACTCTTCCATGGTGTAACCCCTTTGATGTCCCGGCCGACGCCTGATGCCCCGGCCTTATGATGACAAGAGGCCGCGACGGGCTCTGGCGGATGCAAGCTGGGCCGTGAAACTTTCGTAAGGTTCAGCGTGACCCGAACGCGACCCGCCCAACCTGCCGCCTCAGGCCCGGATCCAGCAACAGGGCCCCCGCAAGAGCAGCGCCTGCCAGAGCCACCGTGGCCACACCCGGCCCGAGGGCCAGAACGAGGATGGAAGCCAGTTCACCGGACAGCTTTGCCACCGCCGGACGCAGGGCCCACAGCAGGGCTGCCGCCGCCACCGCCCAGGGGACGAGGGCCAGAACCGTCATGATCGCGCGGCGCAGCGCGATCCGCCGCGCGACCTCGGCGACGAAGACCCGGTCCGGTGTAACCGGCGTGTCCGCGGCCAGCATCAGGGCCAGTTTCTGTTCAGGCGTCATCGGATCCTCCGAGCGCTTTCAGGAGCCGCGCCCGACCCCGCGCAACATGCGACTTCACGGTGCCCAACGGCAAGCCCAGGATTTCCGCCGCCTCGCCGTGGGAAAATCCGTCGGCGAGACACAGGGCCACGCAGGCCCGGACGTCGGGGGCCAGGTCGGCCATCGCGGCGGCCATCGCGATCCGGTCCTCGGCCGAGACGCCGGCCGGTGTCTCCGCCTCGTCCAGCCAGGCGTGGTCTCGCGCCGCCGAACGCCGGGCCGACCGGATGCGGTCCTGCGCCTTCCTCCAGGCGATGCCGCGCAGCCAGGACCGCACCCCGTCCGAATCCTTCAACCGCCCCAGGGCGGCCCAAGCGGCCAGAAACGTCTCCTGCGCCACGTCGTCCGCCTCGGTCCAGCCGCCGCCCAGCGTCCGCCTCAGGAACCCGCGCACCGGGGCCTGATGCCGCTCGACCAGCCGCGCGAAGGCCGTGTCCGACCCAGCGCGAGCCGCCCGGACGAGCTCTGCGTCCGTCATCATCCCCCCCACCGACGACCGGCCCCGTCACGAGGGGTCGCGGCGTCGGCCGACGAGCGTCGAGACCAGAAAGGCCGCGAACAGAGCCCCCATCACGAAGGCGACCACCAGGAAGGCTTCGCCCGCCCCCATCATGTTTGTCGCCGCCGCATAGCCGAAGCCCAGGGCCATGACCCCGAAGAGCACGGTCGAGAACACATTGCCGGACCCGTTGCGCGTGCCGCAGCCTTCGCCGTTGTTCCAGCGCTCGGTGCTTTCGTTGCGCTCCAGCTGTTGCAGCAGGGCTTCCGGAGGCTCGCGGCCCTGGTCGGCATAGGATTTGATCGTCTTCAGCACGTCCTTGTGCCGGAAATAATTCATCATGCTGGTGAAGGCCTGGATGACGAACCAGCCCAGCGGAAACAGCAGCCACCAATAGCCGTGAAACAGGTCTTCCATCGTCTCAATCCCTTGGCCGAGGCCCATCGCCCCGCCGTTCACAGGGTAGTCGTCGCCGACCTGCCCGGTGGATGCAGGTACCGATCACTTCGTAGGGCGAAGGTTTCCCACCGCGCCACATGAGGGTAGCCTATGGGCCTCAAGAGCAGGAACTCCTCATGACCCACGTTACCTATCGCATCGTCGAACATGACGGCGGCTGGGCCTACAAACTGGAGGACACCTTCTCGGAAACCTTCTCCAGCCACGATGCCGCCCGCGCCGCCGCCGTCCGCGCCGCCGGGGAACAGCGCGTCGCCGACCGCACCGCCTTCATCGAATATGCGGACGCCGACGGCGAATGGATCACCGAACGCGCCGACGGCCATGACCGACCCGACACGAGCGTGGAAGGGTAGGCACCACCTCAACCCCCAAGGGGGAGAAGAATTCTATCCCAGCCGGGGCAAGGGCAGCCAGCCGGTCCAGATGGTCACCATGATGAGTGCCCAGACAATGGCCGAGACCCAGGTCGTGGTGAGGAACTTCTTCTTCAGCTTGGGATCGGCCGGAGCGCCCCACTGCGAGCCGTCGGTCGGCGGCGACTGATCCTGCTGGGCCATGCCGATGGGCAGGACGGCGAACAGCACCGTCCACCAGACAGTGATGTAGATGGCGATCATCGTGATCGGGCCGATGGGCATCGGGGCGTGTCCTGAAAATGAGCGCGCCAGCCCTACGCCCGTTTCCGGACGTGGGCCAGCGTCACCCGGGTGTCCTGCGACACCGTGTGCGGATCAGAGGCGCAAGATGACGGTCTCGACGATCGGGCGGCGGTCCCAGATCTGTTGCGAGCCCTTCTTGAGCACGCGGCCGACGGCCATCTCGACGGCGGTGTCGTCGAAACGGGCCTCGCCCTTCAGGCTGTTGACGGCCTGTTCGGCGCGCTCGGCCAGGTCGTCCAGCGCGTCGCCCAGAGGGTTTTCGTCGTCACCGGGCAGGCCGATGCCTCGCACGTCGATGTCGGAGACGATCTTGCCGTTCCGGTCCATGGCGAAGCTGACGACCAGGATGCCGTTGGTCGAGGCGTGACGTCGCTCGCGCAGGGCCTCGCCCATCTCGGGGACCAGCATCCCGCCGTCGACGAACAGACGGCCGTTGGGCACCTCGTCGATGATGACGGCCGGGCCCGGGGCGATGCGGACCATGTCGCCGTTCCGGGGCGTCACCGTCTGGGGCACGCCCAGTTCGGTGGCCAGCAGGGCGTGCTCGGCGATGTGGCGGCGCATCCCGTGCGTCGGAATCGCGATCGTCGGGCGGGCCCAGGCGTACATCTGGCGCAGTTCGGCGCGGCAGGGGTGGCCCGAGACGTGGATGCCCGGGTGATCCTTCTCGGTGTAGAGCCTCACCCCACGCTCGGCGAGACGGTCCTGAAGCCGCCCGATCGACAACTCGTTGCCGGGGATCACACGGGCCGAGAAGATGCAGTGGTCGCCGCGTCCCAGCTTCACCGTCGGGTGGGTGCCCGAGGCGACGCGGGCCAGGGCCGCGTTCTGTTCGCCCTGGCTGCCGGTGCAGAGGTACAGGATCTCGTCGGCGGGCCAGTGACGGGCCTCGTCGTCGGACAGGAATTTCTTGATGTCCGACAGCATGCCGACGTGTTTGGCGGCGGCGGTGATGCGGTTCATCGACCGTCCGGCCAGGAAGATGCGGCGGCCGTGCTTCTCGGCGGCCCGGATCACGCTGTCCATGCGGGCGACGTTGGAGGCGAAGCAGCCGACCGCGATCCGGCCGTGCTTCAGACTGCCGATCAGGGTGTCCAGTTCCTCGGCCACGCCCGTCTCGGACCCGGCATAGCCTTCGGAGAAGACGTTGGTGCTGTCGCACACCATGGCCAGCACGCCCTCGTCGCCGAGCGCGGTGATGGCGGCGGCGTCGGTAACCTCGCCGACCACGGGGCCGTCGTCGATCTTCCAGTCGCCGGTGTGGAACACGGTGCCCAGCGGCGTGCGGATCGCCAGGCCGTTCGGCTCGGCGATCGAATGGGTCATGGTGATCATCTGGACCTGGAACGGACCCAGATCGATGTTGCCGTTCAGCGGCACCTCGATGATCCGCACCTGGTTCAGGATGCCGGCCTCGCGCAGCTTCTCCCGGATCAGATAGGCGGTGAACGGGGTCGCATAGAGCGGCGCCTTCATCCGGGTCCATAGCCAGCCGAGGGCGCCGATATGGTCCTCGTGCGCGTGGGTCAGGACGATGCCGCGAATCTTCTCGCCTTCGAGGAAGGACGGATCGGGCACGATCACATCGATGCCGGGCGTGGACGGATCGCCGAAGGTCACGCCGACGTCGGCGATGATCCACTCGCGCGCATGCTCCGGTCCATAGCCGTAGCAGTTCAGGTTCATGCCGATCTCGTTGGAGCCGCCGAGCGGCAGGAAGACGAGTTCGTCGTTGCCTGTGTTTTTGGAATTGGGCTTTTTCATTCAGTCTTTCGTGTCGTTGCGGCGCCAGATTTCCAGCAGGCCGCGGATGGTCAAATCCGGATCGAACCGGTCGATGCTTGTCGTGGCGCCCTCGAACAGGGAGGCGACGCCGCCGGTGCCGATCACCGTCATGGGCGCGCCCCACTCGGCCTTGATGCGGTCCACCAGCCCCTCGATGAGGGCGATGTATCCCCAGAAGACCCCGGACTGCATGGCCTGGACCGTGTCCTTGCCGATGACCCGTTCGGGCTTCTGGATGGCGATGCGCGGAAGCTTGGCGGCGGCCTCGTGCAGCGCGTGAAGGGAAAGGTTGATGCCCGGCGCGATCAGGCCGCCCTCGAAGGCACCGTCGGCGGCCACGACGTCGAATGTGGTGGCGGTGCCGCTGTCGATCAAGAGCAGGTCGCCGGGATAGGTGAGATGCGCTCCGATGGCGTTGACCAGACGGTCAGCCCCCGCCTCGGTCGGCTTGGTGATCCTCACCTCGATGCCCAATTTGGCGTTCTCGCCGACGATCAGCGGCTCGACGTTCATGTAACGCCGCGCCAGGTTCCGCAGGTTGAAGATCGACTGTGGCACGACGCTGGAGATGATGCAGCCGTCCAGATCCTCGAACCCCAGGCCGTTCATATGCAGCAACTGGGTCAGCCAGACGGCGTATTCGTCGGCGGTGCGGTTGGCCTCGGTCGCCGTGCGCCACTGGGCGATCCATTCGACGTCGTTGTGGACGGCGAACATGGTGTTGGTGTTGCCCTGTTCGATCGCGAGCAGCATCAGGCGGCCTTTCCGGGGATGTCCGAGCCAAAGAAGACGTCACCGGCCGAGATCAGCCGCATCGAGCCGTCGGCCAGCTTCAGGCGCAGAGAACCGTCCGCCGCGACCCCATCGGCGATCCCTGAGACCGTTTCATGGCCCAGGCGTGCGGTGCAGCCCTGATCCAGGCCTCGGCTGCGAGCCACCCAGGCATCGAGGATTGGCTGAAACCCGAGCGTATCCCAGCGGTCCATCCAGATCGCGAAATGGTGCGCCAGGACCTCGATCGCTTCGGCGACGGTGGGCGCGGCGCGCACCTCGCCCTTCAGATGGCCGCCGATCGCCGTCGCGGGGCGTTCGGTGCCCGACGGCGCATGCGCCAGATTGACGCCGATCCCGACCGCCAGCCAAAGGCCGCCCATCTCGTGCGCCCCCGACTCGACCAGGATGCCGGCGGCCTTGTCGGCCTCTATCATCACGTCGTTGGGCCATTTGATCGTGACCAGCGGAGCCGGCACGAAGCTGCAGATCAGGTCGGCGACCGCCAGAGCCGCGACAAACGTGATCTGGGCCGCCTCGGCCGGGGCCTTGCGGGTGGTGGTCAGAAGCGTGGCGTACAGGTTGCCGGTCTCCGACACCCATTCGCGACCGCGACGCCCCCTGCCCTCACCCTGACGCCGCGCGACGATCCACAGCGGTTCGGTCTGGCCGGCCTCGGCGCGTCGCCGCGCCTCCGCATTGGTGGAATCGACGTCTTCGAGGATCAGGATCGAGGGGGCTTGCGCCACCTCACCCGGCCCCGAAGCCCACGGAGGCGGCCTTGGTCAGGGGCTCGAGCCAGATCAGGGCCACGATCACCAGCGGGAAGGAAAAGGCAGCGGCGGCCCAGCCGATGACCTTGGCCTCGACCGGGGCGGGATCTGTCGCAACGGCATCCACCGGCGCGTCGAACCACATCAGCTTGATGATCCGCAGATAGTAAAAGGCGGCCACGACCGAGGCGACGAGACCGGCGGCGCCGACCATCCAGTAGCCCTCCTGGGCCGCAGCGCCGAAGACATAGTATTTCGACCAGAAGCCCGCGAACGGCGGCATCCCCAGCACCGACAGCGACAGCACGGTGATGGCGATGGCGGTCACCGGCCGGTCCTGCTTGAGCCCGGCCAGGTCGGCAATCCGGCGGATCGGCCGCCCGCCCTTGGACAGGCTGAGCAGGATGGCGAAGAAGCCGAACTGGTCGATCACGTACAGGGTCATGAACATCAGCATGGCTTGAAGGCCGACCGTGGTCCCGGCCGTGATGCCCAGCAGGGCGTATCCGATGTTTACGATCGACGAATAGGCCAATAGCCGCTGGATGTCCTTCTGGACCAGGCCCCCGAACGACCCGATCGCGAACGAGATCAGGGCGATCAGCACCAGCACCTGGGCCCACTGGTCGTGGATCCCTCCGAACGGTCCCATGAGCGTCCGCGCGATCAGCACCATGGCCGCGACCTTGGGCGCGGTGGCGAACAGGGCCACGACCGGCGTCGGCGCGCCCTCGTAGACGTCAGGCGTCCACATGTGGAAGGGCGCGGCGGAGACCTTGAACGCCAGACCGCAGATCAGGAAGACCAGGCCGAAGATCAGGCCGGGACCGACCTCGCCCTGTGCGGCCACGACGGCGATATCCTCGAACCGCATCGAGCCGGTGAAGCCGTAGATCAGGCTGGCGCCGTACAGCAGCAGACCCGACGAGAGAGCGCCCAGGACGAAATACTTGAGGCCCGCCTCGGACGCCTTGAGGTCGTCGCGGTGGAAGGCTGCGAGCACATACAGGGCCAGCGAATGCAGTTCGATGCCCACATAGAGCGAGATCAGGTCGCCCGACGACGCCATCATGCTCATCCCGACCGAGGCCAGGACGATCAGGATCGGGAACTCGAAGCGGGCGATCCGCGTCCGCTGCATCCAGCCGCCGCCGAGCACGACGGCGATGGCAGAGGCCAGATAGATCAGGACCTTGGCATAGACCGCCAGGGGGTCGGCGACATAGGCCCCGTTGAACGCCGCGCCCAGCGGGCCATTGGCGGCGACGGCAGCCCCGGCAATGAGCAGGGCGACCGACAGGATCGAGATCAGCCGCGCCGACTTCTCGCCAATGAAGGCACCCAGCACGAGCAGGACGAGTGCGCCGATCGCGAGCGTCAGCTCGGGCGCGGCCAGGTGCATTGCGGTGAAGATATCAGGCATTCAAGTCTCTCACCCGCCCGTCGCGGCAGTGTAGGCACCGACGACGGCGTCCACGGAAGCGGCGGTATAGTTCAGCACCAGGTCCGGCTGCACGCCCAGCCAGATCGTTCCCACGATCAGGGGAACGAAGATCAGCAGCTCTCGCTTGTCGATGTCGGTGATCGTGGTCAGGGCCGGGTTCTTGATCTCGCCGAACATGACGTTGCGATACAGGGTCAGGGCATAGACCGCCGACAGGATCACACCGCTCGCCGCCACGAAGGCCGCCCAGGTCGAGGCCTGATAGGCACCCGTCATGGTCAGAATTTCGCCGACGAAGCCCGACGTCCCCGGCAGGCCGACATTCGCCATGGTGAACATCAGAAAGATCGCCGCATACCAGGGCATCCGCTGGGTCAGGCCGCCGTAGAAGGCGATCTCGCGCGTGTGCATCCGGTCGTAGACGACGCCGACGCACAGGAAGAGCGCGCCCGAGATCAGGCCGTGGCTCAGCATCTGGAACACCGCGCCCTGCATGCCTTGAGCGTTGCCGGCGAAGATGCCCATGGTCACGAAGCCCATGTGGGCGACCGACGAGTAGGCGATCAGCTTCTTGATGTCCGTCTGCCGGAAAGCGACCAGCGACGTATAGACCACGGCGATGACCGACAGGGTCAGGACCAGGGGCTGGAACATCTGCGACGCGACCGGGAACATCGGCACGTTGAACAGGATGAAACCGTAACCGCCGAGCTTCAGCAGGATACCGGCCAGGATCACCGAACCCGCCGTCGGCGCCTGGACGTGGGCGTCGGGCAGCCAGGTGTGGACCGGCCACATCGGCATCTTGACCGCGAACGAGGCGAAGAAGGCCAGCCACAGAAGGGGCTGATAACGCGGATCGAAGACGTGTTCCTTGAGCGCCGGGATGCTGGTCGTGCCAGCATCATAGGCCATCCACAGCATGGCCAGCAGCATCAGGACGGACCCCAGCAGGGTGTAGAGAAAGAATTTGTACGAGGCGTAGATCCGGTTCGCCCCGCCCCAGATGCCGATGATCAGGAACATCGGCACCAGTGTGCCTTCGAAGAAAATGTAGAACAGGAACAGGTCCAGGGAGGTGAACACGCCGATCACCAGCGTCTCCAGCACCAGGAACGCGATCATGTATTCGACGACGCGCGTCTCGATCGACTTCCAGCTCGCCACGATACAGATCGGCAGCAGGAAGGCGGTCAGCAACACGAACAGGATCGAGATCCCGTCGACGCCGAGGTGATAGCTGGCACCCGCGAACCAGGCGTGCTGCTCGATGAACTGATAGCCGGGGTTCGACTGGTCGAAAGTGCCCGTCAGCACGACCGAGACGGCCAGCGTCGCCAGGGTGGTGACCAGGGCGATCCAGCGTGCGGCCGGGGCTGCGGCGTCGGCCGACTTCGCCGTCAGGCGGGCGATCAGCAGGATCGCGGCACCCACCAGCGGCAGGAAGGTGACGATGCTCAGAATAGCGGGCACGGTCACGCTCCGAACGCATAGAGGGCGAAGGCGAGCAGACCGGCTACCCCGATCAACATCACGAACGCGTAGTGATAGACATAGCCGGACTGGACCCTGGCCAGCCGCGCGGCCGACTTGAGCGACGCCCAGGCCGCGCCGTTCGGACCCAGACCGTCGATCAGCTTGACGTCGCCGATCTTCCAGAACAGGTCGCCCAGAGCCTTGGCACCCTTGACGAAGACGGCGTCATACAGCTCGTCGAAATACCATTTGTTGTACAGGAAGGCCCAGACCGGCGACTTGCCGTCGGCCCAGCGCTTGGCCAGACCTTCGCGAACGACATAGATCCAGAAGGCGACCGCCGCGCCCAGCAGGGTGACGATCAACGGCGACCACTTTACCCAGGTCGGGACATCGTGGCTCTCGTGCAGGACGTGGTTGTCCTCGCCCGTGAAGATCGCGCCGCGCCAGAAGTCGTGCTCGTGATGGCCGATGAAATAGGGCGCGAAGACCAGACCGGCGAACACGGCACCGACCGACAGCGCGATCAGCGGAACCAGCATGACCCACGGACTCTCATGCGGCTTCAGCGGGCCGTGATGCGCGTGATCGTCGTGCGCATGCTCATCGTGGGCCTCAGGCTCGGAATGGGTTTCGAGCTGCGCCGGATGAGCCGCGTGATCGTCGTGCGCATGATGGTCGTCGTGCGCATGTTCGTCCTTCCACACCGGCTTGTTGTGGAAGGTCATGAAAATCAGCCGCCACGAATAGTAGCTGGTCAGCAGGGCCGCCGATATGCCGATGAAGAAAGCGAAATAACCCGCGGGCGAATGACCGCTTGTGGCCGCAGCCCAGGCGCTCTCGATGATCGAATCCTTGGAATAGAAGCCCGCGAACCCGCCGACGCCGGGCAGGCCCAGGCCGGTGATGGCGATCGTGCCGATGACCATGACGGCGTAGGTGACGGGCAGCAGCTTCCACAGCCCGCCCATCTTCCGCATGTCCTGCTCGTGATGCATGCCGTGGATCACCGAACCGGCGCCCAGGAACAGCAGGGCCTTGAAGAAGGCGTGGGTGAACAGGTGGAACATGGCGGACTCGTAGACGCCGACGCCCGCCGCGAAGAACATGTAGCCCAGCTGCGAACAGGTCGAATAGGCGATCACCCGCTTGATGTCGTTCTGCATCATGCCGACAGTGGCTGCGAAGATGGCCGTGATTGCGCCCGTGATTGCCACGATCAGCGAGGCCGTCGGGGCGTATTCGAAGATCGGGCTCAGCAGGCACACCATGTACACGCCGGCCGTGACCATGGTCGCCGCGTGGATCAGGGCCGACACCGGCGTCGGGCCTTCCATGGCGTCTGGCAGCCAGGTGTGCAGGAAGAACTGCGCCGACTTGCCCATAGCGCCGATGAACAGGAGCAGGGCCGCCAGATCGATCGCCGACCAGTCATGGCCGATGAAGTTCCAGGTCGTGCCGGCCTTGGCCGCGATCATCGGGAACAGTTCGGCGAACTGGATCGTGCCGAACATCCAGAAGACGGTGATGATGCCGAGCGCGAAGCCGAAGTCGCCGACGCGGTTGACGACGAAGGCCTTGATGGCGGCGGCTGAGGCCGTGGGCTTCTTGTACCAGAAACCGATCAGCAGATAGGACGCCAGCCCCACCCCTTCCCAGCCGAAGAACAGCTGCATGAAGTCGGCAGCGGTGACGAGCGCCAGCATGGCGAAGGTGAACAGGGACAGATAGGCGAAGAAGCGCGGCCGCGAGTCGTCCTCGGCCATGTATCCCCAGCTGTACAGGTGGACGAGCGAGGACACGCTGGTCACCACGACCAGCATGGTCGCCGACAGGGCGTCGACCCGGATCGACCAGACCGACTGGAAGTCGCCCACGGTGATGAAGGGCGCGAGCTGGACGGTGAAGGCCTCCAGCCCGCCCCAGGTCCAGGATCCGAAGATGATCCAGGCGACGGCGCAACTGAAGAACAGCAGACCGGTCGTGATGGTCTGGGAGACGATGTCGCCCAGACGGCGGCCGAAGAAGCCGACGATGGCGGCGCCAAGCAGCGGGGTGAAGACGCCGAGGGTGACGAGCAGGTGCAGGTCCACGATCAGCCCTTCATCACGGAAGCATCATCCACGGCGATGTCGCCACGGTTGCGGAAGAAGGTCACCAGGATGGCCAGGCCAACCGCGGCCTCGGCGGCGGCGACCGTCAGGACGAACATCGCCATGATCTGCCCCTGCACGTCGTGCAGATAGGCCGAGAAAGCGACGAAATTGATGTTCACGGCCAGCAGGATGAGCTCGATCGACATCAGGATGACGATCACGTTCTTGCGGTTCACGAAGATGCCGAA
>NZ_JAEMRD010000044.1 GCF_016463485.1 Brevundimonas sp.
CGATCCGGAAGCGATACCGAAAGGTAGCGAGAGCCCTGAATTATTCCCACTCGATCGTGCCGGGCGGCTTGGACGTCACGTCATAGACCACGCGGTTGACCCCACGGACCTCGTTGACGATCCGTGTCGCGCATTTGCCCAGCACGTCCCACGGAAACTCGAAGAAGTCCGCCGTCATACCGTCGGTGGAAGACACGGCGCGCAGGGCCAGCACCTTTTCATAGGTGCGGGCGTCGCCCATGACGCCGACAGTCTTCACCGGCAGAAGGACGGCGAAGGCCTGCCATATGCTGTCATAGAGGCCAGCCTTGCGGATCTCGTCCAGATAGATGGCGTCGGCCTGTTGCAGGGTCTCGACCGCGTCCGGCGTGATCTCGCCGGGGATGCGGATCGCCAGGCCCGGTCCGGGGAAGGGGTGGCGTCCTACGAACGCATCCGTAAGCCCCAGTTCGCGACCCAGCGCGCGGACCTCGTCCTTGAACAGCTCGCGCAGGGGCTCGACCAGTTTGAGCTTCATATAGTCGGGCAACCCGCCGACGTTGTGGTGGCTCTTGATGACATGGGCCTTGCCGCTCGACGAGGACACGCTCTCGATCACGTCAGGATAGAGGGTGCCCTGGGCCAGGAATTCGGCGCCTTCGATCTTGCTGGCCTCACGGTCGAAGATCTCGATGAAGACCCGGCCGATGGTCTTGCGCTTGGTCTCCGGATCCGACTGGCCCGCCAGTTCGCCGAGGAACTCCTTCGACGCATCAACGTGGATCAGCGGGATGTTGTAATGCTCGCGGAAGAGCGTGGTGACCTGGGTCGCCTCGTCCTTGCGCAACAGGCCGGTGTCCACGAACACGCAGGTCAGCTGATCGCCGATCGCCTCGTGGATCAGGACGGCGGCGACCGAAGAGTCCACGCCGCCGGACAGGCCGCAGATGACCTTGGCCGAGCCGACCTGTTCGCGGATCTGGGCGATCTTCTCGTCGCGATAGGCGGCCATGGTCCAGTCGCCCTTCAGCCCGGCGATGCCGTGGGTGAAGTTCTTCAGCATCTGGTGGCCGCGCGGCGTATGCATCACCTCGGGGTGGAACTGGACGCCGTAGAACCGGCGGGTCTCGTCGGCGATGACGGCGTAAGGACTGCCGGCCGAGGTCGCGACGACGTCGAAGCCCTCGGGGATGGCGACGATCTTGTCGCCGTGGCTCATCCAGACGGTCTCGTCTTCACCAACCACGGCCAGTCCGGCCAGCAGGGGGGATGATTTGGCGACGGTGATCTCGGCCCGGCCGAATTCCCGGGTGTGGCCGCCCTCGACCTTGCCGCCGAGCTGTTCGCACATGGTCATCTCGCCGTAGCAGATGCCCAGCACCGGCACCCCTGCCTCGAACACAGCTTGCGGTGCACGGGGGCTGCCCTCTTCGTGGACGCTTTCGGGACCGCCCGACAGGATGATGGCCGCCGGCTTCATCGCCGCCAGCGCGGCCTCGGCCTTCGCATAGGGGTGGATCTCGCAGTAGACGCTCGCCTCTCGCAGGCGCCGCGCGATCAGTTGCGTCACCTGGCTGCCGAAATCGACGATGAGAACCTTCTGGTGGTCGGTCATTAGGGCTCCGGTCAGGCGTCGTTGGGCTCGGCGGTCAGCCGGGTAAGTTCGTGTTCCAGCAGGTCCAGCGCCTCCGCCAGACCTTCGTCGATCACCGCCAGGGTGTCCGTCCAGTCGGATAGGCCGGTCAGATCGGCCTTGCCGTCCGACACGCCGCGCAGGCCGATGACCGGCAGGCCAAATCGGGCGGCGGCGCGGACCACTGCATAGGTCTCCATGTCCACCATGTCGGCATCGATGGCGTCATAGGCCTCGCCCGAGACCACGCTGCCGCCCGTCGCCAGCCTCGCATAGGGCTGGCCCTGCGGTCCACTGGCCAGGGTCAGGCTGGCAGGCAGGTCCAGGAACGGCGTGACGCCAGGCGCGAAGCCCAGCACGGTCGCATCCATGTCACGGTAGGCGACCTCGTCGATCCAGTAGACGCGGCCATGATCCAGGGTCTGCGATCCCGCCGAGCCCAGCGAAATGACCAGGTCCGGCAGGGCGTCCGTGCGCGCCAGTTCGGCCAGGGCCGCCGTCGTCTCGACCGCCGCCTCGACCGGTCCGACGCCGGTGATCAACGGTTTGATCCGTACACGGAGCGCCGGACCGTATTCCGCCTCGGCCGCCATCACGCACAGGGCCGAGATGGGCCCGAAGGCCTTCAGTTCAAATGCCATTCCTGCATGAACGGGCCCGCTCACGCCCGCCGCTCGTAGACGGCGGCGAAGAAGCCGTCGGTGCCCGTCGTCGCCGGCGACAGCCGCAGCCGGTGCCCGCCCTCGGCTAAGTCGACCAGCCGGTTGCGACCGGCGTCGGTCAGGTGCGGCGATCCGACCGCCTCGGCCATCGGCACCGGCGCGAACCCGGGATGATCCTCCTCGAAGGCATCCATGGTCGCCTCGTTCTCCTGCCGCAGCATCGAACAGGTGACATAGACCAGCCGGCCGCCCGGCTTCACCAGCTTGGCCGCGCGCGCCACGATCGCCATCTGCAGCGTGTGCATCCGCGCCACGTCCTCGGGCTTCAGCCGCCAGGCGTCCTCGGGCTTGCGTCGCCAGGTGCCGGTGCCGGTGCATGGCGCATCCACAAACACGACGTCGGCCTGTTCCACCAGGTCCTCGACCCCGCCACCGTTGGGGCCGAGTTGCAGCAGTTCCGCCGACACGCCGGCGCGTTGCAGCCGGGGCTTGATGTTGTCGAGCCGCTTCTGGACCACGTCACAGGCGATCAGTCGCCCGTCGATCCCGGCCGACGCCGGCGCCGCGCGCGCGGCCTTGGGTGCCTCGACCCAGCCGGTCGGCGTCCAGACCTTTTCGGGTTCGGCGGCCTCGACCGGGCGATCACCGCCCTCCTCCGCCATGCCCATGGCCAAGCCCAGGGTCTTGCCCCCGCCCCCGGCGCAATAGTCCACGACGGTCATGCCTGACTGAGCCCCGGCCAGGGCGCAGACGATCTGGCTGCCCTCGTCCTGGATCTCGATCCGCCCTTCCTTGAAGGCCGCCAAAGCTTGCACGTTGGGCGGGGGCTCGGCCGACAGGCGCAGGCCCCAGGCGGACCAGGGCGTCCGTGTCGGGTTCAGCCCGGCCTCGCGCAGCTCCGCCTCGACCTCTGCCACCGTCGCCTTGGCCGCATTGACCCGCAGGTCGATCGGCGCGCGCGGAAGCATCAGTCCGGCGGCTTCCTCGGCCCAGCGATCGCCGAAGCTGGACTTGAAGTCCTCCATGACAAACTCGGGCAGACCCGCCGCGATCCACCCGGGCACCTCGTCGCCGGTCAGGCTGATGCGCGACCGTTCCTGTTTGGACAGGGGCTTGGGGCCGTATCCGTCGCCCGAATGCAGCGCCTCGATCTCCTCGATCGACAGGCCGTCGATCAGGCTCAGGCACCCGATGACCAGGGCCCGCCCGTCCTCGCGCCCACCCATGGCCCAGACCAGGCGACCTCGCGCGCGCAGCACCTTGTAGACCTGATCGGCGATGGCGCGACGGTCCTTGGACCCCGCATAGCGGTTTGCCGTCCCCCAGGCCTTGAGCACGGCCTCGGCCGGTTGGCGGCCCTGGGCGATGGAGTCCAGGACGGAGGCGGCGGCGGCGAGGCGAGCGGCTGGGGTCACTTAAGCTTTCAGAGGAAAAGGGCGGCGATGATCATCACCAGACCCACGAGCGACGTGATGAAGACCACGCTGCGAAGCGCCGGGATGCCGAACGCGTAAATGGGGACGAAGACGACGCGCCCCCAGAAATACAAGGTGGCGCCCCAATAGGTCAGAAATCCGTCCTCACCCGACACATGGGCGATCAGGACGGCGGCGATGAACAGCGGCAGGGTCTCGTACAGATTGGCCTGGGCCCGCTCCAGCCGCCCGGTGATGGGCTTGACCGGCGGCATGATCGCATCGCGCGGCCCGGCGTTCCATTCGGTGCCGTACTGAACGGTACGACCGATCGCAGGCAGGAAGATCTGCACGATCGCCAGGATCAGGGTGAGGGCCAGATAGGTGAGTTCAGGCGTCATCGATCGAGTCTCACCCTTGCCGATAATTCGGGGCTTCGCGGGTGATCATCACGTCATGAACGTGGCTCTCGCGCAATCCGGCCCCCGTGATGCGCACGAACCGCGCGCGAGACTGGAACTGGGCGATGTCGGGCGCACCGACATAGCCCATGGCGGCGCGCAGGCCGCCGATCATCTGGTGCAACACCGGGGCGATCGGCCCCTTGTAGGGGGTCTGGCCCTCGATGCCCTCGGGCACCAGCTTCTGGGTGTCCTCCACTTCCTTCTGGAAGTAGCGGTCGGCCGAGCCGGCCCCCATGGCCCCCACCGAACCCATGCCGCGGTACGACTTGTAGCTGCGACCCTGGTAGAGGAAGACCTCGCCGGGGCTCTCGTCCGTGCCGGCGAACATCGAGCCCATCATGGCCACGCTGGCACCCGCCGCGATGGCCTTGGCCAGGTCGCCGGAATATTTGATGCCGCCGTCGGCGATGACCGGCGCGCCCGATCCCCTGGCGGCGCGAACTGCCTCCATGATCGCGGTCAGTTGCGGGACGCCGACGCCCGCGACGATGCGAGTGGTGCAGATGCTGCCCGGGCCGATCCCGACCTTCACGGCATCCGCGCCCGCGTCGATCAGGGCGCGGGCGGCGTCATAGGTGGCGACGTTACCGGCGATGATCTGGATGCGATTGCTCTCGCGCTTGATGCGTTCGACCACGCGGCTGACCTGGATCGAGTGGCCGTGGGCGGTGTCGATCACGACCACATCCACGCCCGCCTCGGCCAAGGCCATGGCCCGCTCATAGCCTGCGTCGCCGACGGTCGAGGCGGCGCCGACCAGCAGCCGGCCCTGATCGTCCTTGGCCGCATGGGGATGGGCCTGGGCCTTCTCGATGTCCTTCATCGTAATCAGGCCGGTGGCACGATAGTCCTCGTCCACCACGATGACCCGCTCGATCTTGCGATCCCGCAGAAGGGCCCGCGCCTCATCGCGTCCGGCTCCCTCGCGCACGGTGACCAGATCGCCGGTGGTCATCAGCTCGATGGCCTTGCGGTTCGGATCGGTGTCGAACCGCATGTCGCGATTGGTCAGGATGCCGACCAGACGCCCCGTGTCGGGATCGACGACCGGAAAGCCGCTGATCTTCTTCTTGGCCACGATGGCGCGGATTTCGCCCAGCGTCGTCTGGGGCGTGATGGTCACCGGATTGATGACCATGCCGCTTTCATAGCGTTTCACCTCCCGCACCTGATCGGCCTGTTCCTCGACCGTCATGTTGCGGTGAAGAATGCCCAGACCGCCGGCCTGGGCCATGGCGATGGCCAGCCGGCTTTCGGTGACCGTGTCCATGGCGGACGAGGTCAGCGGGATGTTCAGCCTGATGTCGCGAGTGAGCCGGGTCGAGACGTCCGCGTCTGCGGGCATGATCTCTGACGGACCGGGTTCAAGCAAAACATCGTCGAAGGTGAGCCCTTCGCGAATCTCCATGGGAGTCTCCGTTTTGCGGGCCGCCTATCCTCTTTCGCGGTTGCGAAGTCAACCTCCGCATCGCCAGGGCCGGGACTGAAGAAGGCCATCGGCAAAAGATCGACGCCCGCCTTGCAACACATGCGACCCATTCTCATTTACCAGTCATGGTCCAGTTGATCGCCCAGTCCATCCGCCGGCTCGCGCTCAAAGTCGCGAGCTACGGCGTCATGCACCTGTTCGTGGCGATCCTGGTGGCGTACGCGATCACGCGCGATTGGCGGGTGGCCCTGGCCGTCGGTGTCGTGGAGCCGATCTTCCAGACCTTTGCCTATACGGTGCACGACCGGCTCTGGCACCGGGTCGAACGGCGGGCGCGCCTGTCGATGGCCGAAGAAGGCGCCGAGGCCGTCTCCGCCCGCCTCGACGTGATGGACCGGAACGAACAATCGCGGCTGCACAGTTTTGATGGCCACTCGCACGGCCTGCCTCGCTCCCTGAAACAGATCGCGCTGAAGACCGTGACCTACGGCGTCATGCATTTCGTCGTCGCCGTCAGCGTGGCGATGGCCCTGACCCGGAACTGGCACCTGGCCCTGGCGATCGGCCTTGTCGAACCCCTGGTCCAGACCGTGTTCTTCACCCTGCACGACCGGCTCTGGGCTCGGCTCGAGGCGCGCAAGGCGGCGCGCGCGTTCGCCATCGCCTGATCTAACGCCGGTTCAGCGCCACCAGATAGACCTCCGACGACCCCTTCCGACTGGCGGCCGGCTTGACGTATTTGACCTCGTGGAAGGCCTCGCGCAGTTCCGCGAGGACCCGGCCCGCGTCGCCGCCCTGGAAATTCTTGGTCACGAAATGCCCGCCGGGCTTCAACGTCCGGATGGCGAAGTCCGAGGCGATCTCGATCAGGGCGATGATCTTCAGGTGATCCGTCTGGCGGTGCCCGACGGTGTTGTGGGCCATGTCGGACAGCACCAGGTCGGGCTGACCGCCCAGCTCGTCCAGCAACTGCTGGTCCACGCCGGGATCGGTGAAATCGGCCTGGATCAGGATCGAGCCCGGGATCGGCTCGATCGGCAACAGGTCGACCCCGACCACATTGGCCGCCCCCCGGTTGACGCAGACCTGAACCCAGCCACCCGGCGCGGCCCCCAGGTCGATGACGCGCGAGCCCTTCCTGACCAGCCGGAACCGGTCGTCGATCTCGGAGAATTTGAAGGCCGCACGGCTGCGATAGCCTTCGGCACGGGCCTTCTCGGACCAAGGATCGGCCAGTTGGCGCTTGATCCACTGGATGGAGGACATCGACTTCTTGTCGGCGGTCTTCATCTGGGTGCCCATGCCGCGGCCGGCGGCGGTTCCCCCGCTGGGAGGGCGCACCATCTTGCGCCGGGCGGGTTCGGCATCGCTCAGGGGGGGCTTTTCGTCGTCAGTCATGCTTCCCACATAGCCCCGACGGCGATCCCGGGCTATGACCCCCGCCACAAACGACAAAAGGAGCGCGCCGTTGGCCGACCAGACCCTGACTCTCACCCTCGACACCGGCGACGTTGTCATCAAGCTGCGGCCCGACCTGGCCCCCGGCCACGTGGCCCGCATCACCGAACTGGCCGGCGAAGGCTTCTATGACGGCGTGGTCTTCCACCGTGTGATCGCCGGCTTCATGGCCCAGGGCGGCGACCCGACCGGTACCGGCACCTCGGGCTCCAAGAAGCCCAACCTGAAGGCCGAGTTTTCGGCAGAGCGCCACGTGCGCGGCGTCTGCTCGATGGCCCGCACCAGCCAGCCCGACACGGCGAACTCGCAGTTCTTCATCTGCCTGGACGACGCGACCTTCCTGGACCGCCAGTACACCGTCTGGGGCGAAGTGATCGAGGGCATGGACCACGTCGACGCCCTGCCCAAGGGCGAGCCGCCCCGGAACCCGGGCAAGATCATCAAGGCGACTGTCAACTGACGTGAACCAGGGCGGCCCTTACGGGTCGCCCTTTTCACATGGGTCAGGGCAGGCGCAGCAGGACCGGCAGCCAGCCTGACTGTTGCGCCAACTCGATTCCCTCGAAGACCGGAATGGCCGCCAGGAAGACCAGCCCGTCCCGCAGGGTGGTCAAGAAGAATCGTGGCCGGATGTTCAGCTCGTCCTCGTCGCGCCACTTCGAGAAGTCAGGCCCGCAACGCGGTGTCCGCGCCATGTAGGACTTGTAGGTCTCGCCGAACTCGGCCGACAGCCAGGCCTCTTCCTTGGCGATGGTCATGCGGAACACGACGACGGCGATGACCACGAACAGGGCGGCGATGGTCAGGCTTCCGGTCTGTGCTCCCACCCCGAATGCGCCGGCATAGCTGAAGACATACAGCGGGTTGCGGCTCAGGGAGTAAGGCCCCGTCGAAACGACCTCGGCCTTCTTGCGCCCACCGATGTAGAGTGAGCACCAGGCCCGGCCGACGATGCTGAGTACGATCGCCCCAAGGCCGAACGCCTCCACCGCATCATGAACTCGACCCTCGCCCCACCAGGTCCCGCTGAACATCGCCAGGGTGACCACAGCCATCAGGGCCAATCCCAGCACCCATTTCCGGATCTTCTGGATGCGCTGAAGGTCGAAGGTGTCGGTCGCCGCCGTCGTCATCATTGTTCCGCTTGCGTACATATCGGGGAGCGACGTTGACGACCAGCTTGACCATCATGCAAGCCTTATCTTTGCGATTGAAAATCGGCTGCGATCAGCGATCGATCGCGCGATCCAGCGCCCGGAACGAGGAAACCGCCAGCTCGGTCGCGCTTGCGAACACTGACGGGGTGATCCGCTCGAAATCGTCGGACGGCCGGTGATAGTCGGGGTGGTAGTCGACGCCCAGATACAGGAACGGGATACCGGCCTTGAAGAAGGCACCGTGGTCTGACGCCTCGACCCAGTTGTTCTCGCCCGTGTCCTGGGGCGTGTCCTTGCCGAAGGCCAGGGAGACGGGGCCGACCGCCGTGACCGACTCCAGCATTGGTCGCAGGGTCGGGTGCTGCCAGGTGCCCGTGACCCACAGATGACCATCGGTCTCGGCGCGGGCAGTCATGTCGAAGTTGAGGTTCAACGCGATGGAGGTCAGGGGCACCGGCGGTGCCTGGACGAAATGCTTGGCCCCGATCAGGCCGCGCTCCTCACCGTCGAAGGCGACGATGATGACACTGTGCTCGGGCGGCTGGGCCTTCAGCCGGGTCGCGATCTCCAGCATGGTGGCCACGCCCGACGCATTGTCGTCCGCGCCGTTGTAGATCAGTCCGTCCCGGGTGCCGACGTGGTCATAGTGGGCGCTGATGACGATGTAGCGGTCGGGAACGCGCGTTCCGGGAATGAGGCCCAGGATATTGGTGCCCGCATAACGTTTCGGGCCCGACCGGGTGGGGACCTCGGCCGCAAACGGCTGGAGCCGGCCCATGGGCGGAGCCGCGATCCCGATCGCCTCCAGCCGAGACACGATATAGGCCCGCGCCCGCTCACCGCCGGGAGAGCCCGTGTCGCGCCCCTCCATGTCATCGGCCGACAGGATGCGAACGTCGGCGAGCAGTTGCTCCGGCACCGGCTGGACCTGCGGCGCGACGGCGGGGGCCGGAGCCGGGGCCGCTTCCGGCGACAGGCCGACCGTATCGCAGCCGGACAGCCCCAACAGCGCCGCCAGGGTCAGGCCCGCGATTGCGGCGGTGTTCGAGCGGGACATGGCGACTCCTGGATACGGGTCGGATGCATAATCCGCCGCCGCGACCGCGTCAGCTTAAGATCGTGTCATCGTCCGCTCCAATGCTAAACCGAGGACCGACCCCAGCGTTTGCGATTCCCATGGCCGAGACACCCGTAGACACCCTGACCGAGGCCGAGGCCCGCGACGAACTGGCCCGTCTGGCGACCGCCATGGCCGAGGCCGATGCCCTCTATGCCGAGGCCGCGCCCGAGATCACCGACGCCGAGTACGATGCGCTCAAGGCCCGCAACCTGGCCATCGAGACGCGATTTCCGGCCCTGGTCCGTGAGGATTCGCCGTCGCTGAAGGTCGGCGCTCCGGCCTCGGCCCAGTTCTCGGAGGTCCGGCACGGCGTCCCCATGCTGTCGCTCGACAACGCGTTCGACGAGGGCGACGTCGCCGACTTCGTGGCCCGGATCCAGCGGTTCCTCAAACTGCCCGCCGCCGACCCCGTTGCCTTCGTCGCAGAGCCCAAGATCGACGGCCTGTCGGCCAATATCCGGTATGAGACGGGCGTCCTGGTCCAGGGCGCAACGCGGGGCGACGGCCGGGCGGGCGAGGACATCACCGCCAACCTTAAGACCATCGCCGACATACCGCACCGGCTGTCCGGCACCGGCTGGCCCGACCTGATCGAGGTCCGGGGAGAAGTCTATGCCCCCAACGACGCCTTCGCCGCCTTCAACGCCTCAGCCGAGGCCGCCGGCGCGCGCACATACGCCAACCCTCGAAACTTCGCCGCCGGATCGTTGCGCCAGATCGACCCAACGGTGACGGCCGCCCGTCCCCTCGCCTTCTTCGCCTACGCCTGGGGCCAGGTGTCCGCCCCCTTCGCCGAAACGCAGGAAGAGGCGCTGAACGCGCTGAAATCCTGGGGTTTCAAGGTCAATCCGCGCTCCATCCGGGTCAAGGACACAGCGGGTCTCATGGAGGTCTATCGCGGCCTGGAGACCGACCGTGCGGGCCTCGGCTATGACATCGACGGCGTGGTCTACAAGGTCGACCGCCTGGACTGGCAGGAGCGCCTCGGCTTCGTGTCACGCAGCCCCCGCTGGGCCATCGCCCACAAGTTTCCGGCCCAGCAGGCGACCACGGTGCTTGAAGGCATCGACATCCAGGTCGGCCGAACCGGCTCCCTGACACCCGTCGCCAGACTGGCCCCCGTCACCGTCGGCGGTGTCGTTGTCAGGAATGCCACCCTGCACAACGAGGACGAGATCACCCGCAAGGACGTCCGGATCGGCGACACCGTCATCCTGCAACGCGCCGGCGACGTCATCCCCCAGATCGTCTCGGTGGTGATCGAGAAGCGCCCGGCCGACGCCGCCCCCTACGTCTTCCCCACCCACTGCCCCGTCTGCGGCTCAGAGGCCGTGCGCGAGGGCGACGACGTGCGCCGCCGTTGCACCGGCGGTCTGATCTGCAAGGCCCAGTTGGTCGAGCGACTCAAGCATTTCGTGTCGCGCCGCGCCTTCGACATCGAGGGTCTGGGTGAGAAGCAGTTGATGGCCTTTCACGATCGCGACTGGATCAGCGAGCCCGCCGACATCTTCCGCCTGGCCCGAGACGCCGAGAAACTGGACCAGCTTCGCGCCGAGGACGGCTATGGCGAGACCAGCGTGCGCAACCTGATCGCAGGCATCGACGCGCGGCGCCTCATCACGCTGGAGCGCCTGATCTTCGCCCTGGGCATTCGCGATATCGGGGACCAGACCTCGCTGCTGCTGGCGCGCCATTTCGGTGACTGGGCCAGCTTCCATGCCGCTGGCTTGAACGCGGCGTCCGGCCTGCCCTCGCCCGAATGGACTCGGTTCGCCGAAGGCCACGGCGTCTCGGCTCGCACCCTGTCGGTCATGGCCGCCGCCGAACTTTCGCCCGCCGATCCCTGGCCAGAAGCCCCGATCGACCAGAAACTGGCCCTCGCCTTCCCCGGCATCGCTGCCCCGGCCCGACGCGCCCTGGCCCCGTTGGCGAGCGATTGGCGCGGCATACGCGAGCTGGCCCGCATCGCGCGAGAGGACGGCCCGTCCATGACCCTCGGAGAGATCGCGGGCATCGCCGGTGTCGGCCCCGTCGCGGCGCGTGCCATCGCAGACTTCTTCCACGAGGCCCACAACCGCGTCGTCGTCGATGCGTTGGTCGCCGAGCTCACGAGCATCGTCGATGCCGAACGGCCGAAGACCGACAGTCCGGTCGCCGGCAAGACCGTGGTCTTCACCGGCGCGCTCGAACGCTTCACCCGCGACGAGGCCAAGGCGCGCGCCGAAAGCCTGGGTGCCAAGGTGTCCGGGTCGGTGTCGAAGAAGACGGACTACGTCGTCGCCGGCCCCGGCGCGGGCTCAAAACTGGCTGACGCCCAGAAGCACGGCGTCGCCGTCCTGACTGAGGACGAATGGCTGGCGCTCATTTCCTGATCCTTCTCGCCTCGCTGAAAGAGGGCCTCGACTACCGGTTCAGCGCCGACCGCGCCGCCTCGGCATAGCGATGGCCTGATGCCGCATCGCGGGGGAAGACCTCTTCGATCGCCGCAAGGTCTTCAGGCGTCAGGACGACATCCGCCGCCGCCGCATTGTCCTCCAGCGTCGCGATCCGCCGCGTGCCTGGGATGGGGACCAGGTCGTCGCCTTGCGCCAGCACCCAGGCCAGGGCCAGTTGCGCCGCCGTGATCCCCCGGTCGTGGGCGATCGCCTTGACCGCCTCGACCAGATCGAGGTTCTTCTGGAAATTATCGCCCATGAAGCGCGGGTTGGAACGGCGGAAGTCGCCCTCCTCCAGGTCGTCGATCGACCGGATCTCGCCCGACAGGAAGCCCCGTCCCAAGGGGCTATAGGGCACAAAGCCGATGCCGAGTTCGCGCACCGTCGTCAGAATGTCGCCCTCGGGCTCGCGGCTCCACAGGGAGTATTCGGTCTGCAGCGCCGTGATCGGATGGGTCGCGTGGGCCCGGCGCAGGGTCTCGGGCGCCGCTTCGGACAGACCCAGGAACCGCACCTTGCCCTCGGTAACCAGCTCGCCCATCGCGCCCACCGTCTCCTCGATCGGCGTGTCGGGATCGACGCGGTGCAGGTAATAGAGGTCGACGTGATCCATGCCGAGCCGGGTCAGACTGCCCTCGATCGCGCGGCGGACGTTGGCCGGCGATCCATCGACCTTCAGCGCCGTACGATCCGCATTGTAGCCGATGCCGAACTTGGTCGCGACGAAGGCCTTGTCGCGCCGATCCGCCAAGGCCTTGCCGACCTGGATCTCGTTGGTGTGGGGGCCGTACATCTCGGCCGTGTCGAACAAGGTGATCCCCAGGTCGAGCGCGCGATGGATCACCGCCGTGGCCTGCGCCTCGTCGGACGGTTGCCCATAGAAGGAAGCCATCCCCATGCACCCCAGGCCGATGGCGGACACTTCGGGACCATTCGGTCCGAGACGACGGGTCTTCATGGTGCGCTCCTTCAGGCTGGAGCCCTCAGGTCGGAAGCGCCACCTGAAACCGCAAGGCCTAAAGCGGCGCGCAGGCCGCCTTCAACCACGCCAGAGCCGACGCATCCGCCTGCGGCCCCTCGGCCAGCAGCGGGCCGACCTTGGCCAGGGTTTCGGCGTGGTAGGCATCGACATACGCCCGCTCTGCCACCGTCAGGGCATTCACATCGATCAGCCGCCGATCCAGCGGCGCGAAGGTGAGCTGTTCGAACCCGTGCATCGGCCGTTCGCCGCCGGGAATGGGCTCGGGCTCCGTAACGACCTGCAGCGTCTCGATCCGGATGCCCCAGTGGCCCTCGCGATAATAGCCCGGCTCGTTGGACAGGATCATGCCGGTCAGCAGCGGTTGGGTGTTGACCGCCTTGGCGATCCGCTGCGGGCCCTCGTGGACCCCGAGGTAAGACCCGACGCCGTGGCCCGTGCCGTGGTCATAGTCGAGGCCTGCCATCCACATCGGCTGGCGCGCGATGGCGTCCAGCTGATGCCCTGTCGTGCCGGCCGGAAAGCGGATCGTCGCCATGGCGATATGCCCCTTGAGCACCAGGGTGAACATCCGGCGCTGATCCGCGGTCGGCTCGCCGATCGCCATGGTCCGGGTCACGTCTGTGGTGCCGTCCAGATATTGCCCGCCGCCGTCGACCAGCAGCAGCGAGCCTTTCTCGATCGGCCGAATCTTGTCGCCGACGGGCTTGTAGTGCGGCAGGGCACCGTTCGGGCCCGCGCCCGCGATCGTGTCGAAAGACAGATCCTTGAGCATGCCGGTCGCTTCGCGGAAGCTTTCCAGGACACCGACGATCTCGCGTTCGCCGGGCAGGGTGTCCTGGGCCACCGTATCGACCCAATGAAGGAACCGGCTGAGCGCCGCGCCGTCGCGGATGTGGGCCTGACGCGTGCCCTCGATCTCGACCGGGTTCTTGGCTGCGCGAGGCACTGCGCAGGGGTCCATGGCGCGCACGACCGACGCCCCCGCCCCTTCGAGCCGGTCGAAATACCAAGCCGAGGACTGGGCTGGATCGATCAGCACCTTCCGGCCCGCCAGCGCGTCGAGGGCGTCGTCCAGGGCCGCCGTCGGCTTCAGGGTGACCGCGTCGCCCAGCCAGCCCGGCAGTTCATTGGTGACCTTGGCCGGATCGAGGAACAGTTCGGCGGTCCCGTCGGCGTTCAGGATCGCCTGGCCCAGCGGCATGGGCGAACGGATCACGTCCCCGCCCCGGACGTTGAACAGCCAGGCGATCGACGATGGGGCGGTCAGGACCGCAGCGTCGGCACCGGCCTCGGCCACGGCGCGCCCGATCCGCTCGCGTTTGGAGACATGGCTCTCGCCGGAATAGCGATCCTCGTGCGGCACGATGGGGGCCTGAGGCTGGGCGGGTCGCGCTTCGGCCCAGGCGGCATCCAGCGGATTGACGTCGACCGGCTTCAGCGCCGCACCCGCCTTGGCCACCGCGCGGCCGAGCGTTTCGAGCGCATCGGGACTGTGCAAACGCGCGTCGTACCCGATCACGGCCCCCCTGGGTGCGCGCTCCAGATAGGCCGGCACCCCGCCCTCGACGAGGTCGAGGATCTCGAACTGGCCTGCGTCCACCTGGGCCCGGACCTGAACGGTATAGCGCCCATCGGCGAACACCGCCGCGCGATCCTTCATCACCACCGCAGCCCCCGCCGACCCGGTGAACCCCGTCAGCCAGGCCAGGCGATCGTTGGCCTCGGGCAGATATTCGTTCTGATGCTCATCCTCATGCGGGACCAGCAGGCCGTCCAGCCCCTGCTCCAGCAGGCGCGCCCGCACGAGCGGCAGATGTCGGGCTCCGAAGGACGGATCGGTGGTTTCGTCGAAGGTCTGGCGCATGCACCAGACCTAAGCCAGCCACCGCCCCGGCTCAAGGCGTTCCCGGTTTCCGGGTGTCTTCCATCTTGGCCCCGAGCACCTGCATCTCGGTGCCCCAGGCCGTCATCTCGGCCCCCAGCTGGATCATCTCGCGCCCACAGCGTTCGGCCTCGACCTTGAAGCCCTCATCGATGTCGGAAATGATGAACTGCTTCAGCTCTTCCAACCAGTCGACCGTCGGAGCCCGCCCGTTCAGGCGGCCGGAATAGTACATCAGGGCACCGACGGCCCCCGACTGAAGCTCTGCATCGTCGGGATCGAGACCGGCGACGGCGGCAAAGACGGCCAGGCATTGCAAGTCGGCCCGGTTCTCGGGCCGCCGGGCCTCGGCGGTCTCGGCCCAGGCCTCGGTCGTCATGCCCGCGAGCACCACGGCCCCGGCCGCAGCCGCAGCCGCCATCAACATCACCGGCTTCATCGACGAAGCTCCTGATCAAGACCCGCCGCAGTTGTCACGGCCTGCGTATCTGAACATCCGGACGTCAGGTGGTCCAGAAGGGTTTGCGCTTGTCCAGAAAGGCGCGGACGCCTTCCTGGCCCTCGGCCGACACGCGAGCTCGCGCGATCCGTTTGGCGGTGTCCTCCATCAGCCCGGTGTCGAGCCGATGCCCCGCCACATGGTGGACCAGGCGCTTGGCGTCGCCCATGGCCCCCGGCGCGCTGCCGCCCAGACTGTCGGTCAGCATGGTCACGAAGCTGTCGATCGCTGCCGCATCGGGCAGCACCATGTCGATCAGCCCCAGATGCGCAGCATAGCCGGCATCGAAGGTGTTTCCGGTCAGGAACAGCGCCCGCGCCCGCCGAGCCCCGACTGCCTCGACCACATACGGTGCGATGGTCGCCGGGATCAGCCCCAGCTTGACCTCGGAAAAGGCGAACCTGGCTCCCTCGACGGCGACCGCCATGTCGCAGGCGCAGACCATCCCGGCCCCGCCGCCCATGGCCGCACCCTCGACGATCGCGACCGTCAGGGCCGGGACGTCGTGCAAGGCCTTCAGCATCCGGGCCAGACCCATGGCGTCGTCGCGGTTGTCGCTCTCGGACCAGTCGGCGGCATCGCGCATCCACGACAGGTCGGCCCCGGCGCTGAATGTCCCCCCTGCCCCGCGCAGGAAGACGACCCGCACATGATCAGCACCATGCAGGGTCTCGAACGCCTCGTGCAGGGCCGCGATGGTCGCGGCGTCGAAGGCGTTCTTCTTCTGCGGCCGGTTGATGGTGACGAAAACCACGCCGTCGCTCGTCGATTCGATCTGGACCAGGTCGTCGTTGGCGTCTGGCGCGGCGCCCGGCACCAGGGGCTGGGCGATGCTGTTGACGACGGCCGCCTCGGCGTCGGTGATGTCGAGGGCATTCAGATCGGCTTCGGACGGTGTATCGGGCATGGTGGAACTCCTGGTTCGCGACACGGATAGTCCCCGCGCCGCGCCGTTGCTAGAGACGGCTCATACAGGAGAACGCGCGATGAGCCTGACCGGCACCTACGACCCCGCAAACATCTTCGCCCGCATCCTCAACGGCGAGATTCCCGCCGTGAAGGTCTGGGAGGACGACGACGTCCTCGCCTTCATGGACGTATTCCCCCAGTCCGAGGGTCATGTCCTGGTGATCTCGAAGACCTCCCGGGCCCGAAACCTGCTTGAGATCGAGCCCGAGGCGCTGGCCAGACTGACCGCCGCCACCCAACGGACGGCCCGCGCGGTGGTCAAGGCCCTGTCCCCCGAGGGCTTCAGCATCATGCAGTTCAACGGCGAGGCCGGGGGCCAGACCGTCTTCCACCTGCATTTCCACATCATCCCGCGCTGGCCCGACCGCCCGCTGAAGGGCCACGGCCACGCCCCCATGGCCGAAGCCGAGATACTCAAGTCGCTGGCGGAACGGATCACCGCCGCGCTGGACTGACCGTCGGCCGACACGGGGAGGTCGGCGACATGGCCATCCTCGCGCCAAAAAGCCCGGAAGTTGAGGAATATTTTCCTGACTTGGTCTTGCGCCACGTTGCCGGGCTCACCACGTCCTCCCAACGGGTCTTTGAAACGTTCATCCGCCGATCGGCGTCTTCATCGCGAGGGACTGTCGCAGACCGTGGCGGTCGCTTGGCGGCCGGACAGACAAGGCATTGAATTCGTTGACCACGCGTGGCGGTATGGCGGTTTGGCGGCGTGTTTTTCAGACCGCCACCGCCAAGTCAGAGCGCGAGCACGCGGCCGGATGACGCGCAGCCAGCGGCAATCGACCCTTCAGAGCGGCCCCCTGAAGATGAACCAGGCTCCGCCCACGATCAGGGCGAATCCGACGGCGTGGTTCAACGTCAGCTTCTCGCCGAGGAAGGTCACGGAGAAGACCGCGAACACGATCAGGGTGATCACCTCCTGCATCGTCTTCAGCTCGGCCGTCGAATAGACTTGATGGCCGATCCGGTTGGCCGGTACGGCCAGGCAATACTCGAACAGGGCGATGCCCCAGCTGATGATCACCACGATCCACAGCGGCTTGGACCCGAACTTCAGATGGCCGTACCAGGCTGCCGTCATGAAGACGTTGGACGCGACCAGCATCAGGATCGGCGCAAGATAGGGAAACGACAGCTTCATGAGCGCCAATCTGCTTGCCCGCGACCGATTGTGCCAGCATAAGGCCGCGATCCGACGCCCGAAAGGGCGACCGTGGGCCGGCTTAGCTCAGTTGGTAGAGCGCCAGTTTTGTAAACTGGATGTCGCGGGTTCGATTCCTGCAGCCGGCACCATTTCCTGATTTCGCCAGACCGATGCGTCAGTCCGCCAGCGTCTGTCGTTGACGACATGGTCCAGGTGTGGCGAAACCATTCTGACGTCTCCGGCAAAGCTCCCCCATGCCCGCCAGCACGACCAACAAATTGGGCCACCGCATCGGCGCGCGGGGCGGCCGGACGCGCCAGTCGATCCTCGACGCCACCCGCTCGCTGCTGGATGGCCGTCATCTGGGCGAGATCCGGGTCGCCGACGTCGCCGCCGCCGCCGGCGTGTCCCCGTCCAACTTCTACACCTATTTCAAGACGGTCGAGGAACCGGTTCTGGCCCTTTGCGAGATCGCCGGTACCGAGTTCCAGCCACTGGCGCGTTATCTCGACAGTGACTGGTCGGGCGATCGGGCCTTCACCGCGGCACGCGCCTATGTTGTCGATGTGCTGATGTTCTGGCGCGAACACGGTCCCGTCCTGCGCATCGAGCACATGCTGGCCGACAAGGGTGAGCCGGGTTTCGTCGAGACCCGCGTGAAACGCCTGCGTCGCTCCCACCTCGCCTTCGAGCGCCGCATCGCCCAGGCCCATGCTACCGGCTATCACGACAAGGGTCTGGACCCACGCCTGACCTCCTACGAGGTCGCCAACCTGGTCGAGTCGATGGCGGCGGGCTTTGACCTGCTTCGACGGGGCGACACGCCCGCGGAAACCATCCTCGACACCACCGCCCACATCGTCGTCAAGCTGGTCACCGGACGCTGATCCGCCACAGGCCTTACGGCGAATTCACCCGCGACCCGCTGTCGTTCCGGGCTTGCCGCCCTTATCTTGAAACCGACGCCGTTGTGGCGTCCTGGAGACGACCGCCTTGATCCGCCTGATCCTCAACGTGCTGTGGCTATTTTTCGGCGGCTGGATCAGCGGCCTGCTCTGGCTGCTGGGCGGTGCGATCCTGGCCCTGACCGTCGTCGGTCTGCCGTGGAGCTTCGCCGCCTGGCGGATCGCCAGCTATTCCTTCTGGCCCTTTGGTCGCGAGGTCGTCTGGGCCGGTGAGCCGGCGGGCAAGGATATCGGCTGCTTCGGCGTCGGCCTGAACGTCATCTGGTTCATCTTCGCCGGTTGGTACATCGCCCTGTCGCACCTGATCATCGCCTTCGCCGAGGCCATCACCATCATCGGTATCCCGTTCGCGCTGAAGGATCTGGAGCTCGCCAAACTGGCGCTGGCCCCCGTCGGCGCGACCATCCGGGACAAGCCCTGAATTGAGAGCGGCGGCAGGTCATCCTGCCGCCGCATCGTTGCGAGGAACCCGGTGCCCTCACCCCGGCGAGATCATCTTCTCGGGCCGCACCGCTTCGTCGAACTCCGCGTCCGTCAGGTAGCCACCGCCGACAGCCTCTTGCCGCAGGGTGGTGCCGTTCTTGTGCGCGGTCTTGGCGATCTTGGCGCAGGCGTCGTAGCCCAGCTTGCCGTTCAGGGCGGTGACCAGCATCAGGGAGTTGTTCAGGCCGCGTTCGATGTTGTCGATGCGGGGCTCGATGCCGACGACGCAGTTCTCGGTGAAGCTGACCGCCGCATCGGCCACCAACCGCACCGACTGCAGGAAATTATAGGCCATCACCGGGTTGAAGACGTTCAGCTCGAAATGCCCCTGCGAGCCCGCGAAGGTCAGGGCGGCGTTGTTGCCGAACACCTGGACGCAGACTTGGGTGAGGGCCTCGCACTGGGTCGGATTGACCTTGCCCGGCATGATCGACGAGCCCGGCTCGTTCTCCGGCAAGGCCAGTTCGCCCAGGCCCGAGCGGGGGCCCGAGCCGAGGAAGCGGATGTCGTTGGCGATCTTGAACAGCGATGCGGCGACGGTGTTGATGGCCCCGTGGCTGAAGACCATGGCGTCGTGGGCGGCGAGGGCTTCGAACTTGTTGGGGGCCGTCGTGAACTTCAGGCCGGTGATCTGGGCGATCTTCTCGGCCACGCCCTCCGCGAACCCGATCGGTGCGTTCAGGCCTGTGCCGACCGCCGTGCCACCCTGGGCCAGTTGCATCAGGTCGGGCAGGGTCGACTCGATCCGCTCGATCCCTTTGGTCACCTGCTGGACGTAGCCGCTGAACTCCTGACCGAGCGTCAGCGGCGTCGCATCCTGGGTGTGGGTACGGCCGATCTTGATGATCGACTTCCAGGCCTCGGCCTTGTCGTTCAGGGCATTGCGCAGCTGTTGCAGGGCGGGCAGCAGCCGGTGCGTCACCTCTTCCGCACAGGCGACGTGCATCGCTGTGGGATAGGTGTCGTTGGACGACTGGCTCATGTTGACGTGGTCATTCGGGTGGACCGGCTTCTTCGATCCCATCTCGCCGCCCAGCATCTCGATGGCGCGGTTACTGATGACCTCGTTGGCGTTCATGTTGGACTGGGTGCCCGAGCCCGTCTGCCAGACCACGAGGGGGAAATGGTCGTCCAGCTTGCCCTCGATGACCTCGTCGGCGGCGCGCACGATGGCGTTGCCGATGGCGGGGTCCAACCGACCAAGCGCCATGTTCGTTTCGGCGGCGGCGCGCTTGACGATGCCCAGCGCCCGCACGATCGGCAGGGGCTGCTTTTCCCAGCCGATCTTGAAGTTCCCCAGCGACCTTTGCGCCTGCGCACCCCAGTATCGGTCGGCGGCGACCTCGATCGGGCCGAAGGTGTCGGTTTCTGTGCGGTGCGTCGTCATGAATCGATGGCCTGAAGGCGTGGCGAAGGGATGCGCGGCGGTGTAGCACCTGAGCGGCAGGGAGCAAGGCGAGGCGATGTCGATCACGGGTCTGATGTTGGCGGCAACCTTGGCGGTTCAGAGCTTCCCCGTCTTCTATCAGCCGCGCGTGACCCTCAGGACCGAGTACGGCAGCATCACCGTCTCGCTGGACGCGATCCACGCCCCTGTCACGACCTGCAACTTCCTGCGCTACGTCCAGCGCGGCCATTACCCGCGCGGTAGCTTCTTTCGCACCGTGGTCAGCGAGACCGACCCCAACCCGAACCCCATCGACGTGATCCAGGCCGCCTCCTCTCACGGACCTGACGATCCGGGGTTTGGGCCCATCCCGCTGGAGCGCACGCGCGACACCGGCCTGTCGCATACCGCCGGGACGATCTCGATGGCGCGCGACGGGCCTGACACGGCGACCTCCAGCTTCTTCATCGTGGTCAAGGATTCGCCCTCGCTGGATTTCGGCGGCGCGCGCAATCCGGACGGTCAGGGCTTCGCCGCCTTCGGACAGGTCGTGGCCGGCATGGAGACAGTCCAGGGGATCCACTCCGACCCCGCGATGGCGGAGAAACTGGATGACCCGGTCGCTTTCCGACAGGTCTATGCCACCGGCGGCTATTCGGACTGGTGCGAGATGGGCAGCGACGGCTTCATCGTCGGCCCCCGCCGCCCTGCGGCTCCACGATGAGCCAGCAAGGCAGCCAGCCCGCCTGGATCGGCACCGGCAAGGTCAGGGCACGCGAGGTCGGCGAGGCGGTGGAGATCACCATCGACGGCCTGACCACCCAGGCCAAATACTACAAGCCGCTCGTCTATGAGTTCATGAGGAAGGAATGGTCATCGCGACCCTCCTGGGGCGACTATGTGGTCGAGATCACGATGGAGCATATCGGCGATCCGCCCCTGCTCGACCTGGACAACCTGGCCAAGGCCCTGCTGGACGCCATCAAGGGCTATCTGTTCCATGACGATGCCCAGGTCGCCCGGCTGGTGGTCGAACGGCGCGAGGGCGAACGCGAACGGATCACGATCCGCAGCTATCCGCGCAAAGGTTCTCCGAGCCAGGGCTGGACCGCCACAGACCTCTAGATGCCGATCGGGCCGTAGACCCACGTCAGCCATAGTCCGACCGCCAGAAGGGTCCCGAACGGCAGCCGATCCGTTCCTCTGACCGCGCGGCGGACGATCAGCCTCGCGACGACGATCGCAAAGCCGGCCGCACAGGCCCACAGCAGGACGCTGGGCAACCCCATCCATCCGACCCAGGCACCTGCCGCGCCGAACAGAAAGGGATCGCCGCCGCCCAGCCCGTCGCGGCCTCGAAGCCGCTTGTAGATCCAGGCCAGAAGCCACAGCGACCCGAAACCACAGACCGCACCAAGCATCTGCGCCCAAGGAATAGTTTGCCATAGCACAGCTGCAGCGATCATGCCCGTCACAGCCAGAGGCCAGGTCAGGATGTCCGGCAGCCAGAAATTCTCGGCGTCGATGATCGCAATCAGCAGCAGTTGCCAGCCCAGCAGGGCCGTTGCCGCGACGAAGACCCAGTCGCCACCGGTCAGCCCCGACCAGACGCCGATGCCCGCCGCCGTCAGCTCGATCAGGATATAGCGCGGCGAGATCGCCGCCCTGCACCAGCCGCATCGTCCCTTCAGCCACAGCCAACTGAGGACCGGAACCAGATGGGCCGGGGCCAATGCCCGCTCACAGCTCATACAGTGCGACCGGCCGAATACGACGCCTTCGTCGCGCGGCAGCCGCACACTCACGACCGCGAGGAAACTGCCGACGATCGCGCCCAGCAGGCCCATGAGGATGGCGATGACGACCGGTTGCGGCATGGACCGGCCTTAGCCGCCGACCACGCCTCCGCCAAGGGCGACCGCGACGCGATAGGTCACCAGCGACGCCAGATAGGCCAGGGCGAACATGTAGACGACCATGACCCACATCCATTTCCAGCTGTTCAGCTCGCGCTTGACCACGCCGAGCGTCGCCACGCACTGGGGCGCGAAGACATACCAGGCCAGGAAGGATAGGCCTGTGGCCAGCGACCATTGCGCCGCCAGGGTCGCCCCCAGCAGGCTTCCGGCCGCCTCCGGATCACCGACCGCATAAACGGTGCCCAGCGCCGCCACGGCGACCTCGCGCGCGGCCATTCCTGGCACCAGGGCGATCACCATCTGCCAGTTGAAGCCGATGGGCGCGAAGATCGGCTCCAGCGCATGGCCGATCATCCCGGCGAACGAATAGTCAATGGCCGGCTGGGTCGCGCCCTCGGGCGGATAGGGGAAGGTGGCCAAAGCCCAGACGATGACCATCAGGGGCAGGATGATCCGGGCTGCGCGCTCCATGAAGATCCTGGCCCGAAGCCACAGATTGAACAGCACGTTCTTCGGGTCCGGCCACTTGTAACTGGGCAGCTCCATCATGAAGGGCTCGACCGCCCCCCTCCAGAACACCTTGCGGATCACGAACGACACCGCCAGCGCCGAGACGATGCCGGCGGCATACAGGCCGAACATCACCAGCCCCTGCAGGTTCACGAACCCCCACACCGTCTGCTGCGGAATGAAGGCTCCGATGATCAAGGTGTAGACGGGGATCCGCGCCGAACAGGTCATCAGGGGCGCGACCATGATGGTGGTCAGCCGGTCCCGCT
>NZ_JAEMRD010000045.1 GCF_016463485.1 Brevundimonas sp.
GGCACGCCCGCTGCGGATTGCCCGACCGGCCTGTCGAACGTCGGCCTGGTCGCGAACGGCACGCTGCGCGCCTGCCAGCTTCCCGCCACCATCACCGGCTCCCTGACCCTGTCGGTCCGCGCCGGCACCATCTATTCGATCTCGGGCCGCACCGAAGTCGGCACCGATCGCGGCGCTGATCCGACCGCGCCGGTCGCCGGTAGCGTCCAGGGCGTCCTGACGATCGATCCGGGCGTCAAGGTCTTCGCCTCGGGCGGCACCGACTATCTGCTGGTCAACCGCGGCTCGCAGATCTTCGCTGAAGGCACCGCGACCAACCCGATCATCTTCACCAGCCGCCAGAACATCGAGGGCACGACGACTGCGACCTCGCAGGGCCAGTGGGGCGGCATCGTCATCGCCGGCCGCGCCCCGACCGCCGTCTGCCCGGTGGGCGTGACCGCGCCGAACGCGGCCTGCGTCGGTCAGGTCGAAGGCACCAGCGCCAACTACGGCGGAAACTCGCCGGCCGATAACTCGGGCCGCCTGCGCTACGTCCAGGTCAACTATTCCGGCTTCGAACTGTCGCCGAACAACGAGCTTCAGGCCCTGACCCTGGCCGGCGTCGGCAACGGCACGGTGGTCGAGTTCTTCCAGTCCTACAACTCTTCGGACGACGGCATCGAAATCTTCGGCGGCACCGTCAACCTGAAGAACATCGTCATCAACGGCGCCGACGACGACGGCCTGGACACCGACACCGGCTGGCGCGGTGGGGCCCAGTTCGGCATCATCACCCAGAAGCCGACCGCCGTGACCAACGGCAGCCGTGGCTTCGAATGGTCGGCCGCCCCGTCGGGCACCGCCTTCTTCGCCCAGCCCAAGGTGTCGAACTTCACCATCGTCGGCCGTAACGCCGCCGTGGCCGCCGATGCGCTGCTGACCCTGAACACCGGCACCCAGCCGACGATCATCAATACGATCGTGACCAACGTCTCGACCTCGGCCGCGGCCTGCCTGGACATCGACGACGCGCAGACGGTGACGAACGCCCCGATCTTCCGCTCGGTCTACTTCGCCTGCTCGCGTCCCTACGAGAACGATACCAGCGTCAACGGCGCGGCGACCGAAGCCGTCTTCCTGTCGGCGACCAATGTGTTCAACACCCCGAACGGCTCCTCGACGGGCCTGCTGGCCCCGGCCGGCGCGACGATCCAGAACAGCTCGCTGACCTTCATCACGGGCGGCAACGCTGCCCTGGTGACGCCGACCAACGGCAACGCCCTGTACTCGTTCTTCTCGAACGTGACCTACATCGGTGCCGTCCGCAATGCGGCGGACACCTGGTACCTGGGCTGGACCTGCGGCCTGGCTGCCGGCTCCAACTGCTGATGACGAATGGCGGAGGGTGCCCAGTCGGGTGCCCTCCGGTTTCGCCGTTCCTCGTCATTTCCTGCAAGGCGCAGATCCCATGAAGACCCTCTCCCTGACCCTGACCGGGGTCCTCCTGGCCACCAGCGCCCTGATTGCACCGGGCATGGCGTACGCCCAGACTGCACCCGTCGAGCAGACGCCGGCCGAGCAGGCCGAGCCCGAAGCCGAACCGGAAGAGGCCGCCCAACTGGACGAGATCGTCGTCCTGGGCCGGTTCATCCCCGAGCCGAACCGCGAAAGCCCCGAAGTTGCGGCCTTCCTGACGGCCGAAGACCTGCAAAGGACTGGCGACTCCAACGCCGCCGCCGCCCTGACCCGTGTGACGGGTCTGTCGGTGGTCGAGGGTCGGTTCGTCTATGTGCGCGGCCTGGGCGAGCGCTATTCGTCGGCCCTGCTGAACGGTTCGCCCCTGCCGAGCCCCGAGCCGCTTCAGCGGGTCGTGCCGCTCGACCTGTTCCCGGCCGACATCCTGAAGGGCGTGACCGTCCAGAAGACCTATTCCGTCAGCTATCCCGGCGAGTTCGGTGGCGGCGTGATCGACCTGCAGACCATCGGCACGCCCAACGAGCCCTTCTTCACGATGAAGGCCTCGCTGGCCGGCAACACCGAGTCGACGGGCCAGGAAGCTTTGATCTACTTCGGCTCGCGCTCCGACTTCACGGGCTATGACGACGGCACGCGCAGCGTTCCCGATCCCATCGCTCTGGCCTTCTCGAGCGGCAATCGCATCCAGGCCGGCCCGAACTACACCGCCGCACAGCTGCGCCTGTTGGGCCAGTCGCTGGAAAACGCCCCGCTTCGCCTGCTTCAGGAAGAAGTCACCCCGGTCAACTTCAGCCTGGGCGTGACCGGCGGATCGTCGATGGAGACCGGCATCGGGTCCATCGGCGCCGTTTTCGTCGCTGGCTATGACAACAGCTGGAAGGGCCGCGAAGGCATCCGCCAGTCGGGCCGCATCGACAGCGGCAAGCTGGTGCTCGCCGACGACTACGACTTCCGCTCGAACGAGAACAACATCGGCCTGAACCTGTTCGGGTCACTGAGCCTCGAGAACGAGAACAACACGGTCAAGTGGACGAACCTGTTCGTCCGCAACGTCACAAAGGAAGCCCGGTCGGTCGAAGGTATCGACGACCTGGGCGGCCAGGCCTTCCGCCGCACCGACTATACCGAGTGGTTCGCGCGTCAGCTGTTCACGACCCAGCTGGCCGGCGAGCATTCGCTGGGCGAGGCCTGGGATGTCTCGTGGCGCGCCGCTTACGCCAAGACCTCGCGCGACGCACCGTACGAGACCCAGTTCGGCTACGGCCGCCGTCCGACCGGCGAGATCATCCACAACATCCAGACCAATCGCATCCAGTTCGGCGAGCTGGACGACTCCGTCGTCTCGGGTGGAGCTGATGTCAGCTACACCCTGCCGCTGTCGGACTATCGCGAGATCGTCTTCAAGGCCGGTGTGGCCAGCTACGACAATGAGCGGTCATCGGAACAGCGCGCGCTTCAGTTCATCGCGCCGAACGGCCTGAGTGCCGACCAGGTCGAATCGCGGGTCGACTATCTGTTCTCCGACTTCAACATCGGGCCGTTCCTGCAGATTCAGGAAATCACCGGCTCCAACGGCGCCTCGGCCTATGACGCCCAGCTGCAGGTGCTGGCGGGATACGCCCAGGTCGAAGCCGAGATCATCCCCCTGGTCAATCTGAACCTCGGCGTTCGCTACGAGGACGGCGAGCAGTCGGTCAATCCGTTCGACCTGTTCGGTGCCGCGACCGGCTTCCTGCCGACGAAGATCGAGGAGCAGTACTGGCTGCCGGCCGGGACGATCACCTGGAATTTCGCCGAGGATATGCAACTGCGTCTGGGCGCGTCCAAGACCATCGGCCGCCCCCAGTTCCGCGAACTGGCACCGCAGCAATACACCGACGTCGAGAGCGACCGGACCTTCATCGGCAACCCGTATCTGGTCGATACGGAACTGCTGAACCTGGATGCCCGCTATGAGTGGTATTTCGGCCGTCAGCAGTATGTGACTGCCGGGGTCTTCTACAAGGACCTCGAAAACCCGATCGAATCCAGCGTGATCGATCAGGGTGCCAACATCTCCCAGACCTTCCTGAATGCCCCCAAGGCCACGATCATCGGCTTCGAGCTTGAAGGTAAGAAATACTTCGAGTTCCCCGACAACGGCATGAGCTTCATCGCCAACAAGAAGTGGCTGATCCAGGCCAACTACACCTATGCCTCGTCCGAGGTGAAGGTCGGGTCCGGCGACACGGTGACGACTCAGAACAGCCTGGGCATCGCCCAGCCCGCCAGCTTCTATGTGGTGGACGGCAGCCGTCTGCAGGGCCAGTCGGACCACGTCGCCAACGCCCAGTTCGGCTGGGAAGACGACACCGCCCGGTCCCAGGCCACGATCATCGTCAACTATGTGTCGGAGCGTACCTCGGCGCGCGGTCGTCCGGGCGAGCCTGATCTTATCCAGGATCCGGGTGTTTTCCTGGACTTCGTCTATCGCAAGGATTTCGACGCCATGGGCCGCGACCTTGGTTTCGCCCTCGAACTGCGCAACCTGCTGCGCACCGACTTCGACGAGTTCCAGACGCTGGGCAACTCCACGATCGCGGTGAACCGTTATGAACTGGGCCGCAGCGCCTCGGTCAGCCTGACCGCCCGCTTCTAGCGATCGGTCGAAAGACGACCTGGGGGACCGGCCGCAAGGTCGGTCCCTTTTTCGTTGCAGCCATGGTGATTGGCGTGAGCGCCCGCGTCCTCTAGAGCATCCGCCAGCGGCGCGAGACCAGCGTCGAGGTGTCAGGCTTTTGGGGGACGATCCATGACGACGGTGATCATCGGCGGGGGGCACGGCGGCGGTGCGGTAGCCGCTCAACTGCGTCAGTTTGGCCATCAGGATCCGATCATCGTCGTGGGCGAAGAACCCCATCCTCCGTATCAGCGGCCGCCCTTGTCCAAGGGCTGGCTCAAGGGAGAGGTCGACGGCGACGGCCTGCTGCTGCGTCCGCGCGACTGGTACGCCGAGAACGACATCGACCTTCGGACTTCCACACGCGTCATCAAGATCGACCGTGACAAGCGTCAGCTGACCCTGTCGACGGACGACACCCTGAACTACGACACCCTGATCCTGGCCACGGGTGCCCGTGCGCGCCAGCTGACCCTGCCGGGCAGCGACGTGAAGGGTTTTCTGGAACTCCGCACCATCGAGGACGCCGAGGCGATCAAGGCTTGGTTCCGGCCGGGCTTCCGCCTGGCGATCATCGGCGGCGGCTATGTCGGGCTCGAGGTCGCGGCCTCGGCCCGCAAGCTGGGGGCCGAGGTCGATCTGCTGGAGCGGGAGGACAGGCTGCTGGCGCGGGTCGCGGGTCCGCTTCTCTCCACCTTCTTCCAGACCCTGCATGAGGGCCACGGCGTCCGCTTTCATTTCGGGGTGAACATCGAAGGGTTCGACGGTCTGGACGGTCAGGTTTCTGGCGTTCGCCTGGCCGGTGGGGATACGATCCACTGCGACGCCGTGCTGGTCGGGATCGGGGCCATTCCCAACGATGATCTGGCCAGCGAGGCCGGACTGGCCTGTGACAACGGCGTGGTGGTGGACCACGAGGCGCGGACATCCGATCCCGCGATCTTCGCCATCGGCGACGTGACGCAACGGCCCATGCCGCTCTACGACCGGTCGCTCAGGCTGGAGAGCGTGCCCAATGCGCTGGAACAGGCCAAGATCGTCGCCAGCGCCATCACGGGCCGACCCCTGCCGGCACCCGAGGTGCCGTGGTTCTGGTCGGATCAGTACGACGTGAAGCTGCAGATCGCCGGACTGCCGTTCGGCGTCGATCGTCAGATCGTGCGCGGCGATCCCGGTGAGGGCCGCTTCGCGGTCTTTCATCTGTCGGGCGACAAGGTCGTCTGCGTCGAGGCCATCAGCGCTCCGCCCGAGTTCATGGCCGGGCGCCAGCTGATCGGCCGCGCCACGCCTGTCGATCCGGTCAAGCTGGCTGACACGGCGGTCTCGATGAAGGCCGTCGCCGCAGAGGTCTGACGGACGGTCTCGCAATGTCTGGAACGTGGTGTCACTTCCCCGTGGGCAAGCGTTACGACGACATCTAGTCCCACAGCATCAGAATGCCAGGACGGCGCACATGGTTGGCCGACGCTGAGGTCCGATGGCGGTGCCGATCGAAGGGGTTGGCCCTATGGCGAGGCCAGTTGACGCACAGACATGAAGCAGCGGCCTGGGCTGACTGAGCTCCGCGAATGGGTAGGGTGCTTCTCGACCGGCACGGTCATCCTGATACCGAAAGTCGTACGCTGGCTCCGGCATCAGGCTGCCGGTCGCTCGCAGTGAAAGCTTGAGGCCGCCTCAATGTCGCCCTCGCCGTCATAGCGTGCAATCGCCGGGTAGGGACACAGGGGGCGCGTTCTTCCGGGCCACGGCGTGTTGTCGCCCGAGCGTGCCACGATAGCGTCTGGTGGCGTTCCCTTTTCGACCCAGGCAACCAGGCTGGTAAAGGCGTCGAACTGGTCTGTCGCCGGGCCGCCGTTGCAGTGGTTCATGCCCGGGACCGGGAAGACCCGGACGAAAGTGTCGGCCTCGCCGTGCGTGCGGGAATCCACCTCTCCAAACCAGGTCAAGGTGTCGTTTATGGAAAAGACGGGATCGGACACGCCGTGGGGTACGATCATCCGGCCGCCGCGGGCGCGGAATGCATCCAGATCCGGCGAGCGCGCGGAGACCATGTCCCAGGCAGACTGACGAAAGTCACCATCTGTTGCGTAGATCGCCGATGCATCGCGGTCGAAATCATAGGCCAGGGCATAGGCGATCGCCTCGTCCATCCCGCCCAGGCCGCGTGGCGGCGTGGAAAACACGGCGGCCAGCGACGGCAGGCCCAGGATCACGTTCAGGGCGGGGGGCCGCATGGACGGGTCGCCGAGTTTCCACATTCGCCATCCGGGAGCGGCGATGCCGGCGTCCCAGGCCCAATCGGAGTAGAGCGGTTTCCCTGCTGACGTCTTCGGACCCCCGATGCTGCGCTCCAGCGCCTGGATCTGAGCCGGGGTCACGCAGTCGTCGGCCTCGGCGTCACGGCACGTGCGTACATCCAGCTTTGGACGAACGCGGGCCGTGGTGCATTGCGCGAAAGCGGCTACGAGCCCGTCATCCACGCCATCCAGATCGTCGCAAGCATCCAGCACCGCGTCCCTGACCAGCGCCAGATCCGCTGAGGAGAAGGTGGCGGCAAGTGCTGCGGCATTGGTCGCTCCTGCCGGCGCGAGTGCCATAAAGGTCTGGGTGTCCCAGGCCTCCGCGACTGCAGCGCGAGGAAGGGCGAACCCCGGGGCGGCGGCCACGACGCCGTCGAATGCGTCCGGCCAACGGTGTGCCACCGCCATGCCTTCCTGCCCCCCTTTCGAGCAGCCGACGAAATAGGAGAAGCTCGGCTCCGCCTCATAGACGAAACGGATCGCCGCCTTGGCGACGTCGGTGGTCGATTTCAACGATGCACCGCCATAGTCGGCGCGCGCCTGGGGATCAAAGCCGAAGGCAACCGCGCCCCCCTTGGCGGGATCGGTGTTGGTCCGATTGTCATGCCCGGAATCCTGACTGACCACCGCGTAACCACGGGCGAGGGCAGGTGGCGCGCCGGGGGCCAGGCCGCCGAGGGCGTCGCCGATTTCGCCGTTCGATCCGCTGCCGCCCTGGAAGAGGAAGCGGCCGTTCCAGTCGCGGGGCAGGCGAATATGGAATCCGATCTGGTACGTCTGCCCGCCAGCCCCCGTCCGTCGGGCCATCGCGCCGACGATCTCGCAGTGTTCGGGAAGGACTATCACGGCCGCCGAGGCCGGCTTTATCACCGCGCTCGTCACCACTGTCGATGCGTCAGGCCAGGCCAGATCAGTCGCCAGAAGGCCGGCGCAGCGATCTGCGAAAGCCTCGGGGCTCAAGGGAGTCGGTTGGGAAACGATCGGTCGCGCCGCTTCGCCCGTCCTCACCACCGGGGTCGATGCAGTCGGGGGGGGGCTGTCCGTTATCGTCGAACAGCCGTTCAACCCAATGAGCACGGCAAGCCCTGCGGTCGAGACTTTGCGGGTCATGGGCGCTCCAGGCATGAGGGTGTCAAAAGACCAGCGACGCGGGCGAATGCGAATGGGCCCAAGCTTGGACGGCGTCGCGCAGGCCCAACAATCGACGCAACCCGCTGTGACGGGCATTCGGTCGCGAACATGTCGGCCTTCACCGGTCGGAGCCGGTCAAAGGGCCGCACATGGCCAGCCACGACAAAAGATCATCCATCATTGTGGCCGTCGTTGTGCCAGCCACGCCCATGCCAGAACCATGGCCGCCCCGCTCGAAGACATGGAGTTCCACATCGGTGCCTGAGGTGCGCCAGGCATCGACGAGCGCAACGGTCAGGCTGGCGATCTTCATGGGATTCCTGGTGCGTGCTGGGACCGGGCTCCACAGCGGTGGCGATGAGGGTGCAGAGATGGGCAGAAGCGGTTTCATGAAGACGATCGCAAGGCGCGGAGGGTGGCGCGTTTCAAACCAGCAAAATAGCGTTCACTATTCGGGCGTTCTGCCAATTTGACTTGAACGCTATGTTGTATATCGATTTTCGGAGCGGCGCGTGAAGACGCCGCCAAGGGGATGTCGGATGCCGCGGACGACTGGTTCAGCCGCTATCATACTGGAGCCGGTCGGGCGCGGCACGGGGGATGCCCGCGCCGAGTACGCCGCGATCCTCGGGTCGCGGGCCGAAAGTCGGCTGGGACCGATCATCGCCATTGCTTTGGAAGACGCCATCGCCGCCAAGGGGTGGCATGCCGGCATGGTCTACGGCCCTGAGGCCGCCCTGGCGGAAAGTTTCGGCGTCAGCGTTCGGTTGATCCGTCAGGCATTTCGGCTGGTCGAGGCGCGGGGCGGATGCCGACTGCAGCGCGGTCGCTCAGGCGGTCTCATCGTGCAGCAGCCGTCACTGGCGGCGGCCGCCACGACCATGGCGTCCTATCTTCGCTGGCGTGGCGTGACCGCGGACGAAATCTGGAAAGCCCGGCGACTCATCGAAACCCGCGCGGCTATCGAGGCCGCTGAGGCTGCCAGCGATGGGCCGCCCGATCCGTCAAAGCGGGGGTTGGGCGAGCGGATTGTCGGTGCGGTCAATCCTTTCCTGGCCGTGTCCCTGACCTGTCTGGACCAGTTCGCCCACGACATGGCAAGCATGCCGAACGAAATCGCTCTTGGCCTTTCGGCCGCCATCGGGAGGGGAGATCCGACGGCCGCCGCGCAACTCGCGCTTGCCGGTGTCGAGGCGCGGCGTTGCGCATGGTGGCGCGAGGCCAGGGATCCGTTCGACGTGTCTCCAACCTCCCCATCGAGCATCGACAGGAGCCTCGCAGCGCGAGTCGCGAACCGCATTGGTTCGGGGATCCGACATGCCGATTGCCTGAATGGGGTCCGTCTCGGCTCGACCTGGGATATCGCCGAGAGACACGGCGTCGGGCTGTCGGTTGCGGTTGAGGCTGTGCGCCTGCTCGAAGACGCCGGTGTCGCCGAGTGTGTCAAAGGGCGCACCGGCGGGGTCGAGTTGCGCGAACCGGTCCAGGGATCGGTGATCCGCGCCCTTCATGGATTCCTCGCGGCGAGCAAGGCGGATCCGGCCTTGGCCGCCAGACTGGGTCAGGACATGAACTCAGCCGCCGCCGACGAGGCCGTAGAGCGGATGTCGTCAGCGAAGGCGATCCGGCTTCATGCGGCGGTCGGCAGTCTGGAACGCGCCAGCCCGGACGCCGTGATGCCGGCATGGTACGACGTCCAACGGTCCCTTTACGATGCGGCCGAGAACAAGGTCCTTCACGTCATCACCGCCGCCTTCTCGGGTTATGTCGTCCGGCGTCACGGACTCGGCGTTGCCCATCGCTATCCGGGATTCACCGAGCGTATCCGCCAGGCCGGCATCGCGGCGGGCATGGGTGTCATGAACCGCGATCGCGACCGCGCGCTTCGCGGCCAGGCGCTTGCGCGCGAGACGCTTTCGGCGCGCCACCAGACGGCACCTCTCGCGGCGATCCAGATCTGAATTATAACTGACACGGTCAGGCGAACCTTTTGTGGGCTCTATTTAGAGCCCGCCGGAAGCCGATACCTAAGCCCCAATGATAGCGACATCGGTCGCACCTGGGGAAATGCCATGTTCAAAGCCGTTCTTTGCGGATCCGCCGCATTCGCCGTCATGACCGCTGCGGCTGGCTCCGCCACCGCTCAGGTCGCGGTCGATCCCGACACCGCCACGCTTGGTGAGGTGGTCGTCACGGCGCAGCGTCGGTCGGAGAACGTGCAGACGACGGCGGCGGCCGTCGCCGTGCTGACCGGCGCGGATCTCGAGCGCAAAAGTGTCCGCGACCTGCGCGACCTTCAGAACGCCACCCCATCCCTGACGGTAAGCGACGCCGGTATCCTGACGTTTGCCAACATCCGGGGGATAGGGCTCAATCTTCAGTCGCCAACCGTCGTGTCGGGCGTGGCCACCTATCGTGACGGTCTGTTTTCGCCCAGCCCGATCTTCCTGAATGAGGGCCTGTTCGACATCGCCTCGATCGAGGTACTTCGCGGACCGCAAGGCACCTTCGTCGGCCAGAACTCGACGGGCGGCGCGATCTTCCAGACCAGCCGCAGTCCCGTGATCGGCGATAACAGCGGCTATCTCGAGGGGCAGGTGGCCAATTTCGAGACCGTAAAGCTTGCCGGCGGTGTCAACCTTCCAGTCAGCGACGTCTTCGCGGCGCGGCTCGCCTTCAACTCCGAAAGCCGTGACAGCTTTTACGACAACCGGGGGGGCCGCCTCGCTCCAGGCGACGTGCATCAAACCAGCGCGCGAGTGGGTCTGATCTGGAGCCCGAACGAAGCCTTCACGGCCCTGTGGAAGACGGAATACAACGAAGGCCGCAGCGACGGTTACGCGCAACAGCCTATTCCAGGGACACTTTATGCGCCCCTGGATCCGACCGATCCGTTCGTGCTCAACTACGACCGCCAGGACGTGATGCGCAACGAGCGCAGCATCCGCAATGCGCTGGAGATCAAATACGTCCTGCCCGGCGGGACGACGCTTCGGTCATTGTCCGGTTTCCAGTACGGCAATCAGCATTTCATCAACGACAACGACGGCACCTCGTCAAACGAGGCCTATCAGGACCAGAGCATCCTCGACCGGGTCTATAGCCAGGAGATCAACCTGATCTCTCCGGCTGGTGAGCGGCTCACCTGGGTCATCGGCGGATCCTATGTGAAACAGACCGCACGCCTGAACCTCCACATCTACAACGAACGCTTTCCTTTCGGACCGCGAGGGATTTTCCCGCGCCAGGACGTCTTCATCGACACCCTGAATCCCAAGACCTCAGCCGGTGCATTCGCCCAGGTGAAGTACGCGGTCACCGACCGGCTCGAGATCGAGGCGGGGGTGCGCTACAGTTCCGATACTCAAACGCAGGAAGGCGCGCTGACCCTCAGCCCGACACCGCCGCTGCCGGGGCGGCTGGATGCGTCGAGGCCGCGCTTCGAGGACGAGGATACGACCGGCAAGCTGTCGATCAACTTCAAGGTGGACGCCAACAACTTCATTTATGGCTTCGTCGCCAACGGCTTCAAGGCAGGCGGCGTCAACGTGCCCGGCGGCGTGTTCGAGTCCGAGACCGTGGTCGACTACGAGGCCGGCTGGAAATCCACCTTCTTCGACGGCCACGTGCGCAGCCAGGTCAATGCCTTCTATATGGAGTACGACAACCTGCAGCTGAACGTATTCGATCCCGCTGCGGGCGGCACGACGTCGGTGACCAATGTCGGCCAATCGGAAATCTATGGCGTCGAGGCCCAGTTCCAGGGGCGGTTCGACAGTCTGGCGTTCGACTTCACCGCGTCATACGTGAAATCAGAACTGGGGGGGCTGACGCTGATCGACACGCGCGCTCTTCCCGGCGGATCGGGCCAGGGACTTGGGGTTCAGTGCCCTGCTGGTGCCCCGTCAAATCCACCGGTCTGTTTCAACTACGATCCGTTCCGGACCAGCGTGTCGGGTCGTCGTAATCCCTATTCGCCGGAGTTCACCGTTAGCGCAGGCCTGGAGTACGACTTTGCCCTGGCCAACGGGGATCGGCTGACGCCGCGCGTCGATACCGCCTATATCGGCGAGCAATCCGTCAGCGTGTTCGAAAATCCGCGCTTCGACTTTCTGGAGGCGCGCCAGATCTGGAACGTCCAGTTGACCTATGAACACCAGGCCTGGCGTGCTGTCGCCTTTGTCACCAACGTAGGTGACGAGGTCTATGTGTCTGGAAAGTCGGGGGACAGCCAGTTCTATGGCGCGCCTCGCCAGTACGGGTTGAGGCTTGCGCGAAGCTTTTGACCGTTACGTCGAGCATAGTCCCCTTCATCCGTTCGTCGAGGAAACCCCGGTGACCCGATCTCCGATCCAACCAGGACCAAAAGACACGGTGCGGCGTCGTCTGCTGGCGGGGGGCGGTCTGGCCGTTGCCTCATCAGTGATCGCGACTGGCCGTGCCCATGGCGCACAGACGGCGGCCCCGACCAGCAATCCTGTCCCCGGGATAGAGTTTGTCTATGAGGCGATCGTATTGCTGGAACCAGCGACGCCTGTTGGTGAAACGCCTTTCGGCCGGCGTAATCGCATCCCGATCATCGGCGGCGAGTTTGCGGGTCCCAACATCAAGGGAAGGGTTCTGCCGGGCGGAATGGACTGGCAGCTGATCCGGCCGGATCATTTCACGGTGATCGAGGCCGACTATATGATGCAGACCGACGACGGCGCTCTTATCCACGTCTACAACAAGGGCGTCGTGGGCATCGCCGCTGGCGACGGATTCTATGCCCGCTCCACGCCGTGGTTCGAGTCGCCTAACGGTCCGCACGTCTGGCTGAACCAGGCCGTGTTCGTAGGAACCTTGGGGCCGGTGCCCGAACGGGCAGAACCCGCCGTGCGCATCAGGGTCTTCAAGGTCACCTGAATGGAAGCGACCCGGACATCCAGTTCGAGCCGATCACGACGCCGCTGGCGGAGGCGGCAGTCGACGCAGCTTTTCCAGAAGACCGATCAGTGTGTGCTGTTCGGCCTCGGACAAGGCGGCCGCGAACCGTGTCTCGTTCGCGGCGCAGGCGACCCACGCGTCGCGTGCCAGATCGGCGCCTTTCGGGGTGAGATGCAGACCGTGCGACCGGCCGTCCGCGCGATGCCGGACGACGAGGCCGCGTTCCGCGAACTGAGCGGTCAACGGCACCATATTGGCCCGTCGGATGCCGAGCTCGCGACCGATCTCGCTCTGTGTGATCCCGGGGTTGGCCTCGATCATCAGCAGCACCGACAGACTGATGACGGTGAGCGTCAGCGGATCCAGCCGCTCTGCGAAGTCGGAAGCCATCACCACGGAACTGCGTCGAAGCTGATAGCCGACCAGACCGACGAGGGGATTGGTCGGTCGCGTGACCGCCGGTGCCAGGGTCTTCATGGCCGCCATGTTGCACAATCCCAAGCGGCCCCGCAATCAAGAGCTATCGTATAACTATAGGCATCCTGGGCCGCGGCGACTGCGGCTGACTCGAGGATAAAGTCGCTGGATCGATGGTCATCCGATCAATCGATTGTCGAGCGTGCGGACGAACACTTCAGGCGTCCGCCAACTTAACCTGATGAGAGATCCACAAATGGCAAGAACTTATCTGTTTTGCATGACGCTGTCGGCGGCCGCGCTTTCGGGCACGGCCGGGTTCGCAGCGGCGGGCTCGCCGGCTTCCGCCGTCGCGCAGGCCGCATCGCATCAGACCAACGCGACGGCTTCTGCAGCCGCGCAGGCAGCACCGCGTCCGACCACCGCGCCGGCATCGGTAGCGCCGCATCCGACCACTGCCAGCCCGATCAAGGAGCTGGTCGCGGATCCCGCAACGGCAGCCATTCTCGAGAAATATCTTACCGGGATCACCACCCATCCGGCTCTGCCCCAGTTCGATTACATGACCCTGGAGCAGTCGATGCCGATGTCGCAAGGCGAAGTGACACCCGAAAAGATCGCGGCCATCGAGGCCGAAATCAAGGCTCTGTCCGCTCACTAGCAACCCCAGCGTTCTCACCTCCGGACCTGAGGCCGCGTCATGGACGCGGCCTCTTTTTTGTCGGGACGACGGCGACGGGGCTGGCGCTGTCATCCTGGGCGCGCCCACGCCGGCCGACTGTGTCACGCCCGCCGACCGCATAGGGTGTCCTTCGACGAGGACGCCGAGAAAAGACAAACGGATGACGAGACGTCGGCTGTTACCGAGGTCTTTCGAACAGGGCTTGTAATCCGGTGCCCCCTGGATTGTCACGGAGAGCGGTCTCGGCCATCTCGCTGGGCTTGGCGACTCTCAGTAGGATCGCCCAAAGCCGAGGGCATAGAGCGGCGAGGTGCTGTCGGCCGGGGTATCCGAGCGTTGGGCCCGCACGGCGTCCATAGACGACGGCAACTCGATCGGCAGCCGGCCCATCGGCGCAGTGGCACCTGTCAGTACGTCGAACAGGGCCGGGTCCGAAGCGCCGAAATCGACGATCAGCGCAGTCGCCGCCGCCTTTACCGGCCTCAGGACAGCGGCGCGGTCCAGATAGACGTCGACGACCACGGGAAGGGTGCGAGCGAGCGACTCCACGGCCTCCAGGTCCGGGTCATCCGCCCGGTAGGCGAGACTGCCTTCCCGCTGCATCAGGCCGAACATGTAGTTGGGGTGGAGCATTTCGGAGGGCGCGGACATTCGCACGACGGCCGCATCCGCTTCCACCGGCGTCTCGACGACGGTGAAGCCGGCCGCTCGCGCCGCCGCCGGATCGACGCCTCGCAGGAACAGCCGGGGCGTTCGTAAGGGATCGAGCGGGAGCAGGGTGTTTCCGTTTTCCAGCAGCACCATGGCCTTGGCCTGAACGGCACGGGCTTCACGGGCATCCTGGTCTCGGCCCACGGCGGCGGTCGCCGCCGTGGGCTCGACGAACGGATTTTCGAACAGTCCAAGCGAGAAGGTCCGGATCAGTACACGGTGCACGGCCGCGTCCATCTGGTCCGCCTGGATGTCGCCCGCGGCGACGGCGTCCAGAAGGGGCTGCGGATCCTCGGCCCCGCCGAACTGATCGACACCGGCGCCGACAGCGCGGGCGAACCGCTGCGCCCGCGTCAGATCTTCGACCCCCCAGGCCATTGAGACGCCCTGGAAGCTGGGACGCTCTCCGGCCGGGTAGCCATTGCGGCAGATCTCGCCGCAATCCTCCGTGATTGCCCAGTCGGCCAGCACCAGGCCATCGTAGCCATAGTGCTCCCGAAGCAGGTCGTGGATCAGGACCCGGCTGTAAGCCGCCCCGGTCGGTTCGACGGGGTGACCGTCCACCATCAGGCCCTCGAAAATTGAATAGGCCGGCATGACTCCTGCCGGACGGACTGCGAACGCGGCCTCGAACGGTTTCAGGTGCAGGGAAAGGCGTTCACTCGAGAGATCGGCAAACCGTCCATAATAGTTGTGGCTGTCCCAGCCGTCGCGGGCGGCGCCGTAGCCGACCCAGTGTTTGACCACGGCTGCGACGCCGTCGACGGTGACGCCGTCACGACCGTGCTGAAATCCCTCGATATAGGCGGCGACCAGGGGGGCGACGCGGTCCGGATCCTCGCCAAAGGTGCCGTTGACCCGGGGCCAGCGCGGCTCGGTCGCGAGGTCCGCCTGGGGGGACAGGGCGACGCTGAAGCCCGTCGCTCGATACTCCCGCCGGGCGACGTCGGCCATGTGGCGAACCAGACCTGCATCGCCGAGGGCCGCGAGGCCCAACGGCTCCGGGAATCGCGTGAAGCCGCCGGCGGCGACGCTCGCCCCCACCGTCGCCTGGAAATGGCTTCTGGGATCGGTGCTCAGGGTGACTGGCACGCCAAGCCGCGTCTGCTCGGCCAGCGCCTGGAGGCTGTTCGAGGCCTCGGCCAGTTGAGCTGGCGGCAGGACCAGCATCGAGTTGAGGCTGGTGATCCCGCGGTCGATGATCTTCAGGCGGGCGCTGTCCAGCCCATAGCCTGTCCAGGGCTGGCCGAACGGGGCGTTGCCTTCAGCGTTGCCGTGCAGCATCTGACCGGCCTTCTCAGCCATCGTCATGCGGCCAATCAGGTCGTCGGCGCGTTCTGCGGCAGTCAGCCGCCAGTCCTCATAGGGATCGAGTTGTCCATTCCGGTTCAGATCACGGAATCGCAGGCCGCCCGCGTCGATGACAGGGATGGTGCGTGTGCTGAGCACCGGCTGATGCGGTGCCTGGCTTGCGAGAGCCGGGCTCGCAAGGACAACGCCCCCTGACAGAGCGAGCAGGGCCACAGACGCCCACCAATGCTTCATGGACATCATGACCCTGCTCCGAACGTCAGTGGCTGTAGGTAAGCTTGAGGCCGACCAGTCGAACGGAATCCAGTCCGAACTGCTGCTGGTAGGTAGCGATGTTGGCGATCGCATCGCCAGGTTCTAGCCCCATGAAGACGGGGTTGTGCTCGTTCGTGCAGTTCTTGCAAAACAGAGCGATCTCAACACCATTCTCAAACCGTGCGCCAATGCTGGCACCGAAGATGTCGGTCGATGGAAGTTCCGCGCCGGGGGCCTGGTTGATGAGGAAGTTCATGCTGCCGCGATGATACCAGTTGGCTCGTAGAACGGGCTGTATCCCGCCCGATACGACTGGTTCCCAGTTGGCCGAAAGGGTTGAGGTGAATTTGGGCGAGTTCGGCGTGGTCAGGCCGCTGGCGTTGAATGATCCGGTCACTGCGCAGCTCGGCGTGGCTTGGCCCGGATAGCACTGGGCACCGTTGAAATCGTCGAACTCCGAGTCAAGCAAGCTCACCGAGGCGTTCAGGGTGAAGCCGTCGAACAGGGCGGCGATCGCAGTGATCTCCGCGCCCTGGCTGACGACCGAGGCGGCGTTCTGGATGATGAAGCTGGACAGGATGGGGTCGAAGGATTGGGTCTGATAGTCATCGAACTGAGTACGGAACACCGAGGCATTCAGGATCAGGCGACGTTCGAAGAAGCTCGATCGGACACCCGCCTCGATGCTGGTTGATACCTCAGGCCTTACGAGCAGAGGGGCCAGCGGGCTGGCACCGTTGTCGTTGAAGCCCGGTCCCTTGTAGCCTCGGCCGAATGTGGCGTAGGCCATGACGTCCGGTGTGGCCTGGTATTGCAGGCCCGCCTTGTAGCTCCAGTTCGTGTTCGAATAGGATTCGTCAAACGTGCCGGGCGCGCCGAGGGTGACGAAATAGCGACCCTGGTTCTGCACCAGATCGATGTCGATCTCGTCGCGGGTGACGCGGGCTCCCCCGATCGCGCGCAACGCCTCGGTCAGTTCGTAGGTAAATTGGCCAAACGCCGCATAGCTGTCCGTCGTCTGTTCGTAGGCGTGATCGCTACCCAGGAAATAGTCGTTGCGGAAGCTACAGGCTGGGGGCGGCGCGGCCACGGGTGTCGCTCCGACGCAGAACGGGAATGTCGGACGCACGAAACTGGGCACGAAATTACTGCCGGCGATCTGGTTGGTGGTCTGTATCCGCGAATGGAAATAGTACAGGCCGGCCTGGCCGCTCAGCCGATCTCCGGCAGGCAGCGCGACACGCAGTTCGTTGGAGAACTGGTCGTAATCGGAATTCTGGGCGTTCACATTGGCGCCGTCAGAGTTGGTGAAGTCCGTGTCGAGTTGCTGGTCGACATCGTAGAATTTCCACGCGGCGATATTGCTTACTTCCAGACCGGTGGCCGTCACATGGCTAAGCGAAGCCTGCAATCCACCGGAGTCAAGGTCGCGCCAGTACCCGCCGTCTCCGCCGAAGGTGAAGTTGTCTTCTCCCGCGACCACGCGATCGCCAGCCAGAGGCCGACCGTTTACGCTGCCTGCGCCGAGTGATCGATAGGTCCGGTCGAAGAAGCCGGCCACACCTTCGCTGCGGTTGAATTCGCCGATCACGTAAAGGGTCGTGGAGTCGTTGAGCTCGGACAGAAACTTGGCGCGCAGGCCCCACTGTTGATGGTTGAGATCGTTGCGCACGTCGTCCTTGCCGACGAACGTCGTGCCGGGCTCCTGGTTTGAGATGATGGCGTTCAGGCGTAGCGCCGACCGGTCGCCGATCGGGAAATTAAGCGTCTGACGCGCGATGATCGAACTGGCCGTGGCGTCTGAGCCCGGCGTGTCCCGCACGCCCGCCTCAACGTCGCTGAGGCTTTCGAAGACGCCTGGTCGCGGGCGGGTGGTGGTTATATTCAGAAGGCCGGCCGAAGCGTTCTTGCCGAACAGCAGGCCTTGCGGACCGTTCAGGACCTCTACCTGGGCGACGTCGTTGAACAGCGAACCGCCCAGATTGGGGCGGCCGAGATTGACGTCGTCGATCGCGATCGCGACGCTGGAGTCGATGGTTTGTGCGAACGCCAGCGTCCCCACACCGCGCACGGAGAAGCTGCCTTCGCTGCCGACCTGCAGGCTGGGTGCAGCGACCGCGAGCTGGCCGAGTTCATTGATGTTGCGATCGCTCAGTTCCTCTGCGGTCACCGCCGTCACACTTACGGGCACGCGCTGCAGGCTCTCGGACCGGCGTTGAGCGGTGACGACGATCTCTTCGACTGCGGTGGCGTTTCCAGGATCGGCGGACTGGGCCTGAACGGTCCCCGCCATGGCAGGGAGGATCAGCGCCACAGCGGTGGTCATCTGCAGCGATCGGCGAATAAGTCGGCGGTTCATGGTTTGTCTCTCCCTGGACTGCGAGCGTCGTCGCAGACGTCCTGTTTTTGTTGTGTCAGTGGCGTTGGTGAGGGCCGGGAGACCTGGCGCTTCGCACTGCTGACCTCACGGCCGTGCCCTCATGAAATTATTCTGCGCGGTCTTTCGTCCCCTCTTCGACGCCGCTGAAGCGCTCTTAATCATAACAATAATGGGCCGACGATATTTTAACAGTGGATTAAATTGATCGATCCTGATCAGTCCCATGGATAGCTTGAGCAGGCGCTGACGGCGGCGAGCAAGACGGGCGATTTTGATGGAGGATGCATCGGGCAGTCAGATGTGCCGGCGCGAGATGCGGAAAGTGCATGCGCGAAAGCGACGGCGCCAGATGTTCGGTCCGGAGGTCGAGTGGACGGGATCCAACTTGAAGCGGTCAGGCTCCTCCACCCAAGCCTTCCGGTTCGTGCTGTAGCGCGCTGCCAGATCTCTGAGCGGAGCTTTCGATAGTGTATCGCCGCTCGGACGGCACACCGCAGGACTGAACACCTGGTCATCGCCAACCGCGTGTGTCGCCCACAAATTGCCGTTCGGGGAATGCGAGGCGGGGAACCTCGAGTGCTGGTTGGCTTAGTTGCGGTTACGAAAATCAGCGGGCCGAAGACCGTGGCGTTGCAGTTTGTCGTAGAGCGTTTTCCGCGGAAGTTTCAGGCTCCTGGCGACTGCGACGACGTCACCGCCCCAGCACTCCAGGGCTTCGAGGATCAGCTGGCTTTCGTAACGTGCCAAACTCTCGGCGAGCCCATTGCCCGGTGGCGGCTGCGTCGCAGACTGGGGCTCTTCCAGACCCGCCAGAACCCGCTCGGCGAAGTGAGCCAGTTCTCTAACATTACCAGGCCAATCATGATCCAGCAGGCGACGACGAACAGTGGCTGACATCGAGGGGGGCGAGCGACCCTCGCGGGTCGCGGCGCGTCGCAGGAAGTGACCGAAAAGCAAGGGCACATCGTCGCGCCGCTCGCGCAGGGGTGCCACCCGGAGTTTGATGACGTTCAGACGATAGTAGAGATCGCCTCGAAAGACCCCCGCTCCGACGGCCTCTTCCAGATCGACTTTCGAGGACGCAAGAATGCGCAGGTCAACGGGACGAGGCTGGGTCGCACCGATAGGCTGAACTTCACGCTCTTCGATGACGCGCAGGAGCTTGATCTGAACAGCCATCGGCATGCTCTCGATCTCGTCCAGAAACAATGTGCCGCGATGGCTGTGTTCGATGTGCCCGACACGACGACGCAGTGCGCCTGGAAAGGCTCCCGCCTCATGCCCAAACAGTTCACTCTCGATCAGACCGTCGGGCAGGGCACCGCAGTTGACGGCCACGAACGGGTGGATGCGGCGTCGGCCGCCGTTGTGCAGGGCGCGGGCGACGACCTCCTTGCCGACGCCTGTCTCGCCTTCGATGAGCACATCCAGGCGAGCGTCGGCCAGCTGGGTGATCGTGGCGCGCAGGCGCGACATCGTCTCGCTGGCGCCGATCAAGGGCAGTTCGAGGCCCGCGTCAGTGGCGGCGGCCGACAGACGGCGGTTGTCCAGCACAAGAGCCCGCTTTTCCAGGGCCCGATTGAGACTGTCGAGCAGACGGTCGAAGGCAAACGGCTTGGCCACGAAATCATAGGCCCCGTGCCGCAGCGCATCGACTGCGTCCTCGATGTCGCCGTGCCCGGTGATCATGATGACCGGCAGGCCTTCGTCGAGCGTTTGGAGTCGCGACAACAGCTGACGTCCATCAAGGCCGGGCATTCGCAGATCGCTGATCACCACGCCGGGAAAGCCCGGATCGAGCGCGCGGACGGCGACCTCGGCCGAGGCGAAAGCCGTCACGTCGAAGCCCTCGAGTTCCAGCCGTTCGATCAGGGCGGACCTGAAGTCGTCGTCATCGTCGACCAGGGCGACAGCGTTGGGCCGGGCAAAATCCATCAGTGGGCTGCTTTCAGGGTGATGACGAATGTTGCGCCGGACGGGCCTTCGCGCAGGTTCAGCTCACCGCCAAAGCCGCCGACGATATCGCGGCAGATGACGAGGCCCAGGCCGAGGCCTGTCGCCTTGGTGGTGGTGAAGGGAGTGAACAGAGCCTTCGTAACGGCGGTGTCGAGGCCCGGACCGTTATCGGCTATCGCGATTTCCACCCGGTCGGCGACACGCCTGATCGCAATGGTCAGATGCGGCGTATCGTTGGGCTCTCCCTCTAGCGCCTCGATTGCATTCTGGACCAGGTTGACGATGACCTGTTCCAGCCTGATGCGTTCGGCCAGAACTCTTGTTCCGGCCGGGGCTGGAGAGCGGTGCAGCGTGATGCGGCTCTCGCGCAGCCGGCCAGATAACAGGATCAGCGCGCCGTCGACGGCGGCGTCGGGATCGACCGCTGAAGGAGTCGAGGCGGTCTTTCTGGAGAAAGCACGCAGTTCGTCAGTGATCGAACCAATGCGCGCGGTCAGATTTTCGATCCGGGTCAGGGTGCGCCTGGCACCGGTCCGATCGTCACGATCGAGATAAGCCCTGGCGGTGTCCGCAAAGGTGCGAATGGCGGCGACGGGCTGGTTGATCTCATGCGCGACGCCCGCTGCGATCTGACCCAAGGTGGCCAGTTTGTTGGCCTGGACCAGTTCGTCGCGCAGGAGTTCACGGCTGGCCTCGGCCTGCTGCCGTTCGTCGATCTGGCGGCTGAGTTCGTCGTTTGCGACCCGTAGTTCGACTGTGCGCTCGTCGATGCGGTGCTCAAGCTCGGCGCGGGCCGCGACCTGTGCCATCGCCTGGGCGAGTGCCAGTTGGCGACGACGGATCAGGATCGCGACGGCGACCATCAGCAAGGTGACAATCAAGGCCGCGACGGCGCGGGCGTTGGTCACGGCCACCAGGATGGCGTTTCCGGCCGGGGACAACAGATGCAGGGTCCAGCCGGGTGTGCTGGTCGGTGCCTGGGCGGAAATCCACGGCTGTGCCTGACCGTTCAGGGATGTGCTGACCAGCCGTGAGCCGCCTGGCACAGTCTCGAAGGGCAAGGGACCAAGTGCGTCGTGACCCAGCGTCTGGCCTGCGAGAACGAGGCGGCGTTGCTCCGGCGTCATCGGGGCTACCGTGCGAAATCTCCAGGCGGGGACGGAAGTGATCAGGACAACGCCGCTCTGGTCCGAGACATAGGCGGGCTCGCCCGAACCACGCCATTCCTGTTCCAGGGCGTCGAACTCGACCTTGACCACGACCACGCCGAGCAGTCGGCCGGAGCGGTCTGACAGTCGGCGCGCAAGGTAGAGGCCGGGACGGCCGCTGACGGTGCCCAGGGCGAAGAACTCTGCGGATCCTTGCGCGATCGCGCGGGTGAAGTAGGGCCTGAAGCTGTAGTCGGAGCCTACGAAACTGGTCGGGAGCCGCCAGTTGGAGGCAGCGCGCGCGACCCCGTTCGTGTCCAGCAGATAGATGGCGGCCGCTCGGGTCTGGTCGGCCAGCAGTTCCAGCTTGCGGTTCATCAGTTCGGCTCGTGCCGGGGTCGCGTCGCTCAGCAGCATGACTGCCTCGGGATCCTGAACCAGGACCAGGGGCAGGGATCGGTGCTTCTCGAGTTCGCTGCGCAGGACTGCGGCGTGCAGGGCGGCGGCAGCCTGTGCCTGGCGGCCAATGTTATGTTCGGCCTGACGGCGGGCGACCTCGCCGGCGACGACTGCGGAGGCGATCACCAGAACGAGCCAGACGGCGATGACGAATGGCCAGGGGCCTTTCGATACCTGCTTCGCAACGCCGCTGATCAAGTTCTTTGGTCCGGTCATGACGTGAGTGTGCGATTTTCCGCACGATATGGCCACAGAAGGTGGCGGAATTTCGCAATCTGCGTTTCAGGAGTACAGGCTGTCGAACAAAAAACTCAATAAAAACAGATCAAAGCTCCCCGGTGAAAAAGGATTTCAATTCGGGCGAAAGGACGGCGACGATTGCTTCGAAAACGGCGGCGCAAGATCGCATCGGGAAACAGCGGACGTGGTCCGTCGAGAGGAAGCGGTTTTGAACGCCAGTACGTCAGCAGTTTTGTCACCGGTCGAACGCCGCCCCTTCTATCGTCATCTGTATTTCCAGGTGCTGATCGCCATCGCGCTTGGGGCGGTGATCGGGCATTTCTGGCCCAGCACGACGGGGCCGAACGGCGAGGCGATCGCGGG